>JBDHFW010000058.1:0-15110 GCA_039590175.1 Gemmatimonadota bacterium | reverse complement strand
CATTATCTCGTTCAGCGTCCTTACCCGAGGTGTTCTGAGAAGTTTCAGAGTGAGGCCCAAACGCACGCCCGAGAGCAGGTTCATCATCTCGTCGAAGGAGAGGCTTCGCGCGTGACGCAGAATCCCGTACGCTCTCCATACCTTGTCTTCCAGAACGTAGGGAGCCTCGCGAAGCAAGACGGCGCGCGCCCGCTTCTCGTACTCGACGACCTGAACGCCGATCTCGTGCAGGTGGTCTACGAGATCCGTCTCGCTCTTCCCGAGCGTCGTCTGATTCGAAATCTGGAAGAAGTTTCCGACGACCTCCGATCCCTCACCGTAGAGGCCGCGGTAGGTGAGGCCGACCTGGGCGATCCCCTGCAGGACTTTGTTGATCTCTTTGGTCAGCACGAGCCCTGGCAGGTGAACCAGAACCGAGGCCCGCAGGCCGGTGCCCACGTTCGTCGGGCAGCAGGTGAGAAAACCGAACTCGTGATGGAAGGCGTACGGCAGCCGGCTTCCCAACGCCTCGTCCAGCTCCGACACCTGCCGCCACGCGGCCTCCAGCTCCATGCCGTTGTGGAGGGATTGGATGCGAAGGTGGTCTTCCTCGTTGATCATCACTCCGCACGGCCCGCTCGCACCGAGAGCGAGTGCCGTTCCGTCCGGCGCCGGGCCTTCGTCCGGACCGATCAGCTCCCGGCTCACGACGTGGCGCTCGTGCAGAATCCGGCGTTCGACGGCCTCCAGCTCCGACATCTCCCAGAGAACGCCGTCGTCCAGATCGGCGCTCGCCCCCAGCGCGTGTCGAACCTGATCCAGGACGCTCCGCCGATCATCGGCATCCGCTCGAAGAGCGAAGGTGTACCCCTGGAGGTTGCGGGCCAAACGCACGCGGGTCGAGAGCACGATCTCGTGGTCCTGTCCGCTTCCATCCAACCACGAGGTACCTCGATCGTCGACCGTGGGCGACGGAACCCCCATGCCGTTGCCGCCGCTCACCGCTCCGCCCCCTCGAGCACGTTGATCTGGTCGCGAAGCTCGGCAGCGGCCTCGAAGTCCTCGAGCTCGACGGCCCGGTCCAGGCGCAGCCTCAGGCTCCGGAGCTTGGCATAGCGGTCGTCGGTCTCCATGGCCTCGCCGAGGTAGAGCTTGCCGACGTGCTGAGTGGAGCCGTGAACGCGTCTCAGGAGGCCGCGAAGCTGGCCTTCAAAATGGGCGTAGCACTCCGGGCACCCCAGCCGGCCACTGCGACGGAAATCCCCGGACGACGTACCGCAGTACGGGCACGGCTCGCTCATCGTGCCTTCCGAAGCATCCTCGACGCTGGTGCCGATGGTGGCGAGGAAGTCGGCCAGCGGAGCCGGTGCCGGCGCACGAGGAGCACAGATGGACCGTGGCCATCTCGTCGTTCTCGATCGTCGTCAGGTGAACCTCGGCTTCCCGTTCCTGACAGCGTTCGCAGACCATCTACCCCCTCCCGGACGTGTCCTGGCCCGGCCGGCCGGCCGGCCGGATTCCTTCCCCTCGCCGCTCGGACCGTACCAGCGTTTCCGGCGGCCCCCCATCTTCTTCTATGACTGCCTCTTCCATCATCAAGTTACATGTCGTTGGAGCCGCCCGGTTCCGTGCGGTGTTGCGCGCGTACCATGGCGTGTGGTGATTTGCACGGCCGGGCATCCCGGCGCGTCGCCCATACGACGGTGAGAGGAATCCGCCGCGATCTCAGTCCGGCGGCTCCAGGACGCCACCGACCAGCCGCTGGACTCGACCGGCGCGCTCCGCCAGCTCCCGGTCGTGGGTCGCAACGATCAGGGCGCTGCCGTGATCCTCGACCAGAGCGAACAGCACGTCGTGCAAGCGTTTGCTGGTCTCTGTGTCCAGGTTACCCGACGGCTCATCGGCCAGCAAGAGAGGGGGCTCGTTGACGAGGGCTCGGGCGACCGCGACTCGCTGCTGCTCACCACCCGACAGCTTGTTGGGGCGGTGCTGGAGCCTCTCCCCGAGGCCGACCTGCTCCAGGCCGGCTGTCGCGCGCGACTCTGCTTCCGCGCGCTCGACGCCCGCGATGATCTGAGGAAGCATGACGTTCTCGAGCGCCGAGAAATCCCTCAGCAGATGGTGGAACTGGAAGACGAAGCCCACGAGCTCGTTGCGCAGGCGCGCCACCTCCGTGTCGGCCAGTCCGCTCAACGTCCGCCCGGCTATTCGGACAGTTCCGCTGGTCGGCTCGTCCAGAGCGCCGAGGAGGTGCAGCAGCGTGGACTTTCCCGCCCCGCTCGGTCCCATGATGGCCAGCGTCTCGCCACGATCCACCTCCAGGTCCACGCCACGCAGCACCCGGAGCTCGCGGCCGTCCGGACTGAGGAAGTTCCGACAGACGCCCTGCGCCGAGACCGCCGGCGGCGTTTCGGGGTCCGGCCTCACGGTCCCGGGCACAGCCGCGGCCGCTGCCGGCTCGCGCAGGAGATCCGGCGCCTCGGTCATCTGCCCTCACTCATGGCGAATGGCATCCACAGGCGAGAGCTCGGCGGCCCGCCGAGCGGGATAGATCGTCGCTAGGAAGGAGATGGCGATCGACGCCGCGACGATGAGTCCGACATCCACCGGGTTCACATCCACGGGCAGGCGGTCGATGAAGTACACATCGCCGGGGAGCGTGATGAACTCGTAGCGGTCGAGCAGATACGCGAGTGTGCCGCCGAGCGTGCCGCCGACGAGTGTGCCGATAATCCCGATGACGACCCCCTGGATCAGGAAGATCCGGAGGACACCGTTCGCGGTGACGCCCATCGAGCGCAGGATTCCGATCTCCCGGGTCTTGTCGGTGACCACCATGATCAGCGTGGAGATGATGTTGAAGGAGGCGACGAGTACGATGAGCAGAAGGATCACCGACATGGCCAGCTTCTCCAGCTTGAGCGCGGAGAAGAGGCTCGCGTTCTGGTGTTGCCAATCATCAACCGCATACGGGAAGCGAAGCTCGACATCCAACCGCTGAGCGGTTTCTCCCGCCTTCCAGGCATCCTCGACGTTGAACTCCACGCCGGTGACGCGCTCATCCAGGTTGAGCAGGCTTTGCGCCGCGGCAAGGGTGGTGAACGTCCACTTCGAGTCGTACTGGTACAGCCCCGTCTCGAAGACGCCCGTGACTTCGAACCTCCGCATCTGCGGCTGGAGGCCGGTCGGTGTCAACTCGGCGTTCTGGACGGATACGATCGTCACGACCTGGCCCGGGAAGAGGCCGTGCCGGTTCGCCAGGCCGCGGCCGACCAACAGCCCGGGGTGCCCCGACTCGGTGACGTCGAAGGGCAGCTTCCCCGAGATCAGATACTCGTCCACTCTTGCGACGGCGAGCGCCTGCGCGTCGTCGGGGATAGCCTTCAGGACGGCACCCTCGTTGAAGCTACCCGGCGGCGCGAGTACGATCTCCGTGTATACGAACGGGGCGGCGGCGGTGACCGAGGAATCCGCCCGAACCACATCGAGCACGCGCTCCCAATCCAACATGGAGACGTCGTCTCCGAGCCGTATCACCATGCCGTGGGGACTGGCCCCGAGGATCGCCTCCCGAAGGTCCTTTTGCAGACCGCTCATGACCGCGATCACGACGATCAGCGCCATCACCCCCACGGTCACTCCGCCGATTGCGATCAGCGTGATCAGGGAGAGGAATCCGCGACCCTTTCCGCCCGAAAGGTAGCGCCGGGCCACAAACCATTCGAGGGAGCGTTTGCGGCTCACTCCTCCGCTCCTTCGTCGGGCCGAAGAGAGGGGAACAGCGTCACCTCACGGATCGAGCCGAGGCCGGTGGCGAGCATAATGAGGCGATCGACACCCAACCCGAGTCCCCCTGTCGGGGGCAGGCCGTACTCGAGCGCCCGCAGGTAATCCTCGTCCAGCGGCTGAGCCTCCAGGTCCCCCGCCGCGCGCGCGCGCGCCTGCGCGCCGAAACGATCCCATTGATCCATCGGGTCGTTGAGCTCGCTAAAGGCGTTGATTAGTTCCGATCCGCCGGCGATAACCTCGAAGCGCTCCGCCAGACGCGGCTCTCCCCGCTTCGGCTTGGCGAGCGGGCTGATCTCGATCGGGAAATCGTAGACGACCGTGGGCTGCAGAAGGTGTGGCTCGACACGGGCCGAGAACAGCACGTCGATCAGCTTCTCACGAGGAAGATCCTCGGCGTCGGAGCGACCAGAGGCTTCGGCCTCGCGCCGCAGCTCCTCCAGACCCGCCTCCAGGGCATCGACTCCGCCGTACTCGAGAAGCGCGTCCCGATACGTCATCCTCTGCCACGGCGCCCCCAGCTGGATGAGCGTCCCCTCGTACTCCCTCTCGGTGACCCCCTGGATCTTCTCGATCGCCGTCGACACCATGGTTTCGGCCAGCTCGATCATCACCTCGTAGTCCGCGAACGCCTGGTAGAGCTCGAGCATGGTGAACTCGGGGCTGTGGGTCCGATCGATACCCTCGTTCCGGAAGCTCTTACCGATCTCGTAAACACGGTCGAGGCTCCCCACGATCAAGCGCTTCAGGTAAAGCTCATCCGCGATCCTCAGGTAGAGTGTGGAATCCAGCTCGTTGTGGTACGTGGTGAACGGCCGGGCGAACGCGCCGCCGTACAGCGGCTGGAGAATCGGCGTCTCGACTTCCAGGAAGTCCCGATCCTCAAGAAAGCGCCGCAGCTCGCGGATGATCCCTGCCCGGGCCTCGAAGATCTCACGCACGCCCGGGTTGACCGCCAGGTCCGCATACCGCTGCCGGTACCGTGCCTCTGGGTTCGCGAAGCCGCTGTGCACGACCCGCTCGCCGTCCTCGGTGATCTCTTCCTTGCCGAACGGAAGGGGACGCAGCGTCTTGGCGAGTAGCACCAAACGCTCGGCGCGGACGGTCACTTCGCCCGTCCTCGTCCGAAACAGGGGTCCCGTCACGCCCACCCAGTCCCCGAGATCCAGGAGGTCCAGAAAATCGGAATCCGTGTCCGCCAGAAGATCGCGCTTGAAGTAGACCTGCAGGCGCCCGCTCCGGTCGCCGAGGTGCCCAAAGGCGCTGCCTCCGAGATCACGGTAGGAGAGAACGCGGCCGGCGACGCGGACCTCTGGACCTTCCTCCTCCCCGTCGTCCTCGAAGGCGCCGAGCGCTTGGGGGAGCGTGTGCGTGCGGTCGAAGCCGTATGCGTACGGCTCGACGCCGAGATCCTCGAGCCGGGCCAGCTTCGCGTAGCGATCGCGAACCGGCTTCGGCCTGTCCGCCGACGCGTACCAGCAGGCCGGGCAGAGACCGTCCCGCAATGCCGCCTCTTCGCCGCACCCGGAGCAGATGCCGAGCAGGCTGCTCACGAGCCGGCCCCTCCGTTCTCCCTGAGGAACGCCTCGATGAAGTCGTCGATCGTCCCGTCCAACACCGCGTTCACGTTCCCGATCTCGACGCCGGTGCGGTGATCCTTGACCATCGTGTACGGCTGGAGAACGTACGATCGGATCTGGCTGCCCCAGGAAATCTCCTTCTTGGTGTCCTCCAGGGCGCGACGCTCCGCCTCCCGCTCCTCCACGGCCCGCTGGTAGAGGGCGGCGCGGAGCATCTTCATCGCCTTCGCTTTGTTCTTGTGCTGGCTGCGCTCCTGTTGACAGGAGACCACGATCCCCGTCGGCTCGTGCGTAATCCGCACGGCGGAGTCCGTCTTGTTCACGTGCTGGCCGCCGGCTCCCGAGGCACGGAAGGTGTCGACGCGCAGCTCCTCTTCATCCACCTCCACCTCGATGTCGTCCTCCACGACCGGATATACGAAGACCGAAGCGAACGAAGTATGACGGCGTCCCTGGGAGTCGAACGGCGAGATGCGGACCAGTCTGTGAACGCCTCGCTCCGCGCTCAGATAGCCGTAGGCGTGCGTCCCCCGAATCTCGACGGTCACCGACTTGATCCCGGCCTCGTCGCCGGGGAGCAGATCCAGGACATCGACGCCGAACCCTCGCGACTCCGCCCAGCGGCTGTACATGCGGAGCAGCATCTCGGCCCAATCCTGCGACTCGGTGCCGCCCGCGCCGGGATGGATGGTCAGCAGGGCATCGCGGTGGGTATCCGGGCCGCTGAGCATGTTGCGCAGCTCGAGCTCGCCGAGCTGTCGCTCGACCTCCGCGCTCTCGGACTCGACCTCGGCGAGGAGCTCCGGGTCGGGCTCCTCGCTCAGCAGACCCGCTAGCTCGAGGAGGTCGTCGACCTTGCTCGAGATCCTGCTCCACGGCTCGGTCCACTCCTTGAGCTGCTTGGTTCGCTCGATCGTGCTGCGGGCCTCCTCCGGCTGATCCCAGAAATCCGGGCGCGCCATCTCCCTCTCCAGCTCCTGGAGGGCGCTCAGCTTCTCCGGGATCTCAAAGGAACCTCCCCAGGTCCTCAAGGCGCGTCCGCTGCGCCTCCAGACCTTCCACACTGCCGGTCGTCTCCGCCATCTTCGCTCTCCACCTCAAGGGCGCCGCTTTCGCGACGCCGTCGTTCATCCTCTTCCTGACCGCTTCCTGATCGTCGAGGCCTTCCCTACACCGCTGCTGCCGCCCCGGTGCCGCCGGGTGAGAGACCACGCGTCGAACGGTCATCCAGCAGCTCGAAATCGATGCGTCGCCCCTCTCCATCGACCCGGACGACCTGCACCCGCACGGAATCGCCGAGCTGGTAGGCGCGTTTCCGGCGGCGCCCGACGAGCGAGTGGCTGGTCTCGACGAAGTGGTAGTAATCGTCGGCGAGGGAGCTCACGTGCACCAGCCCTTCCACGTGGTAATCGTCAAGGAGCACGAAGAGGCCAAACGCCGTTACCCCGCTGATCGTGCCGGAGAAGTCATCCCCCAGGTGCCGCTCCATGAACTCGACCTTCATCGCGTCGACCGAGTCCCTCTCCGCTTCCACGGCTCGCCTCTCGCTCTGCGAGGAAGCGAGCGCGATCTGGTCGAGACTCTCCCGGCTCGCGGAGCGGGCCTTCGACGGATTGCGCAGATAGGCCTTCAGCTGCCGGTGCACGCTGAGATCCGGGTATCGGCGGATCGGAGAGGTGAAGTGGGCGTAGGCCTCGGAGGCGAGGCCGAAGTGGCCCAGGTTCTCGGCGTCGTACCGCGCCTGGCTCATGCTCCGGAGAGCCACGGTGCTGACGAGCTGGTCCTGCGCGGTTCCCTCCATGGCCTCGAGAAGCTTCGCGAGATGGCGGGGCCGCATCTTACCCTTCGGGAGGTGGTAGCCGAAGGTGGCGGCCAACGTGCGAAGACCTTCCAGCTTCCGCTCGGCCGGCTCCTCGTGGACCCTGTAAATGAGGGGAAGACTCTCGCTCTCGGCGAATTCGGCGACTGCTTCGTTGGCCAGTATCATGAAGTCTTCAATCAACATATGCGCCGGGAGGCGAAGTACTTTCTGGATGTCCGTGGGCTCGCCACAGGCGTTCAGGACGACCCGCGACTCCGGGAGGTCAAAGTCGATGCTCCCTCGCGAGCGCCGGCGCTCCCGCAGCTGACGGCTCGACGCGTCGAGCGTGACGAGGGCCTCCTTCAGCTCGGCCGACGCCTCCCGTCCGCCGTCCAGGATCTCCTGCGCCTCCTCGTAGGCGAGTCGGAAGCGGCTCCGGATGACGCTCGGGGCGAACCGGACCTCGTCCACCTGGCCGGAATCGTCCAGGGTGAAGATGGCGGAGAAGGCCAGCCGGTCCGCGTCCGGGACGAGCGAGCAGAGATCCGTCGAGAGCGCGTGCGGCAGCATCGGGATGACGCGGTCCACGAGATAGACGCTCGTTCCACGCGCCGCGGCCTCCCGGTCGATCGCGCCGCCCGGCCGGACGTAATGCGAGACGTCGGCGATGTGCACGCCGACCTCCACCCTTCCATCCTTCAGTCGGCGAGCTGAAAGCGCGTCGTCGTGGTCCTTGGCGTCGGAAGGGTCGATCGTGAACACGAGGCGGTTCCGGAAGTCCTCGCGCCCCTTCAGGTCCTCCTCCCGGATCCCCTCCCCCTGGATCCGATCCGCCTCCCGCTCGACATCGGGGGGAAACTCCAGAGGAAGCTGATGGCCGTGCAGGATGCCGAGGACGGTGACCGCCGGATCCTCGGGCGAGCCCAGCACCCGAACCACCCTTCCGACCGGTCCGGGACCGCCCTCGCCCCAATCCTCGATCGAGACGACGACCATCTGGCCGTGCTCGGCATCCGCCTCCGCGCCCGGGGGGACGAAAGCCTCGACGTCCAGCCGCGGCTCCTGGGTCGACACGAATCCGTAGCTGTGGCGCTTCCGGTACACGCCGACGATCTGGCTCCGGGCCCGTTCGAGAATCCGGATGACACGACCCTCGGGGTTCTTGAGTCTTGTCCGGTGCTCGACGCGAACGAGCACGCGATCACCCGCCACCGCCGTGTTTCGCTCCCTCGACGGGATGAAGACATCCGGCACGTCTCCCTCGGACAGGAGGAAGGCATCCCCGGATCGCGTCACCTGGATCGCGCCACTCACGAGGTCCAGGTTGTCGGGGACGGCGTAGCGGCCCTTGCGCTGGCGCACCACGCGACCGGAGCGCTCCAGCTCAGCGAGTGCTCGCTTGAAGCGGGCGTACTTCTCTCTGCTGCGGATACCGAGGCCGCGTGCGATCTCCTGAGGACGTAGAGGCCGGCCCGCCTCGTCTCGCAGGTAGCGGACGATCTCGTCGGTAACGGACGCCGTCTTCGGTCGCTTCTTGTTCACCACGAGGCCCCGAGGGTCGGGACGAGGGGATCGGAGGGGCGGGGGTCGATCGGCGGAGGGACGCTCAGAAGCTCTCGGCCTCGTCGATCAGCATGATCGGGATCTCGTCCTCTATCCGGTACCGGAGGGAGCAGGCATGACAGAGCAGCGCGTCCTCGTCCTCCCGGTACTCGAGATCACCCTTGCACTTCGGGCAGACGAGGATCTCCAGCAATCGTTCGTCTAGTGGCATCGAGCCTCCGGTGCCGCGCGTATCATCGGGTTCGGCAAGTGCTCCGGCGCGACCAAGCTCACGTCTTCGGCCGGAACCCGAGGAGCTTAAGCGCGCCCTCGCGCCTCCGCCAGTTCCGAAGCACCTTCACCCGAAGATCGAGGTAGACCTTCCTCCCCGTGAACTCCTCGATCTTCATGCGCGCCTCGGTTCCGATCCGGCGTATCATCTTCCCGGCCGATCCGATCACGATCCCTTTCTGGGACGGCCGCTCGACATGGATCACCGCGTCGATGTAGACGGGCTTCTTCTCGTCATCCGGCTCGCGGTACTCCTCGATTGTCACGGCCGTCGCGTAGGGAACCTCCGCCGCCAGACGCTCGAACGCGGTCTCCCGAATGATCTCCGCCACGAAAAACCGTACGGGGGCCACCGCCAGATCTTCCGGCGGGTAGAGCGGCGGCGAGGGCGGAAGACGGCGCAGAACCTGGGTCTTGAGCTCCTCCACACCCACCCCCTCGGTCGCCACGGTCGGAACGAGGACGTCCCAGGGCGGGCCGTCGAGCCGCACCTGGAGATCCTGCCGCTCCTCAGGCGTCACTCGATCCACCTTGTTCAGGCAAAGCACCCAGGGCCGGTCCTCGGGCGAAGGCTGGCCCTCGGGCGAGGTCCGGGCCGGGCCCTCGGCAGATGGCGCATCGTCCGATCGACCCAACGCGAGGGCGTGCTCCACGCTCGGGGCGTAGCCGGCGTCCGCCACGTAGAGGACGAGATCCGCGTCAGCGATCGCTCTATCGGCCTCCTCCCGCATCCGCTCCTGGAGCAGGTATCGAGGCTCGAGCATGCCCGGCGTATCCACGAAGACGGCCTGGTGGCCCGCGTCGGAGTAGATCCCCAGAAGCCGCTGGCGCGTGGTCTGCGCCTTCGGCGTGACGATGCTGAGCTTGTGGCCGATGAGCCGGTTCAGGAGCGTAGACTTGCCCACGTTGGGAAGTCCGGCGATGGCGCAGAATCCCGCTCTGAACGCGTCCGGTTCGCTCAGGGCGCCCTCAGGGGCCGCACACACGGTTGCGGCCGCGGCTCTTGGCCACGTAAAGGGCCTGGTCGGCGTGGGCGATCAGCTCCTCGTAGGTGGAGCCGTTATCGGGGAAGCAGGCCAGGCCGGCGCTGATCGTGAGGCTCTTCGCTGGCTGGATCTCTTCGTCCGGGAAGCGATGCGTCGCGATGTGGATACGCATGCGCTCCATCACGTCCAGCGCATCCAAGCCGGGCGTGTTCACCATCACGAGAGCGAACTCCTCGCCTCCGTAGCGCGCGAAGAAGTCGCTTTGGCGCATCTGCAGGGTGATGACCGAAGCCAGCTCGCGCAGCAGCGCATCGCCCGCCGGGTGACCCAGCGTGTCGTTGTAGTTCTTGAAGTAGTCGACATCGATCATGGCCACTGTGCAGGCGCCGCCATACCGCCGGATCCGGTCCAGCTCCGAAACCATGATCCGCTCGAACTCCCTTCGGTTGGGCAAGCCGGTGAGTGGATCGGTGAGCGCCTGCTCGGTGAGCTCCTGCCTGAGGTGCCGAGCCTCCGCACGCTCCTGAAGCAGGCGCTGGAAGACCATGCCGGCGTAGACGCAAATCCCGAAGAAGGCGCCCGCCACGATCACCTCGAAGGCGAAGGACGGCAGCAGGCCTCGAGCCGCCAAGAGCCGGGCCGCGACGAGATATCCGGCCGCCATCGCGCCACTCAGCACGGTGACTTCAATGAAACCGGCCAGCCCCGCCGTGAACAGGAGCCCGACGAACCAGGACATCAGGAGGAGCAGCCGAGCCGCGGGCTCGACGGCCAGATACATGTAGAGCGTGAGCAGCGCCGCGCCGGCGAGCATCGGGACGTAGGTGTAGTGCTTGTCCCAACCGATCCGTTCGTCGAGGTACTGGTGCGGAACGTACCAAACCAACATCTGGACGACGCCCGTTACGACGGCCGCGAAGAGCCACTCGGCGTTCGAGATCGGTGAGAGGCCGAGGATCTTGAGGCCGAGAATCGCGCCCAGCGCCAGTATGAGCCCCCCCGTGGCGAGAAGCACGCCGCGCGTCCTCAACCGGCGTCGCTGCTCCGCAGTGTGGCCGGGGCCGCCCACCAACGGCATCCCCGCCGCCGCGATCAGGCCCGAGACGTCGAGCGGCCCGGTGGCGGGAGGCTGAACGGCAGGAGGTGCGGGCGAAACCGGGGGCGGCATCTCCACAGAGGCCGGAGGCGAAGGTGGCTCGACCGGGTAAGGAGAAGGCGGCGGAGCAGCGGTCGGCCGAGACGCCTCCTCCTCGGCGGGGCCGGCCTCCGCCTCGTCGCTCTTGGCGAAAAGCCCCGACGACCGCTCCCGTTGACGGAGGATCTTGAGCCAGTCCGGCTCCCCGCCCGGGCTCACGACACGTGCCCCGCGTGCTTTGGCGTCAAGCGTTACCTCTCGCCGCTGGTCGCCGGTCCAGCGTCAGATCCCGATGTTGAGCCCGACGAAAAACTGGTTCCGGCCGACCGTCCGGTCACGCGGCAGCTGATCCGCCGTTACGCCGATGATGACCAGCGACTCGATCGGCAGGTCCGCGATGTCCAGCCCGAGACCGTTCCAGGCGCGTACGTACTCGGCGATGATGCTTAGATCCAGTCCCTTGGGCAGCGCCGCCCGGCTCTTGACGATGAGGAACTCGAAACCGAAGCCGAGGCTCCAGGTGAACTTCACCTTGTAGTCCCGGTCGGGATCCGAGAGCAGCTCGCCCTGGGTCGCGATGTTCTCGAGCCTGAACCAGCTGATCCCGTACCCCGGCTTGATGTACGGCTGGAAGCTGCCGGGGAGGAGGCTGAAGCGCAGGAAACCCGTCCACTCGTTGAACCGGAGGTCGGAGGTGATCAGGAACGGGTCCTCGACTTCCGCGAACTCGAGGCGCCAGTCCATGTCGCTGCGCGAGAACTTGAACCGGTTCTGGCTCGCGAACTTGGCGCCCACGTAGAAGTCGATCTCGTAGTAGGGGGCGATCGCGGTCTGAATGTCGACCTCGGAAAACGTGACGTTACCCTCACCCTCCTCGATGCCCTCGCCGCTCAGGAAATCAACGACGTCGGCCAGGATCTCGGTGAACTGCGGGTCCTGGATGAACAGGTCCTCATATCCCTGGCTGAAGTTGTTCCAGCCGACGCCGGCCTGCACGCCCAGCGCGCGGAACGGCAGCTTGTCGCTCGGGAACAGCGTCGGGTAGTTCTGCTGGGCCAACGCCCGGAACGGCAGCGCCACCAGCTTCCACACGAGGTCCAGGGGCGGCAGCATGATCAGGCTCGGGAAGGTGAGGTTGAAGTAGCCCCAGTCGTTGATGAACCCGTCCTGCCAGCCGAGCTGATAGAAGCGGGGGAAGATGTTCGGGTCGTAGAGGGAGTACTGCGCCGTGCTGCCCGACCGGTTCCACCCGTTGTTGAACGCCGGGCCAACGACCGAGAGGTTTCCGGTCTCCGCGTGGGCGACGATACCGGCGAAGGGCGATTCGACGGCCGGATAGCCGAAGCGGATCGGAAGGAACATCCAGGCCCAATCTGCACGTACCCCGACGTCGACCTTGGAGGGCTCGTAGATCCGCTCCCAATCCGGGATCACGTCCACGCGGTCCTCCCGGCCGAAGAAGACGACGCCGCCCCGCGACCACGTCTCCATCGCTTCTCGGCCGCCCCCGTCGGCCGCAAACCAATCCCGGTGGTCGAACCAGTTGTGGATGTCCTCCGTGGCGCCGCCCGGGCCCACATCCTTGTACATGGCCGGAGCGGGAAACGTCCCGTGCGAGTCCCGGTTCGTCCCGCCGGGCGGCTGGAAGATCTGGTCGGTGCCCTTGTTGTCCGCGCCGATATAGGCTACCGGGTGTGTGTTCACGCGCGTCTCGGCCTCGTCCTGGTAGGCCATCCACCGCAGGTACCTCCAGAGACGATCGACGCCCTGTCGGGGCTTGTCGCTTGACTTGACGAGAGCCTGCCATTCATCCCTCGGCAGGTAGACGTTGGGGCTGCTGAAGTCGAGCTTCATGATCTTGGAGTGGAAGTAGTAGTCCACCCGCTTCATGACGAGCTCCTGATCGCCCGTTGCGCTGCTCCATTCCCCATCCATGAGAGCCACAACCTCTTCTTCAGTCAGGTTCCGGGTGACTCGATCCCTGGGCGAGACCACGACGTTGATGTGCTCCCAGTCGCCGGAGTGGTTGTTGCCCCCGTCGTTCGTAGGATAATAGAACCAGTACTGGAGGATGAACTCGTAGCCCTGCGGTCCGGCGGGGCTCGGGACCTCCCGCAGGAATGGGTGCGAGTAGATCTTGGCGAAACCGCGCCATTTGTCCCGCAGCGTCTCGTTGACCGGGTTTTCGAAGATCTCCCTCCACTCCTTCGGGCTCCGCCCGGGCACGTCGTACCACAGGACCTGGAACCAGTCCTCGAAGATCTCGATCGACTCGGTGCGCAGTCGCGCCGTCGCCGGCAGGAACGGGTCGTACTCCTCCATCAGCTGCTGCACCCGGCAGTCCGCGTTCCTCAGCCGCGCGATGTCGGCCATCGACAGGTCGACGGAGATGTCTACGGGTCCCGTGCAGGGAACGGGCGCGATCGGGAAGAACGGGACCTCCTCCGTGGTCGTCAGGCTCTTCGGCCGCGTCATGAGGTTCCAGGTGTCCACGTTGAGGAGCCCGGCCACGTCGTCCGCGCGGAACTTCTTGAAGTCCATCGGGATGCCCCACGTGTTCAGCACCATGAAGGGCGCGAAGCGAACCGACAGATCCTTGAAGACAGCGAAGCGGCGATCGTCCATCCCATCGAACGGATCCACGTCCCGGTACTCGGGGTCCGCCGGGTCACCGTACAGGTGCAGGCGCTCGCTGGTCGGCGTCTGACGGATCACCCGCGGAATCTCCAGCGGCACGAAGCGGAGGTACTCGTCGCGCGGGATCGGCTGCGCATCGGCCGGCGAACTCATCCCGAGCGTGCCGGCCGCTAGAGATGTCAGGAAGAAAAACCAGGCGCGGCGGGTCGGCATCATCCTATCCTTTTATTAACTCGGTATGTTAGGGGTAACCGGGAATTCATCCTTGACCTTGTTAACGCGACCTGGAGATCGGCGCCAGAGCGAGCCTGGGTGAACGTACCGCGCCGTACGGATTAGTGCGACGGTGTTCTTTCAACTCATCCATAAGACGTGCCCTTGCGGGTCACGCAGTCCTCGTCGACAGATCTTGCGTCAATCGGTCGAGTGCAGGCGCGAGTACGAGGCGACCGGCAGTCTGTAAAGGCAAGGAGATCGCTATGAGCCCACTCCTCGACAGAATGCTTCAGCCGTCGATGTCCATCCGCTTTCAGGTCCTCTTCGTGGCCCTGCTCCTGATGCTGGCGGCGCCCGTCGTCCTTCCAGATCGGTTGGTGGAGTACGTGATTCCTGCTCTGTTCACGGTCCTGGCCCTGACGGCGCTGGCAACGGTGGCGGAAGATCGGCGCACTCTGGTGGTGGGCCTCGCGCTGGCGCTTCCGACGGTCGTCATCCATTGGACCTCCCCGGGCGGACAGGTGAGCCTGGCTGGCGAGATCTCCGGTGACCTCTTCCTGATATGGGTGACCTTCGCCGTCCTCCATCACATCGTGCGGGCCGACCGGGTCACTACGGAGACTCTCTTCGGAGTGGCATGCGTGTACCTCTTGCTGGCGCTGATCTGGTCGTTAGCCTACGGGATCGCCGATTATCTGCAGCCGGGAACGCTGCGATACCCGGAGGGATTCCTCGGGCCCGGGGATGACCCTTCGGTTCGGGGAGTCTACAGCTACTTCAGCTTCGTCACGCTCACCACGCTCGGCTACGGCGACATATCGCCGGTGACGGATGCGGGACGATTGCTGGCGATGCTCGAGGCGACGCTCGGCCAGCTCTTCCTGGTCATCGTCGTCGCGCGATTGGTCGGCATGCATACGGCCCAACGGATGGCGAAGACGAGGGAGTAGGGGTCTCGTCACCACCCGGCCGCGGCGGCGTCGGAGCAGCGAAGATCGAGGTACGACAAAAAAGAGGACCCGCCGGATGGACGGGCCCTCATCTATCAAGAAGTGTGTGTGGCGTGCGGGGTTGACCGGGATCTCTCCCCGTGGGGGAGATTGCTCCCTAGAAAGGAGGTGATCCAGCCGCAGGTTCCCCTACGGCTACCTTGTTAC
>JBDHFW010000057.1:0-19521 GCA_039590175.1 Gemmatimonadota bacterium | reverse complement strand
CGCCTTCCGCCAGGGCCAGCCAGGCCGCGGCCTCGAGCCTCAGCACCTCGCTCGTGTTGCGGGCCCAGACGGCCGGATCGCTCTGCAGCTCCGCGGCAACATCCTCCAGCCGCGCCAGCTCCCGCGCGGACTTCTCGACATCGCCGCTTCGGGCCGCGCCCACCGCGCGCGCCCAGTAGCGCAGGGCGACCGCCCCTCGAGTCTCGTAGCCGCCTCCGGCTTCCTCGGCCTCTCGGGGCGCGGGAAGCGATGCGGCTTCCTCCCACCTGCGCCTCTCCAGCGCGTAGCGCACGGGAACCGCTCCCGCGTTGAACGCCACTACGCCGTTACTCCAGTTGAGGTTCTGGATGGACTCGATGTGCTCGAGCACCTCCCGGGCCTTTTCGTCCCGGCCCTGCTGCAGGTAGGCGTAGGCCAGATAGTCGAGCGCGTGCATCTCGCCGAGCTGCGCCTGCATCAGCGTACCGAACCGCTCGCCGCGGTCGCGAGCCGCTTTTGCCGAGCGCGTGTTGGCGTCGACGGACTCATCCCACATCCCCACCTGGGTGAAGATGTGCGACGACATGTGGAGGGCATGAGCCAGCGACGGAGCGATCTCCAGGTAGCGATGGGCGGCCTCCACGGCGTCGTCGGCCAGCGGCGGATAGTCGTAGCTGTGAATGATGTAGTGAGCCAGCCCGGGATGGTTCGGCATCTCGGCGAACCGCGCCTCCAGCATGGCTCCGGTGCGTTTCTGCACGGCGTAGGTCCTGTCGGTCGGGTCGGCGTTGCTGAGGATCGCCAGCACGTAGAAGATCTCGGCTTCGCGGTCCTCGGGATCGCCCGCGTGCACCTCGGCCATCGCCTCCTCGTAAACGCGGGCCCTCGTGCGATGGTCCAGCGTCTCGTAGTTGCGGTAGAACGCCGAGATCGCCTCGATGTAGGCTCCCTCACGCTTCGTGTGCGAAAGGAGCCGCGCCTCGTCCGCCGCTGCCGAGGCGAGCTCCAGGTCGCGCTTCGTCGGTGGCGCCCACAGGGGGTGGTAGTAGGTCATCGCCACACCCCACCAGGCCATCGCGCAGTCCGGATCCCGCTCCGCGATAGACGTGAAGACGCCCCGGGATTCCTCGAACTCGAAGGAATGAAGCAGGGCCACGGCACGGTCGAAGTCCACCTGGACATCGCTCGCACATGAGGTCGGAAAGCTTACTTCTCCCAGTTGGTCGGTAGGCGTCTGCGCCAACGAAGCAGCCGGGAGAGCCGCGAAGAAGAAAAGGAGCAACACCGATATTCGCGAACGCATACTCGCCTCCTGGCCGCTTCCGGACCGTTCTCAAGAGAGCCAATCTACCGTTCTCGAAAGAGCCACTCTAATGGGAGAGGGGCCACGTCGCGAGAGCACGAAAGCTGCAGCTGTAAGCCGATCTCGAAACTGCCGTATTCCTTACAGCCGGCCCGCCCATCCGCCAATTCGCTGGCCTGCGCCCGGCTGAGGAGCCTAAGGAGTCGCAGAAGCAATGTCAGGAAAATGTCGTTGAGTGGGAACTCTTTTCCCACTTGAGCCGCTCGGAGAGCCGTCCGATCGGCGCACGTTGGTTCATCATCTTGGCTGCGCTACTCGCCGCCGTGGTGGTCGTTGAAGCCCTCGCGGAACGGAGCATCCTGCTCCCGGTTCTCGTGTGGGTCGCTCAGTGGCTCGGCCGATCGGTGCGCGTTCCGATCGGCCTGCTGATCTTCCTCCCGTTGCTGGGCGCCGGGCTCTACGGCCTACGCCGCTGGCGGAAGGATCTGCCCAGGCTCGAGCACTATACCCGCGACCAGATCGGCGGCGTCTTGTGGGAGTGGGAGTGGCAGTTGGGAAATCCGACTCCGATACCGGATCCGATCTGTCCGCACTGTCTGAGACCGATGCTCGTGGCGCCGGATCCTGCCCCCCTCAGCGAACATGCGCCGGCGGCCGACCGCGCGAGCTGCCTCTGCGGGTACGAACAGACGATCGGAAGGGGCGGCGATTACCTGAGGGACCTCTTCAAGGTGGAAGTGGACCGGCGGGTTCGTATCGGCTACTGGCAGGAGGCGCTGGAGAGGTGGGGTCGCCGCGGTCAGCCGATCCCGCGGGCAGAGGCATCCGCCTAGCAGCGGCATCCGCCAAGCAGCGGCGGAGGCATTCGCCTGGCCGGCCTGGCGGACTTAACGCCTATGCTCGCTGCACATTGCCAGCCAGTCCCTGCGGCTCCGACTAGACGACCCTTGAGCTTGCCTCCCGTAACCAGCCTACTCACAGTGGGTTAACATCCCCGCACCATCGTTCGGCACGCTCCGTGACAAGCCAAGAGCCCGGTGAGGTGAGTCCCCAAGCCAGAACGAGAGGAAGATAATGGCCGACCGTAAGAACCAAGACAGCGTCCTCGACGCGAGCTACGAGGCCGTCAAGGTCGAGCTCGAGAACACCGAGAGGGATGTCGTCATGCTCCGGGAGCGGACCGACAAGCTGCGCACCGCCATCGACGCGCTCTCCGAGCTTCTGCCAAGCAGGTAGTGGAAAGGGGCGGCCCCGAAAGGACCGCCCCTCTTGGCCAGGAGTGGATGGACCAGCTTCGGAAGGCTATCCGGCTGCTTCGACCGGGAAGCCCCTATCCCGCATGAGCGCGTCGATCTCGGCGTCGCGCCCGCGGAAGGCGCGGTAGGCGTCGGCCGGATCGACCGCGTTCCGCACGGCGAACAGGTTAGCGACCAGCCTCTTCGCCAGCTCCTTGTCGTAGAAGCCCCCCGGCGCCGCTGCGAACGCCTCCGCCGCATCCGCCGTCAGCACTTCGGCCCAAATGTAGCCGTAGTACCCGGCCGCGTAGCCCTCGCTGGAAAAGATGTGCCCGAATTGCGGGCTGCGGTGCCGCATGACGATCTCGTTCGGCATCTCCAGCTCAAGCAGCGCCTCGTGCTCGAACCGGTCGGGGTCGATCTCGGTCGGATCGACCGTGTGGTACTTCATGTCCACGAGCGCGGAGGCGAGATACTCCGTCGTCATGAAGCCCTGATTGAACGTCGCCGCCTTCTTGATCTTAGCGACGAGCTCATCCGGCATCGGCTCGCCCGTCTCCTGATGGACGAGGTAGTCGTCGATCACCTCGTCGGTCAGCAGCCATCGCTCCAGCAGCTGTGACTGGAACTCCGTGTAGTCCCTCACACCGCTGTTCAGCGTCGGATAGTCGACGGCCGACGAGAGCGAGTGCAGCGCGTGGCCGAACTCGTGGAACAGCGTTGCCGCGTCGTCCCAGGAGATGAGGATCGGCTCGCCTGGCGCGCCCTTGATGAAGTTCGAGTTGTTCGAGCTGAGCACCGTCCGCACCCCGTCGAACGTCTCGTGGCTCCGGTAGGTGGTGGCCCAGGCGCCCGAGCGCTTGCCGGGACGCGCGTAGGGGTCGAGGTACCAGAGGCCGATGTGATCGCCCAGGGTCTTGTCGGTGACCTCGAACACCCTGACATCCTCGTGGAAGACGGGGACGGAGCCCTCCGCAACCGGCGTAAAGTCGAAGTTGAACAGCTCACCGGCCACGAAGTGCATAGCCTCGACCAGCCTGCCCAGCTGCAGGTACTGCTTCAGCTCATCGGAATCGAGATCGTATTTCGCTTGCCGGGCTTTCTCGGCGTAGTAGCGGTAATCCCACGGCTCGATCGTGATCCCCGCGCCCTCCGCGTCGGCGATCGCCTGCATGTCGGCGACCTCTTCCTCCACGCGGGCCAGGGCCGCGGGCCAGACCACCTCGATGAGCTCGAAGACGCGCTCGGGCGTCTTCGCCATGCGGTCCTGTAGCCGCCACTGGGCGTAGTTGTCGTAGCCCAGAAGCTGCACTCGCTCGTCCCGCAGTTGGAGGATCTCGGCGATGATGGCGTTGTTGTCGTACTCGTCGCCGTTGTCGCCGCGGCCGTAGTAGGTCCGCCAGACCTGCTCGCGGAGGTCACGCTCATCGGAAAACGTCAGGAACGGGTCCATGGACGAGCGGGTGTTGGTGATGGCGTATTTGCCCTCTTGCTCCCGGTATGAGGCGGCAGCCGCCGCAGCGCCGACGAACGACTCCGGCAGGCCGCTCAGCTGATCCTCGGTGAGGTAGAGGACGTAGCCCTCCTCGTCGGAGAGCACGTTGTTCGAGAACTGCGTCTGAAGCTCGGCGAGCCGCTTGTCGATCGCGGCGTACCGCTCCTTGGCCTCTCCCTCCAGCGTCGCGCCGTTACGGGCGAAGCGGTCGTAGATCAACCAGACCAGCCGCTGCTCATCGGGACGCAGAGACTCCATCTCGTCGCCCTCGTAGACGGCCCTTATCCGGGCGAAGAGGACCTCGTTCTGCCGGATCTTCGTTCGGAACTCCGACAGCCTGGGTGTCATCTCGCGCTGTATCTCCCGGAACTCCGACGTGGAGAGGTTGCCTCTCCAGATCCCCCAGTAGACGAGCACGCGGTCCAGGTCACGCCCGGCACGCTCCATCGCGAGGATCGTGTTCTCGAAGGTCGGCGGCTCGGGGTTCGCCGCGATCGCGTCGATCTCCTCGAGTTGCATCGCCATGCCGGCCTCGAGAGCCGGCTTCAGAGCCGCGAGGTCCATTCGGTCGAACGCCGGCACGCCGCTGTACGGGCCCGTCCATTCCGCCAGGAGCACGCTGCCTTCCAGGTCGTCGCCCGCGGCCACCCCGGTGGTGTCCATCGATGGCTCCGCGCACGCCACGACAAACGCCGTCGCGACAAGGCCGGCGGCCAGGTAGAGGAGGTTGCTACGCATGAACTTAGCCCCTTTTCAGAGTTCCTACGCGCTCCAGCGCGTGGAACCGGTTCTTCGTCACATGGAACCGCAGGCTAAGGATGCGGACGCACGTGAGCCGACGCTGTCGGGATCTGCCCGTCATGCCGTGTAGGGATTCGTCTGTAGGGATTCGCCGCTGGGCGCGCGCGTGGTTCAGCGCCTATCGGTGGCGTCTGACACTCTCTTCAGCTCCATCCAGTAGGGCAACCAGAAGGTCTGGTTCATCGCCACGGCCGCCACGACCCCGCTCAGCACGCCGTCCCGTTTTCTGAGGCGCAGGAAGAGCACGTGGCGCGAGCGCAGAGCGTCATCCGTCTCGATGGTGCCGAAGAACGGAGCTTCGAACACGTCGTCCGTAAACCGGACCCCGCCCAGCGGGCTCCGCACCCGAACCGGCACGGTTTTCCTGCCGTCGATCTCGAGCTCCATATCCCGGCCTTCGCCGACGTCGAGGCGGGCGGGCAGGTCGCCCAGGTGGGTGCTCACCGATCCTCTCCATTCCCCCCGCAATTCCGCCGGCAGGGGCGGCGTCGGCGCTGTCTCCGGAACGATCTCGGGTCCCTTCGGCAGATCGGGAATCATGGCGGCGAACGTCGCCAACTCGATCTCCCACGGAGCGTAGGAATCGCCGATGCCGCTGTTGATCATGATCGCCACGGCCGCATTCTCGGTCGGGATCAGGGCCAGGCGGGTCACGGTGCCGGGCATGCCGCCGGTCACGTTCACGACGATCGCCCAGCCCAGGCCCAGGCGCACCTCGAGGATCTCCTCCGGCATCGTCACGTCCGACGGCTCGTGCATCATGTCGATCGTCTGGTCGGAGAGGATTCGCCCCTGGCCAGGGAGCTCGTTACCCAGATGGAACATGCCGTAGCGGATGAGATCATGGACGCTGGAATGGATGGCCGACGCGCCGACATGGTCGAAGTCGAGGTCCGGAACGACGCTTCTCCCATCGTAATGCCTGACGGCGTAGTCTCGGAGCGGCGGATCCAGAAACACCGACGTGTGCGTCAAGCCGAGTGGCTCGAACACCTCCGCCTCCATGAACTGCGCGTAGCTCATCCCCGCAACGTTGGAGATCACGCGGTCGAGCACGCCGTAGCCGAAGTTGGAGTAGACGAATTCTCGCCCGGGAGTGTCGACGATCATGCCGTAGCGGCGGATCGATTCGTCCTGCTCGGGTGGACGAACGAGCTCGCCCTTGAAGAAGATGTTGTAGTGTGAGGGAAGACCGGCCGTGTGAAGAAGCACCCGCCTGACGGTCGCCTCCGCGGGATCTCCGACATGCGAGATGAGCTTCGAACCGCCGAGGAAGTCGTTGACCGGCCGGTCCAGATCTATCAAGCCCCGCTCGACCAGCACCATCAGGCCGGTGGCGGTGAACGACTTCGAGATCGAGGCGAGGGCGTAGATCGAGTTCGGCGTCGCGGGTATCTGATTCTCCTTATCGGCCCAGCCGAAGGCCTCCTCCCAGACGATCTCGCCGTCCTGGGCGGCAGCGATCGCCACGGAGGCGAGGTCGTGCGTCCGGATCGTCTCCTCGATGAGGCTTCGAACCGAATCGAACCGGTCGCCGCGCAGCGTCACGGCCGGCGTATCGTGCCCGCAGGCCTGAGCTGCGACTGCGAGGACGCCGAGCGCCAGCATCAGGAACAGACGCTTGTTCGCAGTCTTCATTGCCTCCTTCCCTTCCGCCTAACATGACACGCTCGTTAAGAGTGCCGAGAGCACCTCTGTGTTTCTATCGGGAGATTCCTGCCCTCTCATGTGGGGAGAATCCTGCTCCGGCAGGGATCCTTCCCGAAAGCGAGACGGACATCACCGGGACCTGCCTCTCTCGTTATGATTACCGTCAATCGGGAGGAGCCCATGGATACGTTCACGCTTCAGACGTTGGCCAATCTCGCGGAAATCGTGGGGGGGGCCGCGGTCGTCGGAGGCGTCTTGTTCGCCATATGGCAGATCCGCCAATACCGCGAACAGCGCCGCGACGTAGCAGCGATCGAGATCGTGCGCTCGCTTCAGAGCCGGGAGTTTATCGAGGCGTTTCGGCTGCTGAGCCGGGTGCCGGATGGGGTCACCCTGAAGTCGCTACGGGATCGCGGCCAGGAGTACGAAGACGCGGCCATCATGATTGGAGCGATGGGCGAGACCACCGGGTACATCGTCTATCGCGGCGTTGCTCCCTTCGAGCTGATCCGCGAGCAGGCTGGCGGACTGCTTCTCGTGATGTGGCGCAAGCTGCACGTGTGGGTCGAGCATGTGAGGGAGGAGCAGGGTTACGACCGCTGGGTGGAGTGGTGGCAATGGCTTGCCGATCGGCTTCAAGAATACGAGGAGGGACTGGAAACGGTCGAACCGGCCTACAGCAGGCTCCGTGCGTGGAAGCCACGGCGCTGACGCGACGCGGGGCGCCGGACATCAGGCCATGAACACCGATCCCGAGCTGCCGCGCAGCCCCGATCCCGGCGCCGACGACAACACGCTCCTCGCCGAGTGCCGGGTCGAGACGTTCCGCGCCGGCGGTCCCGGAGGTCAGCATCAGAACACGACCGATTCGGGCGTGCGTTTGACCCACCTGCCCACCGGCATCTCCGTCACGGCGCGCGAGTCTCGAAGCCAACACCGAAACCGGAAGATGGCGCTCGCCCGGCTGCGCGCGGCGCTGGAGGAGCGGGCCCGTCCGGAGAAGCAGAGGATCCCCACCAAGGTGCCGGCACGAGAGAAGCGAGAGCGAATGGAGGCGAAGCGCCGGCGGTCTGAGCTCAAGCGCCGGCGAGGCAAGCCCGACCTCGAGGAGTAAGCAGCGTGGGCGCCGGCCCTCGAGGCCCGTTCGATGATTGGCGGGCGCGACTTCGAGCCCGGTCAAGTCCACCGCAGCTCAAGGTCGCCCGCAGAACCGGCTTCCACCCACGTCCCGAACCGCTCCCCTTCCCGGTTCAGAGTGTCCCGGACCCACTCGACGTCGTCCTTGGAGGCTCGGTTGAGCCGGAAGCGCCGCATTCGCATGGGCAACAGGGAAAGACGTGAGAGCCTCCCCGTTGAGCTATCGATGACCGGGAAGTAGAGCAGCGCGAGATCCGACCGGTACTCCTCGCGCCCTGAGATCCCCTCGTAGTCGTTGAGGAAATCTCCGCAGCCGTAGAGGACCGGCCGACCACGATGAACCTCGATTCCCTTGAAGTGATGAGAAGAGTGTCCGTGTACCACGTCCAAGCCCGCCTCTTCGATGAGCCGATGGGCGAACTCTCGCTGAGCGGCCGGAACGGTGTAGCCCCAGTTGGAGCCCCAGTGGATCGACGCAACCACGACGCTGCCTTCGGACTTCACCCCTCCAAGGCGGTCGGCGATGCGTCCTACGGTGCTCGGGGAAAGGTCGTCCAGCAGGTTCACCCCTGGCCGGTCTGCCCGCGCGGCCCAATCTCTTGGTATTCCGCTCGTCTCTGTCCCAAATCCGAACACGAGCACCCGCCGGCCACCGCCTACCTCAAGCGTCGCCGGCGTCGCAGCCTCCTCGGCATCGAGCCCGGCTCCTGCTGTTTCGATACCCGCCGTCTTCAGGACTTCCAGCGTCTCCCGGAGCCCAGAGAACCCCCAGTCGATGACGTGATTGTTGGCGAGGACGCAGCAGTCGACCGCAGCGGCGGCGATGCAGGGTAGATTCCCCGGGTGCATCCGGTAGTGGATCCCCTTCCCGCGCCACTGTCGGTCGCTCGTCGTCACGGCCGTCTCGAGGTTGATGATCCTCGCGTCGGGCGCCACGCGATCAAGTTCCACCAGCGCGTCTCCCCAGGGGTAGGAGTAGTCGACCGGGGCCGGGATCGGACCGTTCTCGGCCTCCGCCAGCTCCACATACCGGCTGGCGGATCGGGCGTATGGCTCGTGGAGGCGGGGGTCGCCGGGATGGGGAAGGATCTGGTCGAGCCCTCTGCCCGTCATCACGTCGCCGCACAGGAAGAGGGTGATCGTGTCCGGATCGGCGCGGGCTTCGGCAGGTGTGCCCTCTCGAGACAGCCCGGGGCCGGGGCGTCCGCGTGCCGCCGTATCACCTCCATCTTCCTCTACCCGTACACCTGTACAGGTAGAGCCGAATGGCGACACCAGCCGCGATCCCACGACGGCCAGGGGCACGCTCGCCGCACAGCCGATGAAGCCTCTGCGATCCATGTTGGCGGCTCGTAGCCTACTGCAGCCCAACCGCTCGGGCACGCTAGGGCAGTGGCACGCGATGGGCCAAAGGGTACTGGACGAACACGTCGTAGTGCCGCTTGGGGGAGCTCCTATGGATCTGCCCCTCGAAGTTCATCTTGACGCCGCTCGTGGCGAATATCGGATCATCCAGCGGCATGAAGACGATCTGCTCCGGCCAGGTTTCGTACATGAGACGGAAGATCTCGTCCTCGGGAGAGTCGTCCAGGATGTCGTATTGCACCGCCGAGCCCAACACGACCTTCGCGGCCACGAAGCCGAGAACGATCGAGGACCCACCGACTTCCGCACTTCGGTGCACCAGGTAATCGCCCAACCACTCCTGCTCGGTTCCCTTGAGACGCTCCTTTTGCGCGTGGTTGCCGCCGACGTTCAGCAGCGTGCGGTGCGCGTAGCCCGCCAGTCTGACGTCCGCGAGACGCTTCATCTCCTTCTCGCGAGTCTTGACCGACTGGTCGTAGTCGTCCTCCCGGATGGCGCGCACGGTCACGCTCACCAGCTCGACGTCGACCATCTCGGCCACGGTGTCGTACCAGTACGATCCCCAGGCGTCGATCAGTTCGGTTCGGCGGGCCTGGAGATCGTCGCGAAGGCCCGTCAGGGCTTCCTCGTGGACCTCCGGGGGGTGGTGCTGCGCAGACAAGAACGCGTCGATCGGCCCCGGATCCGAAAGGTGCTCCGACAGCGTTCGCATCAAGGCCAGGAAGTCGTTCAGGCCGCCGTAGTCCGAGAGGTTGACATCGATGCCCCGCACCTGGATGCGCTGGTCCTCCGGCAGCGTACGGTTGAAGTCGCGAATCGCCGTGCACAGCAGCCCGAAGGACCAGGTCGGAGGTTGCCAGCCCTCGAGCCCCCAGTCCTGGACGAAGTCGGCCAGGAGCCAGTCGGCCATATGGGGAAACTCGAGCAGGAGCTGACGAAAGCCGCGGGAATGGAGCTCCTGAACCAGCTCCGCCATGAACTCCTGGTGTTCCCGGATCAGGTGGGTCTCACCGACCACAACCAGCTTATGCTGCGCGAGTCGATCGAGGACGCCGATGGGGATTGATTCCGCCGCGAAGGAGACGCCGTCACGCGCCACCACCTGCTCGAGCTCCAGGCTCGAGACTCCCGTCAGGTCGCTGCATCCCGCAGGCAGGGCGAAAAGCGCGAAACAGAATACGCTTAGCTTCGCTTCTGCTCTCATTTCCCCTCCACGACTCGGACGGCTGCCTTGGTCGGCTTGGCTTCCCTTGGTTGGCCGGTGCGGTCGCGCGGGCGTCCGGTGGGGCGCCTACTCGGCGAAGTTAGACGAAGTGAGCCGGCTCGAAAGCCCTGTCACCCTGTATGCAGACTACCTGGACGGCCTCGGAACCGCTGTCGGGCGCTCCTCGATTGGCGCTGTGGGGTGTTTCTAGTTCGCCGCTGTATGCCGTTGCCCGACCGGCGGGCGCCGTAACCATGCCGGCACGAGAGAAGAGGCGAGGAAAAACCAGAAATGGCGTGACGCGATCGGCGCCTTTTCGACCCGGACGTCTACGCGGGCACGCGGCCTCGCCGCTGGAGCCACCATCTCATGCACCGATGTCCGACATCCACCGGCTCGCAGAACATGAGTGGACAGCCTCCTACGATGCAGTCGATGCCCGACGTCTGACACCGCTGCACGGCATCTTCCGACACGCTGCCGTCGCCGAACGAGCGGTGGAACCAGACTCGCCCCACGCCACGTTCCTCGCACTGCTGCACGAGCTCGAGGGCGACATCCGGATGGGTCGCGACGACCACGCCATCGATGCTGCCCGGTACCGAGGCCAGATCTGGGAAGCAGCGCTCGCCCTCGACCTCTGATGCGTTCGGATTGATCGGGACCGCTTCGTAACCTGAGTCTCTCAGCTTTCGGAATATTGCGTTCGCCGCCTGGCTGGAGCTTCGCGAAACGCCAGCCACGGCGATCCGCTCCCCGCTGAGGAACTCGGCAACTGAACGAGGCGCCTTCGCCATCGTGACCTCCGAGGTAGTGGAAGAGGTTGCCGACCCGGCTACTAATCTCCGGCGGGACAGCGCAGAGCGGTATTGGGCAAACCTCGGATCGGCCTGTAGGGCAAACTCCTACAGATATCGTAGCGAGGTGGGGCTGCCGGAAGGGATGCACGAGGGGCGCCCCGATGGGAGCGCCCCTCGCGGATGCGCTAGACCTGGAACTCCTTGTCCAGGACGTAGACCTGCACGGTCTCGCGCTTGACGCCATCGATGGTCATGGCCTCGGCCGTCTCAGAAGAATCCAGGATCTCGAGGTACGTATCGAGATCCTCCGGCTCGAAGCAGCACGCGACCTGGTTTCCTTCCAGAATCGAGAACGTGATGGGGTTGTTGATAGTCTGCTTCCTGAAGAGTTCGCCGTGGGTCCGGAAGCCCTGTTCCCACTTCACCGGGTCTTCGATCTGCGCGGTGACGATTACCTTGGGCATCTCTCGTCTCCTTTTAGAGAGTCTGTCTTGAATCGGACGGGCCGTCGACCGAGCCGACCACCCGCGAAGCCAGCGGATCGTGCCCAGTTTAAGAGGCCGGGAGCTTCAGAGACAAGAAGGTCGGACCTGAGGCGGAATGGAGCGCCCGAGAAAGCCTGCAGACTGATCCAGGCTCAACGCCCGGCAGCAAACCGCCAGCTGAGCGTAGTCAGCCGAGGCAGCTCACATCCCCTGCCCTACGACGCGGGTCCGCTCCTCAACCGGATGTTCCCGCTGGCCGTGACGAGTTCCAGCGTGGGACCGCCCGTCCCGAGCGTGCCCGTCTGGCGCGTAACGGTCCCTGTTACTTCGTCGAAGTCCGAGGTGATGGTGCCGCTTGCGGTGCTGGCATCCACTTCGGCGTTCGTATTAGAGGGAATCTCGACGTCGATGCTGCCGCTCGCGGCGGCAAACGTCAGGTCACGACCCCAATCGGCCCGCCCGATCGAAGCGGTGACGTTTCCCGCCACGGTGGTGGCGTCGGCGATCTCGGTCGTCTCCACCGTCACGTTACCGGCGACGGTGCTGACGACCGCCTCGCTCTCGAGGTCATTAGCAACCACGGCTCCGGCAATGTTGCGGCCGACGAACACGACCCCGGCGGGAACGCTCACGGTGAAGGTGACCTGAACGTCGTTGTCCTGGACGCTCATGTTACCTTGAAGACCCGGCAGGCACTCGTTTGCCGCCTGGCCAGGCACGTCCGGATAGACGGCGCAGATCGTGACGCCCCCGGCATGCTGCACCACCTCGATGGTCACCTCGGCCGGGTCGTCCTGCTGTCCGCTCCTCGTTGCGAGCACCTCTACCTGTCCGCCCGACGTGCCGGAAGCCGTGATGCTTCCCTGCACGCCCTTGATCTCGATTTGATCTCCTTGCGCGATCGCGCCGCTCCATTCGAACTCGAGATCGGAAGGGCCGTTTCCATTCGGGCCGGTTGCATCGCCGTTTCCGCAGCCGACCAGCGCTGCAGCAGCGAGCGAGGAGATCGCGAACGTTCGGATTCTGCTGCAGGCCATCGTCAACCTCCGGATTTGTAGGCGGTGCGGTCGGATCGGATAGTGCGGTCGGGCAGGCGCCTCGGCGGCCGCCTGGTCGGCGCAATCGTAACCACTGAGCAGTCTATGGGCGTTCTTTTTGCCCTCGTTTACTCTAACGTCTAACGTCGCGGCCGACGAACGCTATCGGGCAGACCTCGACGGCGACTGTCGGGTTCTTTCCTCACCCGCCATCGATGGGCACGAGCTCGACCTCCAACTCGAGGCGGTCTCCCGTGAACCGCACCGCCCGCTCTACGGTTCGGTAACCCTCCCGCACGACCCGGATCCTCCCCTCGGTATAGCGCCGCTTCACCTCGCCGTAGGCTCCAGCTCCGGCCACTGTAGCCTCCTGTTGATCGAGTACGAACTCGTAGTCGATAGGGGTCGTCCCCAGCGAGTAGTATCCCTCTTCAAAGGAAGGGGCACCGATTGAGCCGTAGAAGCCCGAGTAGGCGGCGTTGACCTGCATCACGCCGCTTCGCTGCAGGTATACCTCCGCCCCGGCAGGCAGAGTCGTGACCGTGACCCGTTGATAGCTGGGCGAGCACGCGCCGAGCGCGAAGACGGACAGGCAGAGCAGCGCGGCCCGGATAGATTTAGTAGACAACGTGCTTCCCTCCGGCGTTGGATCCTCACCGACTCGCACGTTCCTCTACCTGATAGACCGCGCAATCTCCGGAGTAGTCACTTAGCGGTCGTGGAGGGCAGCCTGGCATGGAACTCCTCATCGGAATAATTGTTGCACTCTGAAGGGATGGCTCGTGGTGCAAAGCCCCGGTCGGCTGAAGACGTCCTGACAACTGTGCAGGAATGGCCCGCCTGAACGTCCAGTAGGTCAGAGCAGACGTCCGGTAGATCGGGGCGTCACAGAGCTACAAACTGAGCGGAGGAAGGCGCGATGCGCAGGCTCTATCTCTACGGATTGGCGTTCGTGGCGATCGCCTTGCTGCTTGTGCTCCGCGGCGGCAGCGCGGGACACTCCTATTCCCACCCCGCGGTGACCGCGTTCACCGCACAGGGCACGGCGGCGTCCTGGTTCGCCCAGATCAAGCCGTTCTGTAATCCCGTGGAAGTCGAGACCCGCCATCGCTGGAACCCACCGCCGAAGGGCATGCAGGGGAGCGCATACAGCGCGGCTTGCTACGCGCTGGCCGGGAAGGTCGATCAGGCTCGTCAGATCATCCTGGAGCTCGAGGGGGACGACAGGTGGCGGGCCGCAGGCGTCGTGTTCGCGGTCGCGCACCCGGTGGCGGACGCGGGAGACGACGCCTCGGCGGGACCCATCATGGAGATGGTTGTCGAGTTCTGGCCCAACCATTACATGGCCCTGTATCACGCCGGGATCGCTCGCCTGGGTCTCGGCGATCGAAAGGCGGCCCGCGACTATCTCGAGCGTTTCCTCCAGTATTACGACCGTGACGATGGCTGGCGCTCCAACGCCTTGGCCGCCCTCGAAGAGATCGGCGCCCGATGAGCGAGTCGGCGGCGAAGCGAGCGATAGCGCGAGGCTGAGGACCGGTGGTGACGCAGCCAGCGGGTGAGAGCTCCACGTACGTCGCCCCCGGCACGCTGCTGAACGAACGATACGAGATCCAGCGGGAGATCGGGCGCGGCGGGCACTCCGTCGTCTACCTGGCCCATCGTCTCTCGCTTGGCGGGGCAGACGGCACGCCGGCGGACGATGGCGCGCCGGCCGGCGAGGACTTGTCGTCGATCACAGACAGTCCGCAGGACGCGGACGTCGCGATCAAGCTGCTCGTACCTCCGCCCGCCCTGGCCGACGTGGCCCGTGAACGAATGCGGCGCGAGGCGGAGACCGTCCGTGACCTGAGTCACCCCAACATCGTCACGCTCCACGAGTACTTCGAAGAGGCCGGGCGCAGCTTTCTCGTCATGGAGTACGTGGACGGAACGACCCTCTTCGAGAGGGTGCGGACGCGCGGGCCGCTGGCCGAGGAAGAGGCGGTTGCCGTCGTCAGCGACCTGACTGCAGCTCTCCGGGAAGCTCACCGGCGCGGGGTGCTCCACCGCGACGTCAAGCCACGGAACGTCCTGATGGATCGGGCCGGGCGAGCCAAGCTCACCGACTTCGGCTCGGCACGGCTCGACGACCAGGTCGCTCTCACCATGACGGGCGGACTGGTGGGTACGCTGGCCTACGCGGCCCCGGAGCTCATGGCGGGCGAGCGGGGGGATGCGCGTTCTGATCTCTACTCGCTGGGTCTTACCCTGTACCTCGCCCTCAGCGGCGAGCTGCCCGATCGAGCCTCCCGCAGCCTCCCCCCCGCACCCAGCCCGGTCGGCTACTCTCCTCGTCAGGCAAGACCGGAGCTTTCCACCTGGCTGGACGACGTCGTGTCGCGGTGCACGCGCGCGGAACCGGGTGGGCGGTATCCGACCGCCGGAGCTCTGGTCGAGGCCCTCCTCACGGCTCGCGTCGCGCTCGAGACACAGGAGGGAGGATCTGCGGCCCTGCTGGAGGTCGAGGCGGGAGCGCCCGCGGTCTGTGACGTGTGCGGAACGCTCGACTCGCTCGGGCTGGGTGGCTGTGTCGCCTGCGGCGCGAGCGAAGGTGACGACGCGCTGGTATTCCTGACCCGCCCGTCAAAGCGCGCCGAGCGACGTTTGATCGAGGAGTGGGTCGTCGGTTCGCTCCAGAGCGCGGTCTCACGCCGCGGGGCGCGCGAAGCCGCGGGGGGTGAACGACCGTTGATACGCCTCCCCAGGGAGATAGCCGATCGTGCCGTCCGCGCCTTGATGACCCGAGGTGTCGGAGCGGAGCGTGTCACCGTGGGCCGCGCGTGGAAGCGCATGCCGTCCGCGTTTGGCGCCCTCCTGCTTCTGGTGCTCATATCGGGGATGGCCGCCGGGCTCTCGACCGCACCCGGCATGCTTGTCTTCACTCCGCTGTTCGCGGGGCTGCTGGCGCTCGTGGCGGTGCGGCGGGCGACGAAACCGATATGGGAACCCGGCGAGGCGCCCGGCCTGGATCTTCCGGCCCCCGCCGAGAGGGATGCCCGGGAGGCGCTGGCTTTCCTCGAGGATGGACCGGCTCGGCAGCTCTTGCGGGACGTGACGCGCCTGGCCTCCGGGCTCCATCGGCGCCAGGAGTATGCGGGCCGCGATGACTTCACCGGCACGCTCGGTGAGCTGCTTGTTTGGTCGTCGCGCGCAGCGTCGGAGATCGCACAGCTCGACGAGAGCCTCGCGGTCCTCGAGGCGCGCGCCACGGAAGTACCCGATCCCCACATGGTCGAAGCCGCTGCCCGAGCGGGCCGGGCCCGGGACGGGCTGGTGCAGCGGCTGCTCGAAGCGATCGCCGGCCTGGGGCGGGTAAGAGCGGCGCGAGCCGACGCCCCTCTGCAGCTGGGTCCGCTGACCGAGCGTCTAGAGTCGGAGGCGCGGCTGCACGCCGATGCGACCCGCGAGGTAAAGGCACTGCTGAGCTGACCACCGCGCCGGCGCGCGGGTCAGCGCGTGGGCCGCCCCGGGTGCGTGGGCTGCTGCCGGTTCGCCTAGTGTCCCTGCGGGCTCTCCGCATAGTGGCTACGAAGCAGATCGACTCCCGACGCGTCTCGGCCGTGGAGAACCGTGTGGATGTGGTTGGGGTCGTCCAAGGTGTTGTCGAACTCGATGACGAGGGTCGGACCGTGGACGCGGTAGTAGAGAAGCTCGCCCGGCTCCGTGCTCCCCGCCCACGCAAAATGTACCTGCTCGAAGCCCGCCTCCTCCATCGCACTCAGCTCGTCGGCCGCCAGGTCCGCGCCGAGGTTGCCGACATGCTGCCCGATCAAGCGCCGCAACCGCAGGCGCTGACCAGCGTTCAGCGCTGACGCCGAGATGCCCTCGAACGCTTCGAGCCGCGTCTCGCTCTCGGGGCCGGTGATGATGTCAGCCGGCGTCTCGGCCGAGAGGTGAGCCGCGCGACGCTGACCTTCCTCCAGGGACGCGATCAGCGCGCGCCCCAGGTCTTCTTCGGCCGCCAGAAGGCGCCAGCCGGCGTAGGGGCCGTTCTCGACCCTGGCGGGATTCGTGCCCATGAACTGGGGTGTGCCCACCGTCAGCCCGCCAGCGGACGTGAAGTTCAGGGACAGGTGATGGCCCTCCAGCCGCCATCCCCACGCGCCGTCGGAGGATGGGTCGTCGAAGACGGTGAAGAAATAGAACTCGCTACCGAACCGTTCGGCTTCACGCCTGCCGAAGTCGGGACGCTCACCCTCCCGCTCGATGAACTCGAGAGCGAATCGGCGGGCGAGGTCGTCGAGCAGGATGATGCCGGTCGCCTTCAAGTACCCGCAGTCGCTCAGCGCCGTGCTCACGACTCGGTGGATCCCCGCACGCTGTGCGTCCGACAGTTCGCCCAGGCTCAGCCCCTGGCGCTCGTAGATCCAGCTCGGGAAGTAATGCCACTTCGTGCGCCACTCGGAATCCAAGGGGAGCTGCACGCGGCCCAGCTGCTCGGCCGAGAGCATGGACAAGACATCCCGTACAGCGGATGCCATTTCGTCTTGCGGCCCGGCGCCACGGTGGATCGATCCGCCGGTCGGTGAGGCTCCCGGCGCTGCAACGAACGAAGCGGCCAGCACAACCAGCATCGGAACGAGAAGCCTGCGCATCATCGATCTCCTCCAGCTTTAAGATCGCGGCTCCAAGAGCCACCTCCCTTCCAAAGCACGTAGGAGGCCATGGCGATCACGATAATCGGGATAATCGGCTCGCTGGGCTGAAGCGGAAAGAGACTCGGGTCGTCCACGACCAGATGCACGTATGTGGCGACGAGCATGATCCCAATCACGATAAGGCTGGCCAAGCGCGCATGCGTGCCCGCGAGCAACGCGAGTCCGACGGCGACCTCGACGAACGGGACGGTCCACCTGGTGAGCGTGATGAACGGAAGGCCCGAGGCGAGAAGCTGGCCAGACCAGGCGTCCGCGAGCATCGGGACGAGGAGCTTCATGACGCCGGTCATCACGAACAGCACGCCGAGCATGAGCCGTAGCGTGCCGGAGAGCTTATCCGGCTTCGTGCTGCGCAGCGTCGGCTTACCGTTCATCGGCGCCGTGACGAGCGATCCATTCCTCGGCCCACTCTCGCCACGAGGCGGATAGCTGAGGCACGGCGAGCAGCCGTCCGACTTCGTGTCGATCGCCGCCGTAGATGCGGGATAGGTCGCCCATAGTCAGATCGTGCTCCGGTCGGTGCACCACCCGGATCTCGTCTCCGCTGCCCAGCCTACCCTCTTGCAGGATCCGCAGGTATGCGCCGGGCCGTCTCGCTGCGAGGAAGCGTCGCGGGAAACGCTTGTCATTCACGCGAAAACCCAACTTCCAGCAGGGCATGCGCGCCTCCGACACTTCGAGGACCGCGCCCCCAACCTCCCACCGCTCGCCGACCAGGGCGTTCGTGAGATCGAGCCCCTCCGTGGTGAGGTTCTCCCCGAACTCGCCGTACTCCAGCTCGCGGCCGAGCTGCTCTCCCCACCAGGCGTAGTCCTCGATGGCGTAGGCGTAGACAGCCTTGTCGGGGCCACCGTGCACGCTTCGGTCGGCTTGCTCATCTCCCTCGAGGTTGATTCCTCGCGCGAGCACGCGCCCCTCAAACGGCCGCTTCCAGATGGCGCTCTCCGCGGGTCGGCCGTTGTACTCGAATTGCCGACGTAACCCCACGTTCACGGAGAGGAGCTGCGCTCTCATCGCCTACTACACGGGGACAAGATCACGCCGGGCCCGCGGCAGCCGGCCGGAGGGCATCGTCCGCGTGGCGGAACTGCGTCTGGAATAGGTGCGCGTAGAGGCCGCCCCGTTCGAGCAGCTCGGGGTGCGAGCCGGCCTCGACCAGCTCCCCCTTGTCCAGTACCAGAATGCGGTCGGCCTTCAGGATGGTGGAGAGCCGGTGCGCGATCACGAGCGAGGTCCGGTCCTCCATGATATGATCCAGCGCGTCCTGGATCAGCGCTTCCGAGCGTGCATCGAGATGGGACGTGGCTTCATCCAGGATGAGGATCGCGGGGTCCTTGAGGATGACACGAGCGATCGCCACCCGCTGCTTTTCCCCTCCCGAGAGGCGGTAACCGCGCTCGCCCACGACCGTGTCGTAGCCGTTGGGCAGGCCGGCGATGAAGTCGTCGATGTTCGCCACCGCCGCGGCCGCGCGGACTTCCTCGAGGCTCGCATCGGGCCGGGAGTAGCGGACGTTCGCGAGGATCGAGTCGTGGAACAGGTACGGGTCCTGAGTCACCACTCCGACCGCCCGGGCGATCGAGTCGAGGCTCAGCTCCCGGACGTCTCGCCCGTCGATCCTCACGCTGCCGCGGGAAACGTCGTAGAGCCGGGGGACCAGGTTCGTGAGAGTGGTCTTTCCGGCGCCGCTCGGACCGACGAGCGCGACCGTGTCGCCGGGCGTGATCTGGAAGGATACCTCGGACAGCGCGTAGCCGTCCGCCGCGACACGGGCCACATCCTCGTCCTCGCGCGTCAGGCCCGACCACTTATAGCGGCGGACGGACTCGAGGCCCTCCGCGTCCCCCTCGCCGTACGAGAACCAGACGTCGTCGAAGTCGATCCGACCCTCCACGTCCGTCAGCACGATCGCGTCGGGCAGCTCCACGATCGCCCTCGGCAGATCGAGCACCTCGAAGACCCGCTCGAACGACACCAGAGAGGTCGCGAACTCGACCCGGGCGTTCGACAGGGACGATGCCGGACCGTACAGCCGGCGGAGGTAGGCCGCGAGGGCCACGATCGTGCCGATCGTGAGCGTGCCCTTGATCACCATGACCGCGCCGACCCAGAAGACGAGCGCCGTGCCGATCGCGCTCACCAGGCCTAGAGACATGAAGAACCAGCGTCCGATCGTGGCCTGGACGATGCCCAGATCGCGGACCTTCGCCGCCTGGGCCGAGAAGCGCTCATCCTCATCCCGGGCGCGCCCGAACAGCTTGACGAGCAGCGCGCCCGAGACGCTCAGCGTCTCCTGCATGATGCTGCTCATGTCGGCGTGTTCCTCCATC
>JBDHFW010000056.1:0-14234 GCA_039590175.1 Gemmatimonadota bacterium | reverse complement strand
TTGTAGACGGCGGCCTCGCCGAAGGTCGCGAGATCCTCCTGATAGAGGGAGAAGGGCGAGACCCGGGCTACCGGCATGCACGTGCCCTTGAAGAGCTTCACAGAGACGGTGCCGGTAACGGTCTGGTGCGAGGCGTCGAGGAAGCTGTCGAGCGACTCCCGGAGCGCCGTGAACCAGTGGCCCTGGTAGGCCAGCTCTCCGTACCGGGTCGAGAGCCCCTCCTTGTATGCGGCGGTCGCGTGATCCAGCGTCAGGGACTCCAGGTCCCGCAAGGCGGAGTGCAGGACGGTGCCGGCCGGCGTCTCGTACACCCCCCGGCTCTTCATCCCGACCAGGCGGCTTTCTACCAGATCGCAGCGGCCGACGCCGTGCGACCCGGCGATCTCGTTGAGCGTCGCGATCAGACGCCAGGGCTCCAGCCGGTCACCGTCCACGGCGGTGGGGAAGCCCCTCTCGAAGGAGATCTCGACCACGCGGGGCTCGTCCGGGGCGTCCACCGGATCGGTCGTCACCCGGTAGATGTCGTCCGGCGGCGCCATGGCGGGATCCTCGAGGACGCCGCCTTCCGTCGAGGTGTGCCAGAGGTTCTGATCGATGCTGTACGGCTTCTCCGGCGTTATGGGAAGCGAGATGCCTCTCGCTTCGGCGTAGGCGAACTCATCCTCCCGCGAGCGGAGATCCCACTCCCGCCACGGAGCGACCACCCGGAGCTGCGGCGCCAGCGTCCGATAGGTAACCTCGAACCGCACCTGGTCGTTGCCCTTTCCGGTGCAGCCGTGGGCCAGCGCGTCGCAGCCGTGGGCCAGCGCCGCCTCCACCTGCGCTTTCGCGATCAGCGGCCTCGCGAGCGCCGTTCCGAGCAGGTAGCGGCTCTCGTAGATCGCGCCGGCGCGCAGGGCGGGGAAGAGGTAGTCGGAGGCAAACTCTGCCTTGAGGTCGACGACCTCGCACGCGATCGCGCCGGTGCTAAGCGCCTTCTCTCTAACGGCCTCGAAGTCCCCCTCCTGTCCGACGTCGGCCACCACCGCGACCACCTCGCACCCGTAGTTATCCCGCAGCCAGGGGATCATCACCGATGTATCGAGTCCGCCCGAGTAGGCGAGGGCGATGCGCTCGATCGACTTCTCAGTTTGCATGTAGGTCTCCCGTAGATGCCTCGGCCAGCACCTCTTGTAGGATGAGGAGGGCCGCGTCCACCTCGGACGCGGAGACGGTGAGCGGAGGTGCGAGCCTCAAGGTGCCAGGCCGAACGGCGTTCAGCAGCAGGCCTCGCTCGCGGCACGCCGTCGACACCGACGATGCCTCGATCGTCAGATCTATCCCCAGCAGCAGGCCCAGGCCGCGAACGTCCCGAACCACCGGATTCTCGGCCGCGGCCCTCTCGATGCCGGCCGCCAGCCTTCGACCCATGGAGCTCGCGCGCTCGAGCAGATCATCGTCGCGTATGGTCCTCAGCACCGCATTGGCGGCGGCGCAGGCCAGCGCGTTCCCGCCGAAGGTCGTGCCATGGTCGCCCGGCCCGAAGAGCTCGGCGACTTCGCCGCTGGCCAGCAACGCACCGACCGGCATGCCTCCGCCGAGGCCCTTGGCCAAAGCGACGACATCCGGACGGATCCCGTAGTGCTCGAAGGCCATCCAGCGTCCCGTGCGACCGATGCCGGTCTGTACCTCGTCGAGCAGCAACAGCGCGCCGACCCTGGTCGTCAGCTCGCGCAGCCCGGTCAGGTAGTCGCGCTCGGCCGGGATCACGCCGCCCTCTCCCTGGACCGGCTCGATGAGGATGGCGCAGGTGTCGGGACCGATCGCCGCCTCGACCGCCTCGAGATCGTTGAACGGAACGAAGCGGAAACCGGGGGGCAGGGGCTCGAACTCCTCCCGGTACCGCGGCACGCCGGTGGCGGCGAGGGCGCCAAGCGTCCGGCCGTGAAAGCTGCCCTCGGCCACGATGATCTCCGGCGCCGCCGAGCCCCTTCGAAGGCTCCCCCACTTCCTGGCCAGCTTGATCGCGGCCTCGATCGCCTCCGTTCCGCTGTTGCAGAAGAAGGCCCGGTCGAATCCGCTCACCTCCTTCAAGAGCCTGGCTGCTTCGGCCTGCTCGGGAATGTGGTAGAGGTTCGAGACGTGCAGGTAGCGCTCCGCCTGCTCGCGGATCGCACGCTTCAGCGAAGGATGAGCATGTCCGAGCGACGAGACCGCGATGCCGCCGATGAAGTCCAGATATTTCGTTCCGTCCAGACCCCAGAGGTGGGTGCCGCATCCGTGGGAGAAGGCGACCGGCTCCCGCGCGTAGTTGCGGAAGAGGTGTTCCTCCGAGGACGCGATCGCCGACTCGATCCCTGGAGGCTGGCCGTTGGATTGCGGAGCGTTTCGAACGGTCCGCCGAGCGCGGCTACGCACCATCGTGCCGATGCCGCGATCGGTGAGAAGCTCGATGAGGAGGCCGTCCGGATCGCGGGTGCCAACGATGTGGGCGCTCTCCACCCCGCCTTCGACCGCGGCGAGGCACGCCTCGAGCTTGGGGACCATGCCCCCCGCGACTTCCCCGGACTCGAGCATGGCGCGGGCGGTTGGCAGATCCAGCTCCGATACGAGCCGGTTCTCGCCGCCCTCCGCGCGCAGAACCCCGTCCACGTCCGTCAGCAGGATGAGCTTCTCGGCGTGAAGCGTCACGGCCAGCGCCGCAGCGGCGTCGTCGGCGTTGAGGTTGTAGGTGGTCCCGGCCCGATCGGTGCCGATCGAGGAGACGACGGGCACGAAGCCGCCTTCGACCATCGCCTTCAGCACGTCGGGAGCCACTCGCTCAACCTCTCCGACGTGGCCCAGGCTGCCGGCCGACGGATGAGGCCTGGCGACCAGCAGGCTTCCGTCCTTGCCCGATAGTCCGGCGGCCCGTCCTCCGGCAGCCTCGATCCCGGCCACGAGCCGCTTGTTCACCCGTCCGGTCAGGACCATCTCCACGACCTCCATCGTGTCGGCGTCCGTCACGCGGAGGCCGTCGATGAACCGAGGCGTGTGCCCGAGGCGGTCCAGCATCCGGCTGATCTCGCTCCCGCCCCCGTGTACGAGCACGGGCTTCAGGCCGGCGCGCTGCAGGAGAACGACGTCCTCCAGGGTTGCCTCGCTCGCCTGCTCGAGGACGCTTCCCCCGAGCTTGATGACCACCGTCTTGCCGCGCCAGCGGGTCGCGTAGCGCAGCGCCTCGGCCAGCGTTAGGCCGACGGGGCTCCGTGCCCGCTCCTCGAGGTCGGCGCTCGAGCCGCGCGCCTCCGTGTTCGCCGTCCTCACGAGACCATCCCCGCTTCGGCCGCGTAGGAGCCGTTGATCCGGACGTACTCCTCCGACAGATCGCACGTCAGGACGTTGGCTGACCCTTCCCCGAGCCCGAGCTCGATCCGCAGCTCGATCTGCGAGCCACGCAGTTGGGCGGCAGCTTCGCTCAGCGATGCCTCCACGCCGAGCCCGTCGCGGACGATTTGAGCCGGCCCGATGAAGATCTGGACCCTATCCTCGGCGATCTCGGCGCCGGCGCTGCCGAGTGCGGCCATGAGCCGGCCCCAGTTGGGCTCGGCGCCATGGAGGGCGGTCTTCACCAGCAACGAGTTCGCGAGGCGGTAGGCCACCAAATGCGCATCGCCTTTGCTCGATGCCCCCGTGACCTCGATCTCCGCCACCTTGGTTGCGCCCTCTCCGTCGCGAACGACCTGCATCGCGAGCTCGAGGGCTACGCCGCCAAGCGCCTCCTCGAACCTCCGCAGCGGATCGCCGCTCACGATCGGCTCGTTTCCAGCGGCGCCGTTGGCGAGAGCGAGAATGCAATCGTTGGTGCTCATGTCCCCATCCACCGTGATGCGATTGAAGGAGCCGGCGACCGCGGTCCGGAGGACCGAATCCAGGGCGCTCGCGGGAAGCCGGGCGTCTGTGGTGAGAAAACAGAGCGTCGTGGCCAGTTTGGGGTGGATCATCCCCGCTCCTTTGGCCATGCCTCCGATGCGCACGGGCGTTCCATCGATCTCGAGCGTCGCTGCTGCCGTCTTGGGTCCCGAATCGGTCGTCAGAATGGCCGCCGCCGCCCCCTCGCCGGATCGCCCCAGGTGCTCGCAGGCGAGGGGGATGCCCCGCCGAAGCGCATCCATCGGCAGCAGTTCTCCGATGATCCCGGTGGAGGCGACCAGAACCTCCTCGGGCGCGACCTGGATGGAGCGGGCCACGAGCCGCGCCATCTCTTCTGCATCACGCTGTCCCTTCGGGCCCGTGCAGGCGTTGGCGTTGCCGCTGTTCGCCACGATCGCCCGCGCCTGGCCGCGGGCGATGACCTCTTGGCTGTAACGGACCGGTGCGGCCTTCACTCGGTTCGAGGTGAAGACGCCGGCCGCGGCGCAGGTTGAGTCGGATGCCACGACCGCCAGGTCGGGACGGCGGCGCTTGACCCCGCAGTGGATGCCCGCCGCCCGGAAGCCGCGCGGCGCGGTCACGCCGCCCGTCGTCGTGGATGGGAGCGTCACGGATACACCGGCGACATCCACAGGCCTTCCGTCTCGGGGAGATCGAACATCACGTTCATGTTCTGAACGGCCTGCCCCGCGGCTCCTTTTCCAAGGTTGTCGATCGCCCCGATCGCCGTCGCGTGTCCGGTGCGTTCGTCCACTCGGACGGTGAGGTCGCAGAAATTGGAGGCGAGCGTAGCCTTGGTCTGCGGTAACTCGTCCAGAACCCGGATGAAAGGGCTCTCGGCGTACGCCGTCCGGAGGAGATCGAGCGCTCCGTCCTTATCGAGAGGCTCCCGGAGGCTGAAGTAGCAGGAGGCCAGAATCCCCCGGGTCATCGGAGCGAGGTGGGGAACGAAGAACACCCGCGCTCTCGTCCCGGTGTCCGCCAGCGTCTGCTCGATCTCCGGGGTGTGCCGATGCTCGCCGACGGCGTAGGGGCGGAGGTTCCCGTCGACCTCGCTGAAAGAGGTGCCAGGCGACGGCGTTCGTCCCGCCCCGGATACGCCGGACTTGGCATCGACGACTACCGCGTCACCGATCAGACCTTCGCGGAGAAGAACGAAGAGCGCGAGGGACACGACCGTGGGATAACAGCCGGGATTCGCCACCAGACGCGCCGTCCGGATCGCCGTCGACTTCAGTTCGGGTACCCCGTAGACCGCCTCGGCCAACAACTCCGGCCACTCGTGTTCGAGACCGTACCATTTCGAGTACGAGGCCGCATCCTTGAGGCGAAAGTCCGGGCCGAGGTCGATGACGCGCGCGCCCCCGGCCAGGAGGGCGGGGATGATTCGCATCGCGGCTCCCGCCGGCAGGGCGGCAAAGACGAGATCGGAGTCTGATGCGATCGTCTCGGGAGCCACCGTCGACAGGGTCGAGAGGGTGGAGGAGTTCAATCCTCGCATGGACGGCCACACCCGATCCACCGCCTCCCCGGCTCGCGTGTCCGCGACAAGATGCACGATCTCCACGGCGGGGTGCGCCTGCAGCCACCGCAGAAGCTCTCCGCCGGCGTAGCCGGACGCTCCAATGATGCTAACCCTGATCATGTATAATCATACATGTCGGACGCATAATCATGCAACTCAGCGAGACGGGTTGACAAATCAATAATTATTGATATGATAGAGCATGACGATGAGCGCGATGGAAGAGAGGAAGACGACGTCGCCCAACGAGAGGGCCGAGCGAGCGTTCAGGGCCCTTGGCGACGAGAAGCGGCTCAGGATCGTGGAGCTGCTTTCCGAGGGAGCTCAATGCGTCTGCGATCTGGCCGTTAAGGTCGGAGCGAAGCAGCCGCTGCTCTCCTTCCATCTAAAGTGCCTCCGTGAGGCCGGCCTGGTGGTCGCCACCCGGAGAGGGAAGTGGATCTACTATTCTCTGAACGAGGAGTTGCTCGGGGAACTGGAAGGCGGCCTTGCACGGTTGGGTGAGGCGAGCGCGGTGGCGGCGGCGAGAGCCGAAGCCGGGTGCTGCTGACCGGACCCGAACAGAATAATGGGAGGAATGGAGGAACGATGAGCGGGACACAGACGAAGACGGACATCAAGACCGCCGTGCGCGAGCGATACGGCAAGGCGGCGACAGAAGTGGCGAGGGGCAGTGAGGCGGGGTGCTGCGGCGAGACAGTGAGTTGCTGCGGCAGCAGTGCCGTCGCTGAGAACCCGATCACCTCGAACCTCTACTCGATAGATGAGACGGCGGAGCTGCCGGACGCGGCCGTCCTGGCGTCGCTGGGCTGCGGCAACCCTACGGCGCTGGCCGAGCTCCTGCCCGGACAGACGGTCCTCGACCTGGGGTCCGGGGGCGGGATCGATGTGCTGCTCTCGGCGCGGAGGGTTGGCCCTGAAGGGAAGGCCTACGGGCTCGACATGACGGATGAGATGCTGGAGCTGGCCCGCGAGAATCAGCGGAAGGCCGGCGTCGACAACGTCGAGTTCCTGAAGGGCGAGATCGAGGAGATCCCCCTGCCGGACGATTCCGTGGACGTGATCATCTCCAACTGCGTGATCAACCTCTCGGCCGACAAGCCTCGGGTGCTGACGGAGGCATATCGGGTGCTCCGGCCGGGCGGGCTGTTCGCCGTGTCTGACATCGTCGTTCGGGGCGACATGCCCGAGGCGATACGCCGGAGCGTCGAGCTCTGGGTGGGTTGCGTGGCCGGCGCGCTGGACGAAGAGGAGTACCTGGGCCTGCTTCGGAACGCCGGTTTCGCCGACGTCGAGATCGAGCCCACGCGGATCTACCGGGTGGCCGAGGCCGGCGATCTTCTCGCGGAGGCCGGCCTGGATCCCGATGCCATCGCGCCCCTGGTCGACGAGAAGTTCATGGCGGCGTTCGTCCGCGCACGGAAGCCGGCGACCTGAGCGCGCCTTGAGCGGCTCGGGCCGCTTTCTGCTCTACGGCTCCTACGGCTATACCGGGCGCCTCATCGCCCGGCTGGCCGTGGAGCGCGGCTTCGAGCCGGTTCTGGCGGGCCGCAACGAGGAGGCGCTCCGAGAGCAGGCCGAGCGCGAGGGCCTGCGGCACGTCGTCGCGGATTTGGACGACCCGGAGGCCCTGGATCACGCGCTCGAGGGCCTTCCGCTCGTCCTACACTGCGCGGGCCCGTTCTCCCGCACCTTCCAGCCGATGGTGGAGGCATGCCTGCGCGCGGGTCGCCACTACCTGGACATCACCGGCGAGATCGCCGTCTTCGAGGCAGCCGCCGAGCTGGATGATCGCGCCCGGGCGGCCAGGGTCATGCTGATGCCGGGCGTCGGTTTCGATGTCGTGCCCACCGACTGCCTAGCCGTGCACCTGGAATCCAGACTTCCCTCCGCCACTCGGCTCACATTGGCCGTTCTGACTGGCGGTGGCGTCTCGCGAGGCACGGCCCTCAGCATGGCCGAGCAGCTGGGCAAGGGAGGGCTGGTGAGGCGCGCCGGCCGGCTGACCCCCGTACCGGCGGGCTGGAAGTCGCGCAGCTTCGACTTCGGCACCGGTCCCCGCTCGGCGGTGACGATCCCCTTCGGTGATGTGTTCACAGCCTACTACAGCACGGGCATCGGCGACATCGAGGTCTACGGCGCCGGCCCTCCCGGCCTGCAGCGGATGCTCCGGGCCACGGGCCGCCTCGGTGGGCTGCTGCAAAGCAGATCGGTACGGGGCCTGATCGAGCGCGGGATCCGACGCCGGGTGGCCGGCCCGAGCGCCGGCGAGCGTGCTCGCGGCGAGACCCGCATCTACGGTGAGGTCGCCGACGATGAAGGCCACTCCGCCTCCGCTATTCTGGTGGGTCCGGAGGCATACGACTTCACGGCGCTCACGGCGCTCGCGGTCCTCGAGAAAGCGCTGGCCGGAGAGGCGCCGCCCGGCTTCCAGACGCCCGGGAAGGCTTACGGACCCAACCTCGTGCTCGGGATCGAGGGGGTCGATCTCCTCCGACCGGCCTGAACCTAGGGTGGGCCCAGGACCGCCACTTCCGCCTCCGCCGCGTCGATCCGGCGAACCGGCACCCCCACGTAGGTGGCGTTCGCCTCCAGCCGTCGGTGTTTCGGGACCACGCTCAGAGCCCCCACCTGCGTGTTGTCCCCGATCTCGACCCCGATCCCGATCACGCTGCCCGTGCCCACGGTGACGTCGTTGCCGAGGCGCACGGCGGCCGTCTTCACGACGCCGGCCTCCACGGTGTGCCCCGAGAGGTGCACATCGGAGCCGATGACCACGTGATCTCCGAACTCCAACAGGTTATGGTCCGACATCGAGAGGCTGTTCACGAACACGCCGCGTCCCAACCGCGCGCCGTTCAGCTTCAGGTAGAAGGACCACACCGGGGTGGAGCGGTAGAAGGCGCCGGCGAACAGCCGTACGATGTGCTGGGTGATCATGTAGCGGCCCCAGCGCAGCAGCGGCCACTCCACGTCGCTGATCCGCATCTCCATGTCCGGGGGGCTGCGCCACCCGAGGATGCTGGTGATCAGGGCCGAGAGCAGCATGAGTCCGAAGGCGAACAGCAGATACGCCGGCACGAAGGAGAGGGCCAGGGCGAAGATCCGCGCGCCATCCGAGGGGTAGGGCCAGTGAAAGTGCCACTCCCAGAAGAGGGCGGCGGGCAACACGGATGCCGCGAAGATGAAGCTCTCGACGAAGAAGCCGGTGAGCACCGTCCACGCGACGCGTGCAATCTTCCATGCTCGATCTTCGGTCGGCGACATAACGGAATGTAAGGATGTCATCCCCCTGCGTGTCTAGAAGGCCGGGCTACGGGTTCGGTGCTGCGGCTGGGACGGAGGCCGTCCCAGCCGATCCACGCATCGCCCTCGAGGGAGTGGGCCCTCCCTTCGTCTACGTCCCGGGAATGGACGGAACGGGCCTCCTTTTCTATCGCCAGATACCGGAGCTCTCGCGCGAGTACAGGGTCGCGACCTACACGCTTCGGGACTCGGCCACACACATGCACACGCTCGTGGAGGATCTCGCGAGCGTCGTGGCGCAGGCGTCGCCCTCCGGGCAAAAGGCGGTCGTGTTCGGCGAGTCGTTCGGCGGCGCCCTGTCGATGTCGTTCGCCCTCGCGCGCCCGGAGCTCGTGGAGCGCCTCATCGTCCTCAACACCTTCCCGTATTTTCGCCCGCAGCTGCGTCTGAAGCTCGCCATCGCCTGGATCCGTACGTTTCCGTGGAAGACGATGGCCGTGGTCAGGCGGTTGACCGCCACTCGGATGCACTCCCGCTACACGCACCGGGAAGAGATCCACCGCTTCCTGGAGCTGACGGGCGGTACGACCAAGGAGGGCTACCTGAACAGACTGAGGATCCTGCAGGAGTACGATCTTCGCGAACGCCTCGGGGAGATCGGGGTCCCGACACTGCTTCTGGCCGCGGATCGCGACCACCTGGTCCCGTCGGTGGAGCAGGCCTCCTTCATGGCCGAGAGGATCCCCGAGGCCGCGCTACGGATCCTGAAAGGACACGGGCACGGGTGCCTGCTCGCGCCCAACCTCCACTTTGCACGCGTCCTGAGCGAGTGGCTTGGCTCCGTGAGCGACCCGAACGAGGGGGATTGAGAATGCTCCGTTCGACCCGTGACTGCCTTCTCCTCGGGACCCTCGCGGCCCTCGCGACGGGGCTGACCGTCGAGCCTGCGGGCGCTCAGTCGGCGGAGGGGCACTCGGGCGTGCCGCGCCGGCCGGTCTCCACCTATTCGATCGTGGCTCGGGATTCGACCACGGGAGAGCTGGGCGTCGCCGTGCAGTCGCACTGGTTCTCGGTCGGCTCCGCCGTGCCCTGGGCGGCGAGCGGTGTCGGCGCCGTGGCCACGCAGTCCTTCACCGATCCCGCCTACGGAGCCCTCGGGCTCGAACTGATGAGGAGCGGAAAGAGCGCGCCCGAGACCCTGGCGGGCCTCGTCGCTTCTGACGCCAACGAGGCGGTCCGGCAGGTCGGGATGGTGGATGCGCAGGGGAGGACGGCTGTCCACACGGGCGCCTCGGCGATCGCCGAGGCGTGCGACCGAACCGGCCCGGGGTTCACGGTCCAGGCCAACCTGATGCTGAACGCGGGCGTCTGCGACGCGATGGTGCGCGCGTACACGACTTCGTCCGGCGACCTGGCCGAGCGGCTGATGGCGGCGCTAGAGGCGGCCCAGGAGGAGGGTGGAGATCTCCGCGGTAAGCAGAGCGCTGCGTTGCTCATCGTCGCGCCGCATCCCAGTGGGCGTCCCTGGGAGGATCGGCTCTACGATCTGCGGGTGGAGGATCACCCGGATCCGCTCGTCGAGCTACGCCGCGTGCTCACCGTCGCGCGGGCATATCGGCATATGAATGAAGGAGATGAGCACGTCACCGCGGGGGAGATCGATCGCGCCCTGGAAGAGTACAGTCGGGCGGAGGGGCTTCTGCCCGACCGCTCCGAGCCGATCTTCTGGCATGCCGTGACCCTGGTATCGGAGGGGATGGTCGAAGAGGCGCTGCCGCTGTTCGCCAGAGCCTATGAGCTCCATCCGGCGTGGCGAGAGCTCGTGCCGCGCATCGTCGCCGTCGGCCTGCTGCCTGATGATCCCGAGCTGATCGACCGGATCCTCGGCGCCGGCCGCTAGCCGGCTCTCACGTTGTCGAACAGCCCCGGAGCCTCTTTAACGATCACACGACCTGGAGGTTGAGCGTCCGATGGGAGAACTGATACCGATCGTTGCGATCGTCATGGGGATGCTGACGGTCCTGATCCCGATCACCGGCTTCACCGCTCGCTTCGCGCTGAAGCCGATCGCCGAGGCGGTGGCGAGAATGAAGGAGGCGCAGGGATCCGGGCAGCACGTGGCCCTGCTCGAGCAACGAGTCGCGCTCCTCGAGCAGCAACAGGCGAACACGGAGGACGAGCTTCAGAAAGTCCTCGAGGTGCAGCAGTTTCAGGAGAAGCTGCTCTCGTCCGCCGACAAGGACTCCTAGCCGCCCGAAATCGGTAGCGGCCGTATACAAGCAGGGGCGGCTCCGAACGAACCGCTCCTTGAGTCGGTCGAGCCCGTTACTCGTAGCGGAGCGCCACAGCCGGATCGACCCGGGTCGCGCGCAGCGCCGGGATGTACGAGGCAAGCATCCCCACGGCGGCCAGGACGACGGCGATGAGCGCGAACACGAAGGGATCCCACGGCTCGACCTGAAAGAGGATGAGCTCAAGGCCGCGTGAGAGCAGCGCGGCCAGCGCCAGGCCGAGGGCCATCCCGATCCCCACCTGCATCGCGCCCTGCTTCAGCACCAGCCGGAGCACGTCGCGGCCCTGGGCGCCGAGCGCCATGCGGATGCCCATCTCTGCGGTACGGTTGCTCACGGAGGCGGACATCACCCCGTAGAGCCCGACGGCCGCCAGGAACAGGGCCACGAAGCCGAAGACCATGAACAGGTTTCCGAAGATCCGGAAGAACCAGGTCTGCTCGTCGATCGCGGCCTGGTGCGTCTGCACCCAGTAGAGCGGGATGTCCTGGTCGACGGCCATGACGTCATCCCGAGCACCGGCCGCTAGGGTCATCGGGTCCTCGCCCGCCGAGCGGAGCGCCACGTAGGCAAACCGCGTGTCGTACTGATCGAGCGGGAAGTACACGCCCCAGGGGTCCTCCTCCATGTTGGAGAGTCCCTGCATGTACATGTCGGGCACGACGCCCACGATAGTGCGCCAGGGTTGCTCGCTGTCCGAGGCGCCCTGGCGCAGCCGCTTCCCGATCGCCGAGCCGTCCGGGTAGAACTGCTCGGCGAAGCTCTGGTTCACGATCGCGACCGGCATCCCATCGTACGTGTCCTCGGGGCCAAACGTGCGGCCCTCGAGCACCATCACGCCGTAGACGTCGAGGAAGCCCGGGGAGGCCACCGCCCATTGCGCCTGCGGGTAATCCTGGTCTCGCTCGTACGCCTCGCCCTCGATCCCGAACCGACCGTCGTAGGACCAGGCACCCGGAAGGGCGGTCACGATCGCCGCTGCCTCCACGCCCGGACGCTGCTCCACGCGGCGCAGAACCTCGCGATAGAACTCTCTACGGCTGGTCGTGTCGGGATAGTCGGCCTCGAACAAGCCCATGCGTGCCGTGAACGTCGTCTCGGTGTCGAACCCGTAATCGATCGTGTTGAGGTTCATGACGCTCTTGATCATCAGCCCGGCGGCGACGAGGACGCCCAGGGAAAGCGCGATCTCGCCCACGACAAGGCCCTTGCTCAGCTTGCCCACGCGGAAGCCGGAGGAGCCCCACGACTCGTCCTTCAGCACCTCGTTGACGGCGCTGCCGGACGCCTGGATCGCCGGGAGGATGCCGGACAGCACACCCGCCAGCACGGTAATGCCGATGACGAAGACCAGCACGACCGTGTTGAGGCCGATGTCGATCCAGAACGGCGGATCGGTCGGCTCCAGGGCCCGGTTGAACAGCTCGATGCCGATGAGCGAGATCCCGATTCCGAGAACCGCGCCGGCGCTCGCGAGGACGATCCCCTCGCCGACGAGCTGCATGATGACGCGAAGGCGGCTGGCCCCGACCGCGCTGCGAATCGCGAGCTCCTTCGAGCGGGTCGCGGCGCGGGAGAGGAGCAGATTCGCGACGTTGGCGCACGCCACCAGCAGAACGAGGAAGACGGCCGCGAGCATCGTGTAGAGCATGGCCCGCGGCTCCGCGCCGATGTACTCATCGACGTAGGGCTGCAGCACCGCTCCGACGCCTTCGTTCGTGTCGGGATATTCCTCGGCCAGGCGGGCGGCGATCGCCTGCATCTCGGCCGACGCCTGGTCCCGGCTGACACCGTCGTTCAATCGTCCGAACACCTCCAGCGTCAAGCCGTCGCCCCGCTCGAGCTCCAGCGGGTCCATCCGCAGAGGCAGCCATACGTCCTCGGCAATCGGGAACCGGAAGCCCTCCGGCATCACCCCGACGATCGTCGCCTGCTCGCCGTTCACGCGCGCCACCTGGCCCACGACCTCGGGATCGCCCCCGAAGCGGTCCTGCCAGACGTGGTAGCCCAAAAGCATGACGGGGTCGGCGGCCGGAGTGTCCTCTCCCTCCTGGAAGCTCCGTCCCAGTACCGGCTGCACCCGGATGAGCTCGAACGCGTTGGCCGAGATGAAGGCGCCGTCGTAGCGCTCCGGTCGCTCGGTCCCCGCCAGGTTGACGGTTCCCGAGTAGAAGCCGGCGAGGCCCTCGAAAGACGTCTGGACCTCACGCCAGTCCAGGAAGTCGTGGATCGGGACTTCCATGCTCTCGATGTCTTCGGCGAGGTTGTTGCGCTCGAGGTGAACGAGCTTCTCGGCGCCCTCGAAGGGGAGGCCCTTCCACACCCCGCCGTAAACGATGCTGAACATGATCGTCGTCAGGCCGATTCCCAGGCCCAGCGCGAGCACGGCGATCAGGCTCGTGCCCGGGTTCTTGCGGAGCATTCGCACCGCGTAACGCAACTCCTTCAGCAGTCCGCTCATCATCTCCTTCGCCTGATTCCGTCGACCTGATCTGTGAGAGGGAGGGTCGGCCTACTGGCCCACGACCTCGTAGCCGTGCTCCTGCAGCTCCCGAACGGCGCCGTTCGACTCATCGCTGATGATCCTTCCGTCGAAGAGATGGATCGTGCGTCCGGCGTAGTCGGCGTAACGGGGGTCGTGCGTCACCATGCAGATGGTCGCTCCCTCCCCGTGCAGCTCGGCGAGAAGGTTCATGACCGCTTCGCCGTTGGAGGAATCAAGGTTACCGGTCGGCTCGTCAGCCAGCAGAATGAGGGGATCACCCGCGACGGCGCGTGCTACGGCGACGCGCTGCTGCTGGCCGCCGGAGAGCTGGGAGGGGTAGTGCTTCACCCGATGCGGCATGTCGACCCGCTCGAGCGCCCCCATCACCCTCTCCTTCCGCTCGGGCCCGGCGAGTCCGCGGTAGGTGAGGGGAAGCTCCACGTTCTCGTACACGGTGAGGTCGCCGATCAGGTTGAAGGCCTGGAAGATGAAGCCGATGTGACGGTTCCGGATCGTCGCACGCTGCGAGGAGCTCAGGTCCGCCACCGGATTCCCGTCCAGGAGGTATTCCCCGGAACTGGGCGAGTCGAGCAGGCCCAGCAGCGAGAGCAGCGTGGACTTCCCGCAGCCCGACGGCCCGGCGATCGAGAGAAAATCCCCCTCATCGATTCGGAGTTGCACCTCGGACAGGGCGTGCGTCTCGATCTCGTCGGTCAGAAAGACCTTGCTCACGTCCGTCATCTCGATCATGGCGGCCGCGTCGCCCGCCCCGTTCGCTCCGTTCGTCACGCTCATC
>JBDHFW010000055.1:0-14726 GCA_039590175.1 Gemmatimonadota bacterium | reverse complement strand
GATGTCTCGCTGGCGATCGGAAGGGCCGTCATCGTCGCATTCCCAGCCGTCTTCGCGGCTTCGGCGGTAGACTACATAAGGTAACGCTCACTCATGGCCGGTCGGTGAGCTGGTCGGAGTCCCGCTCACAACTCCACGGCGGGGCCTGAGGGGCCACCCCTGCCATGAGAAGGCCAACCTGTCAAGTAGCGTCCTAGCTGGCGTGAGCCCGGAGCTCCCCTCCACCACGCTGCCATTCGCACTCTCGGTGGGTCGCTTTGGACCCGGTGCATGCTGAAGTCCGTCCCGAGCGGGTGCTGCCATCTCAGCGCCGACCTCACAGGGTCTAGGGGCGGCCACACAGTCACCCGGACGGGGCGTCGAGGGGATTTCCGTTCTCGTCAGCTTCTTCTCTTCAGTTCCTCATCTAGTCGCTAGGCGGGATACTGGGGTAGCAGGCGAAGCTGCTCAGACCAGCTGAGAAGGACCGCGATCGCCTGGTCTATACCTTATTATCCTACCCGGCTCGCGCGCAGACCTCGCCCAGAAGTTCGCCCAGTTGGGCGCGAGTCGCTGAAAGGCACGACTCTAAGTATATTTCTTACAGTTAGTTAGCCGGGGTGGCGGAAAGGCAGACGCGAGGGACTTAAAATCCCTTGGGCTTAGGCCCGTGTGGGTTCGATTCCCACCCCCGGCATAAGGACTTACAGCGTTATCCACAACGCCAATGGTTCCAAATGGGAACAGATTTGGGAACAAATCGCCCCGGTGGCATCTAAGCTCGCCACCATCGTCGCCGACTTCGCCGCCGGGCTCAAGCGAGCCGACGCGAAAAGAACGTGATGTCATGTTGATTAGACTCGCCGTAGCCGCAGGGGCACTCGTTGTAGGCTGGGTCGCCGGGTCATTCCTCTACCTGCTCTACTACCTCGCAGCATCCGGGGGCATCGCCGTGGACTATCGTGACGCCCTCTACGTGGTCTTATGGATCGGGGTCTTCAGCGGCGTCACCTGGGCGCTCGCGGTCATCCCCCTCGTCTTCGTGGGTGATCACAGCAGCCGCTTTTTCGATCCCCGGCGGGCTCCGCTTGTGGGCGCGGTTTGTGGCTTCCTTGCTCTGGTTGTGTTGTTCAGCGGATTCTTCGCGATACCGCCTTGGACCGTGCTGCGAGGTTCGGAGGATCTGGAGTACTACGTCTTCTTCCCAGTGGCCGCTGTTGTGGGAGCGGCACTATGGACCTTCTATACACGGGCGGTGCGTCGCCGCACGGCTGAGGTCAGGTCTGAGGAGGATTCCGATTGAGACCCGCTTGATAGCACGCGCCACTTATCGTGCATGGAGGACACGTGTCGCGGTCCAGCGGTGACATGCAGCCGGCTCGGCTGGGCGAATCCGAGGTAGTGCCCACGTACAGCCGACTTGCGCCGCGCTACGACTCATGGGCTGCACTCTCCGAGTCAACGGCGCGTCGCCGCTGTCTGGAACTCGCAGCCATTCAGAACGGCGAAACGATCCTCGAGGTGGCCGCTGGGACCGGCCTCCTCTTTGTAGAGCTTCTCAAACTGAACCCGGACGGTGTGACGGAGGGCGTTGACCTGACCGAGGCGATGTTGATGAAGGCACGGCGCAAAGCGTCGCGTCTGGAAGCCGGGGACTATTGCCTGCTAGTGGGAGATGCGCGACACCTGGACTACCCGGCTGGTCGATTCGATCTACTGATCAACAATTACATGTTCGATCTACTGCCAGAATCCGATTTCGCGACGATTCTCGAAGAGTTCAAGCGTGTCCTTCGGCCTGGTGGCCGACTGGTATTGGCGAACATGACGAAGCCGGAGCATTGGTATCAGGCTCTCTGGGAGGGGCTCTATCGACTGAGGCCCTCACTGATGGGAGGGTGTCGAGGTGTGCAGCTTCTTCCATTTGTGGAGTCAGCGGGCTTCCAGAGCGTCCGGCGAGAGGTCGTCAGTCAGATGACCTTTCCCTCTGAGGTGATCCGCGGTGTGAAACCGTGATCTGGCTATCAACCTGGAGTGGGACGTTCGCGATCTGACCGCTAGCTTCTGGTTCAATGGAAGATTCACTCGATTCTGAGAAGGTGCTCGTCGTGTCCAGCGAGCCGAGCGGCGAAACGGGTCGCGTGTTCGCCATCGAGTCACCGCATCCTCACGACGCCCCCCAGCTTCCTGCCGATCTTGCCACAGAAGCCGAGCTAGTGAAGGCGATGGACCGCGCAGCCCCTCCACGCTCCTAGACAAGTAAGGGCCGAAGTAGGCATGGCATCTAGATAATGCGCCACGTCCGCTCGCGCCTGTCCAGGAGGAATGGGGGCACGTGTACAGATACCAACACGCGTACAGATGCCAACACGTGCGGATTCGTCAGCCGCACCGGATGACCCTGTTGCTGGCACTCATCGTCGCGACGGTCGTGATGGCCCTCACCGCCCTCACCTTGGCCTTCCTGCTGACTGGCTGGCCACTCAGCTAGCAGAACCGGGCCCCTCCACGCTCCTGATCTCGTCCTCGCTGCCTTGCAACTCGGGGTTCGGCCCACCACCCTGATCCGCAGCAGAATCGTGTCCGCTAGGCAGAAACACCTCAGACTAGCAGAGCACATCCGATGTGGACCGTGTGGCTTATAATCGGGTTCGCCCTAGCGATCTTCGCCGCCACGACCGTGCTCCTTTGGCCGGACCTGCGCGCTGCCCCCCGTGGCTGGCAACTGCTCGCTGCATCTGGCCTCCCGCTCGCCCTCGGTGGTCTCGGATTCGTTGTCCGGTTCTGGGACCCGACGCCAGGCCCTTACCTAGCTAACGAACTCTATCCCTTCGGCACCCTGCTGAATGCCTGGGCGGTGTCCTTCGGCTTCATGTGGCTCGCGTTCGGCCTGGCTCTCTTCGCCTTCGCCGTTCGAGGCCGACACTCTGGCCGCACCTGGCTCGCGCTCCTGGTAGCGTGGGCGCTCGCTTGGTTGCCGCATGGGGTAATCGGTATCGCCTTTGCGGTGGCCGGCTCCAACCAACCCAGCATTGACTTGTACCGTGAGTGGGGCTCCGAGTGGAGTGGTTTCCTCACCCTCGTCGCCGGCGGTGTCGTCCTCACGGCCCACTTCGTCATGAGCGTGCTCGGATTTGCCCTGAGCGGCCTTGATCTGAGGCGTCCCGGCACAGTCGCCCACCCGCGAGACCCGCTTCGGCGCAGCCGAGCGCGACGCTCCTGATCTCGTCCTCGCAGGGCCGCAGATCGCCTGGCCGCCTCATTCAAACCGGAGGGTGCGACATCAAGCCGCATCCAACTACAATTGACCCTGATACGATCGTGCAGGTGCGCCAGCTGCGGGTCGGACGTCGGCGAGACGCGGCATTCGCCCTGATGAACTCGCTCCAGACCCCCGAGATGCTCAGAGGCGCTACTGGGCACCTGGGAAAGCCTTGGCGTTCTGGTCTTTCATCAAGAAATCGAGCTTAACCTCGTGTACGACTTCTACGGCGGCGTCGTCGTGAGGTCGTGGGCAAGACTAAAGGGGTTTGTAGAGGACGTTCGCGACCAAACGAGTCGAGAAACGAACTGGGAGTGGTTCCAGTGGTTGGCTGAGCGGATCCTCGAACGCGAGGCGGCAACAGTGCCTGTTGCAGCACACGTAGCCCATCGGCCTGCGGTGCAGAAATAGCCAGTCGGGGGACGGAGTTCAGTCGCGATCGACGAGCCATCCGTGCCGTGGTCGCCGAACCAAGGAGGAGGCATGCAGGGCCAGTTTCGATGCGTTCTCCATGCGAAAGACTACGAGGCGTCACTGACCTTCTACCGTGATAGGCTCGGACTGAAGGTAGTCAGCGCGTGGGATCGCGGGCCGGGAGATCGAGGGACGCTGTTTCGCGCAGCCTCGGGCATCATCGAGGTGCTGTCACTTCGTGGACTGCCCAGTCCGGATGCGGCTGCCGACTACATACCCCCGCAAGGGGTCAGCGTCATGATTGAGATCGATGATGTGGTGGCCTTCCATTCGCGCTGCGAGACGATGGGACTGCCGATTGAGGAGCCACTGGCCGATCAGCCCTGGGGGCACCGCCGGTTCGTGCTGACCGATCCCGATGGCCTCAGGCTATCCTTCTTCAGCGAAATCGAGTGACGCGACCGCCACCCCCGCAGTGCCAACCCGCAGTGGTGACGCGTCGGCTGCAGGCCGCCGCAGAGCGAGTGTGGGAAGTCATGGTCACCCCGGGAGCTCTTGCACGGTATCATCCATTCTGCTCCGGCAATCCTGTCGCTGCCTGGCCCGGTGTTGGCGCGCAGGACACGATCCACTATCTGAGCGGTGTGGTCCTCCTCCGACGGTTCACAGTCTGGGATGAGGGACACGCGTACGAGCTCGAGATCGGCAACGCTGGATGGCCGGTCAGCCACGTCCGGTGGGAGCTTGAGGCCACGGGTGCGGAAGAAACCGAGCTCACCATCAGCATTTGGCCCAGCGCGTTCGTCGGCTACCCCTCGGCCCTGAGGTGGGCCCTGCATCGCTGTTACCTGGTACCGCTACTTCGCCGCTACCTCGGCGCGGTGCTTCGAGGGCTTGACTACCACGTGACCACCGGTCGTGACGTGGCACCGAACCAGTTTGGACGAGTATGGCTCTTCTCGTATCGTCTCACACGCCCTGCCTGAGCAGCTGGCTCGCACGGGCACGCTTGATAGCCCGCGCTACCCCAAGTTTGAGCACGTGAAAACTCTGCGCCTGGTCGCAAGTGGTAGCATATCTCACCTCAACTCCCAAGCCCGCAAGTAGGCATTCTCGACCAAGTTCGGTAACTGGCACACCTCTGGCTCCGTCTTAAGCGCAGGGCCGCCGAGATCGGCAGCCAGACTAGAAGCCAGGGGGACCAATGCGACCGAGAACCGTGATGTTAACGGCCGCCCTAATGGCAGCCACCGCGTGTTCGAGTAGCTCGACCAGCAGTCCCCCAGAACCAAGGCCTTCAGCCCGTAGCGCACCTGTCTCATCGGGCACCGTTCGGACTTCGACCTCTACGGCAGCCACGCTCGGTATTCCGCCGGGTCATCTCCCTCCGCCTGGAGAGTGCCGCATTTGGGTGCCCGGAACGCCACCCGGACACCAGCGAGAAGCTGGAACTTGCTCGACACTGGAGCGGCAGGTACCGCAGGGAGCATGGCTGGTCCACCGACCCTCGAAGGACAAGAAGGTCGTGAATGTGTGGGTCTACGACTCCCAGGGTTCGTTGCCCACGGTGATGCGGATCTTCGATGCGGTAAGCGGCGCGTTGATCGGCGAGGAACTACTCTAACTGGGAGGCCTGCGAAATGGATCGAGACGCCAGAGTAGGTCCACGAACGGCAACTGTCGTGAAGGTCGGGTTGGCGCTCATGCTCTGGAGCGGGATACTGGCCCTCGTCAAGCTGACTTTGGCCGTCTTCTGAGAAGCAATCAGCCGGGATGACACCGGCATAGAGAAGGCACAGCGAGGCGAGTTCACGCTTAGCCGATTCAAATTAGTCACGACCGCCCTCGGGCAGGGTCGCCGTCCGAGAAACTCTCTTGCGCCAACACCGCGTGCAGCGCTCGCGCCAAGACGAAAAGGAATCCGTTCACCGCGGCGACCGAGAGCAGCCAGCCCACAGGCAGACGACCGGTCGCGACAAGAGCGGTGAGGTAGAGCGCCGCCACGCTGAAGATGGCGAGCATACCACCCGACCCCTCCAACAGCCAGGCCAGGATCAAGCCCGCACACGCCGACAGAAAGAAGAACAAAGCAAGCGGTGCCACTGCCGTGTCAGCAGCAGGGTTGGGCCAGTCTCCCTGGGCGAGCGCGATCGTGGCTATCACGATCACTCCGAGGCTCGTGACTCTGGCCGCCCACCGAACTGCAAGCGCGGACAGTCGGGCCGGGTTCACCCCCTGGCTTGCGCCGCGTAGTCGGCCAAGAGCGCGGCTCGAGCCAGCGCCTCCTCACGGGAGTTCCCCCAACCCGTCGCATGGGGACCGACGAGCTTTTCTTCCCGGGTCGACCAGATGGCGACCTCGTAGGGTGGCTCCGCCTGCCAGGGGTTGATGACCGGTATCCAACCCCGTTGATCGATGAGATAGAGCCAGAGTTCAGCGGCGGCCCTCGGGTCGGAGGCGTAAGCCCTCGCCGTCAGATCGAACTCCTGCGCGATGGCTGCGTCGAGGTCGGGCACGCTCAGCAGATCGGGATCTCTGTGGTTGATATTCATGATCGAACCTCTATTCCGGCTCCGAGCTGTTTCCCGGCCGGCACGAGGTCCCGTCTGCGGCCGCATGCCGGCTCGCTGACCCAAAGCTACGGCTCAGAAGACGACGCGTCTGTCAGGCGGGTCTGGGCGGTGCGTGTAGTGGGATTTCTGCCCGCGTCACTCCAGGGCAGCTGAGGTTTGCGCGATATCCGGCCGGCGTTCACCGCCGCCGGGCAATCTGCCCAGGTTTGCCATCTGCCCTTCCCAGCGCCCGTGGCCGGCCAGTACACTCGCGAGCGCCCCCTGAGCGCCAGCACCTTGCCGTGGCTTCATAGCTCCCGCCGCTCTTACGTTGCCCTGTATTTTACAGAGGGACGGTTCAGACGGGGCCGCCTCTCGGCTCATTGACCGCCCTGCAAGTAAGCGAGAACGGACCGAAGTGAACAAGCTTTTTCTGATCCTGGGTATCGCTGCCCTCGTACTTGCGCCCTTCGATTTCGCCTTCGAGGGAGTGTACGAGGGACTCCTTCCCCTGGCGTGGGGCGCGTTCTTCTTGTCCCTGGCCTACAAAGATCATCTTGCGACGAAAAGCTCTCCGGCTGTCGTCGGCAGGATTCAGTGGATCCTTGGTCTCACCGTGATCGGGACCGGGCTGCTGAAGCTGCTGAATCGGCTAGGCGTGATCGGTTGATTCACCTCGCCGCGCCCGCTCGCTGCGACCGCTTTCTGGGCCTCCAAGGTGCTGCTCACGGCGGTGGAGCTCGACCTCTTTACCTCGCTTGGGGACAGGCGGTCTGCATGTTGTGGTTGGGGTCGAGTCGGCTGCTCATCGTCGCCTCTTCTCCCTCGCGCGTCGCCCGGCTCGCGGGGCCCGCCCGGCGCGTCGCGGCCGGGCTGGGACGCCGCTATCACCCTGATCGGACAGGCTTTCTCGTGGCGGGGATTCTAGCGGCTCCGTGACCGCGCCGGCCATCGGCCGTCAGCCGGACGGCTCCCGTCGCTATTGACGACCGGTACCCGGACGCGTACTGACCCGGGTGGCCAACAACAGAGAAACCTCCGAAGTCACGTTCGCCCGAGACCTGGGGCTGTTCGACGCCACCATGATCGGCGTCGGCGCCATGATCGGGGCCGGGATCTTCGTTCTCACCGGGATCGCGGCCGGCGTATCGGGGCCCGCCTCGATTCTTGCCTTCGCCCTCAACGGCGCCGTCACCCTGCTCACCGCCTTCGCCTATGCGGAGCTCGCCTCGGCGATCCCTCGGGCGGGCGGTGGCTACTCCTACGTGCGTATGGCCTTCCCGGGGGCGGTGGGCTTCACCGCCGGCTGGATGCTCTGGTTCGCCTATACCGTGGCTTGCAGCCTCTACGCCCTCGGCTTCGCCGGGTACTTCTGGGAGTTCTTCCTCAAGTACATGCCGGGTTTCGCGCAGGGGGCGATGGGGCTGGTCGGCGAGCACGCAGCCGTTCTGCTGGTCACCCTCATCGTCGGGGCTTTCTTCGTCCGGCTGAACGTCCGCGGCACCGAGGTGACCGGCTTCGCCGAGAACGTGCTCACGGTCTCCAAGCTCATCGTGCTGGCGATCTTCGTCTTCTATGGCCTCAAGCGGGTGGCGGCGGAGCCGGCGGCGGCGGCGGAGAGCTTCAACCCCTTCTTCCCGCTCGGTGCCGGTGGGGTCCTCGTGGCGATGGGCCTCACGTTCATCGCCTTCGAGGGCTACGACCTCATCGCGACCGTGGCCGAAGAGATCAGGGAACCCGAGAAGAACATCCCGCGGGCGACGTTCATCGCGCTCGCGATCACGATCACCATGTATCTGCTGATCCTGTTCGTCTCGCTGGGCGCCGTCGACGCCGGCGACACGCCGTCCTGGCAGTTCCTCGGCAAGTACAAGGAGACGGCGATCGTGCGGGCGGCCGAGGACTTCATGCCGGCCTTCGGCGTGGCGGTCATCGTCTTCGGGGGGCTTCTCTCCACGATGTCCGCCTTGAACGCCACGGTCATGGCCGCCTCGCGCGTCGCCTTCTCGATGGCCCGTGACGCGTGGCTTCCCGACCCGGTCGCGAAGATCGACCCCCAGCGGCGGACGCCGCGCGTCGCCATCATTGCGACGGGCGCGATACTCCTCGTCATGGCCCTCACCCTTCCGATCGAAACAGTGGGCTCGGCGGCCAGCCTCATTTTCCTCCTGACCTTCGCCCTCGTGAACCTCTCGGTGATCGTCCTGCGGCGTAAGGCGCCCGAGATCGAGCGCCGCTACAAGGTCCCGTTCTATCCCTACGTCCCGATCCTCGGGATAGGTCTCAACGTCTTCCTGGCCCTCTATCAGTTCAAATTCCAGCCTCTCGCCTGGTTCGTGACCGCGGGCTGGATCGTGCTCGGCCTCCTCATCTACTTCGCCTGGGCCGAGAAGCAGGCCGTGCACGAGACGCCCCAGGTCCTCGTTCCGGGGGAGCGGGCGCGGGAGCGGGCGCCGCGTGCCGGCTACAGCGTCTTGGTGCCGGTGGCGAACCCCGACAACGTGGGCAGACTGCTGGACACGGCCTGTCCGATCGCGCGGGCGCACGACGGGCGGGTGATCGTTCTGGCCGTGGTGAACGTGCCGAGGCAGCTTCCGATTCACGAGGGACTCCGCTTCGTGCACCACAAGGAGCGCCTCTTCAGGGTGGCCCGCGAGCATGCGTCGAGCTACGGCGTGCATTGCGACTGCGAGGTGATCGTCGCCCACCACATCTACGACGGCATTCTGTCGGCCGCCCGCCGCCTGCGTCCGGATCTGCTGCTGATGGGTTGGAAGGGCTACACGAACACCAGGGAGCGGATCTTCGGCGAGGTCTCCGACCACGTGATCCGGCACGCGTCCTGTGATCTCATGCTCCTGAAGATCGGCCGGGAGTCGGAGCGCCACCGCGTTCTGCTCCCGACGGCTGGCGGACCGCACGCCCGGCTGGCCGCGGAGTTTCTCGGGATCCTCGCGCAGACGGAGCGAATGACCGTCACCGTGTGCTACGTGGTGCCGCCCGACGCGTCGCGGGAGGAGCGGGATCAGGCGGACGTGTGGATCGAGAAGACGCTGGAGCGGTTCGCCGACGGCGGGGGTGTCGCGAAGCTGCTCATCGAGTCGAGCTCGGTGGCCGGCGGCATCTCCAAGGCCAGCAAGGACTACGACCTCGTCGTGCTGGGCGCCGCCAAGGAGCCGCTGTTTCGCAGGGTTCTGGTCGGCGACATCGCCGCCAAAGTCGTTCGCTACTCTCCCGCCTCGGTCATGCTGGTGAAGCGCTACGAGGGCAAGCTCCGCTCCGTAGTGAAGAGGCTCCTGGGCTGACGCGGTCGTTTGCGCCGGGCTGCGGTCGGTCACCGCGGGCTGCGGTCGGTCACCACGGGCGGCGACACCTTCGGGACTCGAGAGCGCGGCCCTCGACCTCTGGCGGGATCGGGCCGAAGCCTCATAGGTTGAGATAGCGGCGTTGTTACCTCGGTTGGTCCCCCCTGAGGTTGCGTTTCTCTTACCTCATAGAGGCTGTACGTAGTATGCGCGACGACCCTGGCCGGGCGGCACTGCCCATCGTCGGGATAGGTTTTCTGCTTGCGGTTCTGCTGATTGGAGGCGTTCAGCTTCTTCTCAACCTGTTCTAGGATCTGTTCTAGGATCGGCACGAGCTGCAGGATCGGGTGGCCCTCTGTGGGACCATCTGTGGGAATCCTCACCACATTACAAGACAAGCCTTTCCCTACATACGTCCGGCTGGCATCACGGTAGAATCTTCTTCAATGTCCTCGACCTTCATCCAGCAGGGAGGGCGAGTATGGGGACGCGCCAGGAACAGATGGAGCCTTTCACCCTCTCCCAGGGCTTGCTGCGCGAGGGGTGGGAGGAGGCAGTCGCCGACATACTGAGCCGGCGGATCTTCGAGCTTCGTAGGGAACCTGCGGACACAAAGCGGACAGAGGACCCGCGACCCGAGGAAGAGTAGCGCCTCCGGACTTCGGTTTCTGCCGAAGCTCCGCATACCTCTCGAAGACTCCCTACCCCTTCGCATCGCGCCGCCCGGATACCTCCCGCATCAGGCCGCTCCCGCATCGATACGTCCCGCTTCTTCTAGGCGATGGGGTCGATCGGCCGCAGGAATAGAAAGCGGTGAAAGTCTGTGTCGCGCGTATAGATCCTGCCGACTCCGTGCTCTCGCATCAGGACGGCTGTCTGAGCGTCATGGAAGATATTCCCGGAGAGGTGGGGGTTCTCCGAGACCACCTCAGCGGCGACCTCGGCGTGGCGCTCGGTCGGGACAAGCAGTCCTAGGCTCGGCGAGGCCAGGAGGGCTTGCACGAAGCTCCATGCATCTCCGGCGGACCACGGCGTTCGGAACACCCGAGGGTGCGTCGTGACGCGGAGAAACTCGTAGACAATGCTCCAGGTGAGGTACCAGGGGGAGGGTTGCCGTCGCCAGTCCTCCAGCATCTCGCGACATGTCCTGTGGAACTCGGAATCGGCGTCCGCCGCGTACACGAGGATGTTCGTATCCACGACGAACACTATTCCTCCATCGCCCGATAGAGGGCCTCCCGGTTCGCAACGTCGGCCAGGTGGCCGCCGCTCTTGAGCGAAGGGAGCCGCGGCAGCTTCTGCGGCGGGTCGCGCTGCTGCAGCAGTCGCCGAAGCGCGGCTTCGACGAGCTCCGACATCGTCCGCCCCTGACGGGCCGCCTCTCGCCTGAGCTCCTTCATGACTGAATCCGCGATGTTCAGCGTGGTCTTCATATGGTAAACCATATCGATGATATGGCTATACGTCAACGCGGCCTCAACCGCTTTTCGATGTGTGTTCGACCCGCTTCCTCTACCTGTACACCTGTACATGTAGAGGGGCTGCGGGGAGCACGTCACCGATTGACCGACGTGTGGACCCTGGATCTGTGAGGCGATCGCCCGGAACCCTCGCCAGAACATCGAGATGTCCGGGTCGAGGCCGACCTGCCAGCCCAGCAGCGCGGCCTCGTATTCGCCGGCCATGGCACGTCCGAGCAGGGAACGGAACTCCTCGACCTGCACCTCGGCTCGAACCCCCGCGTCGGCGAGCTGGCTTTGAATGATCTGAACGGCTCCTTCCCGTCGGTCGCTCCCTGCCGTCGTCGACAACAGGAAGGAAAGCGAAGCACCGTCCTTCTCCCTGACGCCGTCACCGTCGACGTCCGTCCAGCCGGCTTCCTCCAGCAACGCGGCGGCACGTTCTGGATCATGGGCGGGCTCGTCCGGCGGTGGTGTGGCGAGGTGCGGGAAGAGCGACCCGTAGGGACCGAACGCAGGCTCCGCATAGTCACTCATGTCCAGGGCCGCGATCATCGACGATCGGTCCAGCGCGAGCGACAGAGCCGTGCGGACCCGGACGTCCGCAAAAGCCGGATGTCCTCGCGGATTCCATGCGATATAGTCGAAGCCCCTTTGGTCGATGCGCAGGATTTCGATCTCGGGTTCTTGAGACAGCCGGTACGCGGCCCGGAAGGAACCGATCTGGACCACGTCAAGCTCGCCCGATCGAAGCTCGGCGGTGCGGGCGGTCTCATCCGGCAGCACTCGTATCACGATCCGGTCCAGCCGCGGCTGCAGGGCGCTCGAGGTGTTTCGTTCCAGAACGATCCGGTCGGTCGGCTGCCATTCGGCCAGCCCGAACGGCCCGCTCACCACGAGCCGACCGCCGGCGCTCTCGGGCTCGGGCATGCCGCGCATCTGGTCCAGCGGGACCGCACCGTACACGTGCTCGGGGATGATGCCGACTCCCGTATCGAACAACATTCCGGGGTACGCGCCATCGAAGTAGTAGGTGACGGTCGAGTCGTTGACGGCGACGACGGAATCGAGCCGCTCGGTCGTCGATGAAAGCGGGAGCGCCAGCGCGGTGTCCGCGAGCAGCCCGTACGTGAAGACGACATCCGCCGCCCGCACGGGCTCTCCGTCCGACCATCGCTGGGACGAATCGAGCACGTAGGTGAGGGAGGCGTCGCGGCTCTCCAATGTCCAGCTCTTCGCGAGAGCGAGCGGGTGAGGAGTCGGATACTCGAGGTGCCCGCTCTCCCAGACGGCGAAGTTTAGTGCGAGGAAGAGGTTCCCTCCCAGCTCGAAGTCGAGTGCCGCCGCGGCCAGCGGAGGGAGCAGAGTGGTCGCTCCAGAGGCGACGCCAACCACCGCAGTCCCGCCGGTCTCGGCTTCCTCGCTACCCACTTGGCGGGCCGGGTCGCTCGCTTCTCCGCAGGCTGCGGCAAAGATGACGATCAGGACGACGAAGGCACGGATTCTCAAGGCGACCACTCCGTAATTCTTATAAGTCCATGTTCCGTCGGTATCGACGGTTCCCAGACGGGTCACACCGAACAATACCTCTGTCACACCGTCGGGCGCACCAGCTATGCTTAACCAGGATCCGCATTCGGGGAGAGCAAGCAGGGAGATCGTCATGAGGTCACGGCTCTCGAGCAGAGATCGGAAAGCGATGCTGAGGTTGCAGGTCGCGATGTCGATGCTCGCCGTGCTCTGCGTCCCGAGCCCAGTCGTAGGCCAGGAGGCCGGCTCAGCGGAACGCTTCTTCGACTCGGACGGCGTGCGCATCCGGTACCTCGACATCGGAGAGGGCGACGCCGTGGTTCTCCTCCACGGTTTCGCGCTAAGCGCCGAGGTGAACTGGGGCCTCACGGGCCTTCTGGACTCGCTGCCGCAGGAGTACCGCATGCTCGCTTTGGATCAACGAGGCCACGGACTCAGCGACAAGCCTCATGACCCGGAGGACTACGGTCTCGAGTTCGTCGAGGACGTGGTACGCTTGCTCGAGGAGCTCGAGATCGAGAAGGCACACATCGTCGGATACTCGATGGGAGGCTCGCTTGCGCTCAGGCTGGCCGCGGGCCACCCGGACCGAGTGCGGTCCGTCGTTATCGGCGGTGCGGGCTGGGCGTCCCCTGGCACTCCGCTGCCGCCCGGACTGCGCGACTGGCCGGCCAAGATCGAGCGCATCGCCGAGGAAGGCGGAAGTCTGACCGACGCGATGTGGCTGCCTGGCTGGCCGGACCCGACGCCGGAGATTCGTGCGTTCCTGGACGCCAATGACGCGCGGGCTCTCGCGGCGGTGCTGCGTTCGAGGCCGGAGTGGGACGACCTGACCGCGGCATCCGTGAGCGCGATCGGCGTCCCGGTATTGGCCGTGATCGGCGAGGCGGACTTCGCGCGCCCGGCCGTCGACGCGCTCGTGAACGTGAAACCCGATGTCGAAGTCTCCGTCCTGACCGGAAAGAGCCACGCGACCGCGGTGTTCGATGACGAGTTGGGTCAGGTGGTCCTGGAGTTCCTTCGCGAACAACGCTGAGTCCCGTCGCGGACCTGAGCCGCCCGGCCGCGAAACCTTCAATTAGTGCCGACTGTCGGTCGGTACTTCACGTCCTCTGCAAGTCCGCCCCGGAGCGTCGTCTCCTAATCCCTTATAACACAGGTAGTTGGTAAATCCACGCTCGCCTTTTAGCCGGGCACATGCCTTGCTGCTATCAGGGGTGATACGGTGTTGACCGAGTTGACCGAGCATCTATTGTGCGAGGAAGAGCCATGAACGTGCGCCGGTTCCCCTATAACAGCCTCCCGATCCTTCCGCTGCTGACGTTGGCCTGGGCATGTGGCCCGCTGGACGCCGAGGAAGGTGCGTTCGCCGAGGTGCCGTCCGGGACGAGCCTCGAGATTCAGCTGGACGAAACGTTGAGCACACGCTCGACACGTGTCGGCTCGCCGGTCTCTGGATTGGTTGCGCGACCGGTCATCTACGACGGGGTCGTCGTGGTACCGGAAGGCGCCAGAGTGGGAGGGGTCGTCACGTCGATCTCCAGAGAGCCACCGGTCGTCAGCGCCGAGTTTGAAGCGCTCCGGGTCGGGAATGCGGTCTATACGATTCGGGGAGTCGTGACGGAGGCGGCGATGGTCCGTCGCTCGGAGATGAAGGACGAAGCGGCAAAGATCGGCGGCGGCGCCGCCGCGGGCGCGGTGCTCGGCGGCGCTATCGGGGGAGACGTCGCTTGGAGGAGCCCCTGCGTCTGGCTCTGCCTAGGGCGGAGAATGAGACGGAGAACGTGGATCCGCCGATACGGTGGCCAATAGAGTAGTACGTGCAGCGCCGCCCGCAGCCGTCGACGACGGGGCGGCGCCCACGAACCTCACGCTCGAGATCGACGTGGCGACCTGGTTCGTGGGGCCCGATGGGGAGCTCATCGATCCCAGCACCGCGAACGACGACGGACCGAACGAGGGTATCGTCGAGGACAACATCCAGGATTCGATCGAAGGCTTCGAGGATGAAGACGAAGACGGCGACGACGACCACGAGGATGACGACGATGAGGATGACGACTAGCGGCTGATAGAAGGACCGGCAGGTCCGGCGGATGCTCCGCCGGAAGCCTCGGCAGCCAGATCCTCACCGGGCAGGCTGAGGGTCTGGCGACCCGTCCTCGGTAGGAAATCTCACCACATCCCCTCACAAGACCATCACCACAGCCCCGCGGGCTCGACT
>JBDHFW010000054.1:0-18225 GCA_039590175.1 Gemmatimonadota bacterium | reverse complement strand
CCTTCGGGCCCGAACTCCGAACGGCGACCCAGCAGCTCACCGTTTCGGAGATTGCGGGCCGGCTGTGGAACCACTCCTTTCTCATGCTGCAAGCCATGCGAACCCGCGGGGTCGGGTTTCCGAGGCTCGAGGGCTCCGAGATGGCAAACCTGATCGCCTTCCTCTACTACCTTCGGTTCTACGAGACGGAAGGCGATGTCCAGATCGGTGAGCGCCTGTATGTGCAGAAAGGGTGCGCCGCCTGCCACGGGCGAGACCAAGCCTCGGTGGCGCCCGCCCTGTCCGATTCGGAAGCCGTGCTCTCGCCGCTCGGCCTGGCCGCAGCCATGTGGGAGCACGCACCCGCCATGTTCGACCTGGTGGAGGAGGAGGATCGGGAATGGCCACGCTTCGAAGGCGACGAGATGCGGGACCTTTCCGCGTATCTCAGAGCCCTGAGCGCCGAGCAATGATCGGGGGCGTCTGCGTTAGAGCGCGCAAGCGGGAGCGGTTCTCACTCCGAGTTCGTGCCGATCCTGCTTTTTGGAGGACGCGATGAGTAAGGACAGTTTCGCTCTGTTCGCCCGCGGCGGAGCCTGGAGAGCCGCGCAGTATCTCACCGCCATCCTGCTATTCCTGCCGCTGCGCTCGATCATCGCTCAGGCGCCGCCGGAACCGGCGGTGAACGCGGCCGCCGGCTCACGCGTGTTCGGAGCCAAGGGATGTGTCAAATGTCACGCGGTAAAAGGGTTAGGCGGCTCGGAAGGGCCAGATCTGGGACGGACGCCCAGGCTCCGATCGTTCTACGACCTGGCGGCGGATATGTGGAACCATGGCCCAGAGATGGTCGAGCGGATGCGGGAGCTGGACATCCGCCGACCGCACCTGAGCCCACGGGAGACCGGCAACCTCATCGCCTTCCTGTTCACGGTCGAATACTTCGATCCTCCCGGGGATCCCAGCGCTGGCCAAGCCTTGTTCAACGAGAAGCGGTGCGTTTTGTGCCACCAGGTAGGTGGAGTCGGTGGGGTGGTCGGTCCCGATCTCAATCGTCTCGGTCGGACGCCGTCGCCTATCCAGGTCGCGACGGCGATGTGGAACCACGGCCCCGCGATGGCGGAGAGCTTGCAAGAGCGGGGGATTGTCCGCCCCACTTTCACGGGAGCCGAGCTGATCGACCTGATTGCTTACCTCAAGTCAGCGTCGGCCGGCCCCTCGGATGAGTCCCTTTATGTCCTGCCAGGCCGGGCCGCTGAAGGGCGCAGGCTGTTTGCGGAAAAAGGGTGCTCCCGTTGCCACGGTTCCCCGGAAGGAAGTGCACAAGAAGGGCCTGATCTCGCCGAACGTGCTGCTCATCGGAGCCTGACAGAGTTCGCCGCCGCGATGTGGAACAAGCAGCCGAGGATGCTCCGCGCCATGGGAGCGCGTGGAATCCCCGATATCCATCTCCAGCCTGCCGAGATGGCCGATCTAGTCGCCTACCTTTACTCGCTGCGCTACTTCGCCGAATCGGGCTCTCGGCAAAGGGGAAGGCTACTCGTCCGCCAGAAAGGGTGCTTGGAGTGTCATTCGTTGAACGGCCAAGGAGGGTCTGCTGCAGGTGACCTGTCTCGGCCCGAGGGCCTGAACTCACCAGCCAGTGTGATCTCGGCGTTGTGGAATCACACGGTGATCGGGGAGGAGCAGGCGTCCGCGGAGGAGGCTTTTTGGCCAGTCTTCAGACCCAGCGAAATGGCCGACCTCACGGCTTTCCTCCAAACGCAGGAACCGTCTCGCTGAGTAGCGGCCACGGCGCTGCACCTAGGCCCCGAACTTCACGAACTTCCCGGCGGCGGCGGCGGCGAGGGGCATCAGCTCCCGCCCGCGCCTGACGCCATCACCGGCCTGAGCGCACGGTCTCTCCCCGAAGGCCTCTGCTCCGCCACCCCGCGAGACGTTGGACCAGAGCAGATAGGGCACGGGATGCCAGCTGTGCGCGCGGAGTAGCGAGGGGGTGGAATGGTCCCCGGTGACGAGCACCACATCCGGCCGGACGCCCATCAGCGCCGGAAGGATCCGGTCCACCTCCTCGATCACGGCCACCTTGCGGTCGAAGTCCCCATCCTCGCCGGCCTTGTCTGGCGGCTTGAAGTGGAGGAAGAAGAAGTCGTGCGCCGAGACCGCGTCCTCCAGCGCCGTCACGAGCGCAGACGGATCCTCATCGACGGCGATCGCCTCCATGCCGACCAGCTTGGCCACGCCCCGATACATCGGATAGGCGGCGGCAGCGAAGGCCCGCATGCCGAAGGCATCCGGAAAGCGCGGCCAGTCCGGAAGGACCGAAAAGCCGCGCAGAAGGGCCATGTTCGCGGCCGGCTCTCCCGCGAGCACCTCGCGCGCCGCTCTCAGCCATTCGCTCACCAGTGCCGCCGTGGCCTGCGCGGCCGTCGAGCCCGCGGTCACGTGGAGAGGCGGAACGCCGGTCCTGCCGGGATCGGTGTCGGCCAGGTCGGGGCTCATGGGCCCGGGGGGTCGCAGCACGAGAAGGAAGCGATGCTCCTTCACCGCCCGCACGAAGATCTGGGTCTCGCCGTTGGGAATCCTCTCGAGCGCCTCGACCAGCCGCTCCGCCTCCGCGGTCGGGATCCGGCCGGCCCGGCGGTCCGTGACGTTCCCGGCGCCGTCGACCGTGCAGAAGTTCCCGCGCACCGCTATGTCGCCGGGCTCGAGCGGGAAATCGATCCCGAGCGCTTCCAGCACGCCGCGCCCGATCCTGTACCGGAGCGGATCGTAGCCGAAGAGGGCCAGGTGACCGGGCCCGCTGCCGGGAGTGATGCCGGGACCGACGGGGTCGTGGAGTCCCACCTCCGCTGTCCAGGCCAGATCGTCCAAGTTGGGCGTGCGCGCGGCTTCCAGCTCCGTCGGTCCGCCCGGCTCGAGAGGCAGCCCCCCGAGCCCGTCGAGCACGAGCAACAGGACCTTCGTCTCGGACGGTTGGACGAGGTCGGCGTAGTCCTCTAGCCCTGGACCCGCGCCGCTCACTCCCGCTCCCCCCGGCTGCCGAGCACGGCCACCAGCGGGACCTCCTCCCCCTCCCTCAGAACGACGACCTCCACCGTGTCGCCGGGGGCGTGGGATCGGAGGGCGTCCGTGAAGACGTACAGATCCTCGATCTCCTCCCCGTCGAAGCGAATGAGGACGTCGCCCTTCTGCATGCCGGCCTGCTCGGCCGGAGAGCCGGCTCGCACCCCGCTCAGTCGAACCCCGAAGTCCACGGGCGCGAAGTCGGGCACCGTGCCCAGATACGCCCCGTAGCCGCCTTCTCGTGCCGCCGGAGGCGGGGCCTCGGTCCGCTGCAGGGTCAGTCGGCTCGGCCGCTCGGCGACCCGCTCCGCGATCCCCGCAACCAGCGCTGAGACGCTGAACAGACCCTCCACATCGATGAGCTCCCAGTCGTCCGACGGCTTGTGGTACTCGGAGTGGACGTTGGTGAAGAAGTGGAGGACGGGGATGTCCGAGGAGTAGAAGGAGGTGTGGTCGCTGGGCCCGTAGCCGGATCCGTTGACGTGTCGATCCCGTAGACGATCAGCGGACCCGTTCCAAGCCGACCGACCATGTCCAGATTCAGCATGGCAACGGCCCGCTCGAGCGGTATCGTCGGAGAGCGCGTGTAGTGCGCGGATCCGAGCAGCCCGAACTCCTCGCCCGTGAAGGCGATGAAGAGGATCGATCGGGCCGGCGGCTGACGGTGTACCAAGCGGTCGGCCGCCTCCAGCAGGGCGGCGACGCCGGAGGCGTTGTCATCCGCCCCGTTGTGGATCTCGTTCGCATCGGGCTCCAGTGAGCCGAACGGGCCCCGACCCAGATGGTCGTAGTGCGCCCCGACGATGACGATCTCCGCTCGGCGATCCGGATCGTCTCCGCGGAGGAGAGCGGCGACGTTGCGGCCCGTACCGGAGGGCGCGTGCGGGTTGATCGAGCTGGCCAGAGGCAGCGGCTGGAAGAAGGTGCCGTCCTCACCGGCGGGTTCGAGTCCGAGCAGCTCGAACTGGCCAGCGATGAAGTCGCCGGCGCACTTCTCCCCCGGCGAGCCGGCGAGGCGACCCTCCAAGTCGTCGGCTGCCAGGTATCGGCCCACGACCGCCGGATCGACCGCCGAGGCCGCGGGCGGTGTCGGGCAGACCAGCGTTTCGCCGGATCGGGCCTGCGGCGGGTCGTGGGGGTCTGTCTGTTGGGCCAGCGCCAGGCCGTGGGGACCGGTGCCAAGCAGCAGCGCAGCGGCGCTGAGCAGAGCCGGCGCGGCGTTGAGCAGCATGTTGCGCCTCGATCGTATCGACATCTCAGGCGTCATTAGTCTCGGTTCGGTCGTCACGGCCCCTCCTCCTCCACTTCGGCGCCGGGGTCCTCCACCCATTCGGCCACGAACACGTTCGTGTCTCCCCGCTGCCGGCTGTGGCGGTTGGAGGCGAACACGAGGCGGCTCCCGTCGGACGTGAACATCGGAAAGCCGTCGAACTCCGGGTGCGTCGTGATCCGCTCCAGGCCGGTACCATCCACGTTGATCATGTAGAGGTCGAAGTTGCGGCCCTCCGAAGCGTGCAGGTTGGAGCTGAAGATGATCCGCTCGCCGTCCGGGTGGAAGAAGGGACCGAAGTTGGCCGCTCCGTTGGAGGTGATCTGTCGCTTGTTCGAGCCATCCGCATCCATGACGAAGAGCTCCAATGTGCTGGGCCGGACGAGACCCTCCGCCAGGAGCGCGCGATAGTCCTCGAGCTCCGCGGGATCCGTCGGATGGTAGGCCCGGTAGACGATCTTCGTGCCATCGGCCGAGAAGAAGGGTCCGCCGTCGTACCCCGCCTCGTGGGTCAGCCGCCGGAGATCGGTGCCATCCGGATTCATGGTGTAGATTTCGAGGTCCCCGTCTCGGGTGGAGGTGAATACGATCTTTCCTCCATCGGAGGAGATCGTCGCCTCGGCGTCGTAACCGGGCGTCTCGGTAAGCCTCTCCAGTCCTGAGCCGTCTGGGTTGGCCGTGTAGACGTCGTAGTCGTACAGCGCCCACACGTAGCCGCGGCTGTAGTCGGGTGGCGGCGGACAGGCCGGGTTCTCCGCATGCGTGGAGCTGTAGAGGATCCGTTTCCTGTCCGGGAAGAAGTAGGCGCAGGTCGTCCGCCCCTCGCCGGTCGAGACCAGCTGGAGGTTCCGGCCGCGGTCGTCCATCGTGAAGATCTGGTCGCACTCGGTCAATCCGGGCCGGGTGGCCTGAAAGATCAGCTCGTCCGCGGCCGGGTTCCAGTAGGCCTCCGCGTTCTCGCCCGCGAAGGTTAGCATCTGCAGATTGGCCAGCCGCGTCTCGTCGGGCTCCGACTCGACCGGCTCGGCCGCCGGCCCGGCAGCCGCCATCGAAGGGGCAGTATCTTCGGATTCGTTCTCAGACCGGGCCGCCTGGTCACTTGTCGCTCCCGGCCGGCACGCCGCCGGAAGCGACAGGGTGAGTATGAGTGCCGCTCTGATCTGGTTCACCGAGGTCATGGACGATTCATCCCATCGGGGCAATGGCTGCGTCTTCAGCGGACCTTAGGGCAGGTTCAGCTGGAACCGCGGTCAGCCGCGGTGTGGGATAATAGATGTCGGATTTCGCCAAGCTCTGTCAACTGCCGCCGGCGCACTTTCCAGCACCGGGAACCACCACTATTGTAGTCCCTTACGTTGCGGATCCGCCGACGCGTAGTGACCGCCAGGGTTCCGCCAAAGTCTCTACTATGTGGCGCCCACTCGAGCTGGGAGGGGACAAATATGCGTCGACTCTGCTTAGCGGTACTGATGTCCGCGGTTGTCTTGCTGGTTGCGGCACGGCCGTCCCTGGCCCAGGCAACAGACCCTCCGGAAGAGATCACGCTTGAATCCTGCGGCGACACGAGGGCGCCCGTCAGCTTCCCGCACGAGACACATTTCGAGGCCAACGAGTGCACGACCTGCCACCATAGCCAGGAGGAGCTCACGCTCGAGGCCGCGCAGGGCGGCATGGAGGTCGAGGCGTGCGCGGGCTGCCATGTCGAGCCCGAGGAAGAGGACACGCCCAAGTGCACCGAGAAGAGCCTGAAAAAGAACCCGTTTCACATCAAGTGCGTCGGTTGCCACAAGGACTCGAAAGCCGAGGACGAGACGATCAGCGCTCCCACCAAGTGCGCGGAGTGCCATCCGAAGCCCGAAGGCGAGGAGGAGGCCGGCGGCTGAAGGATCGTTGAATCCAGCCTGATCGAAAGCGTCGCGAGGACCCTCGGCTGCCCAATGCGGTCGAGGGTCCTCTGCGCTTTCGGCGCCCGTCCCTAGAGCCTACAGCTCGGTTGAATCCCGAGCCGGCGGCGGCGCGCCGTGAGGTGAACCGTGGGGCGAGCGCGGAGACGTGCTTGCCGAGTCTTCGGCCCCATGGTGGGGAGCCGCCGTTGCGCCCATGTCGCCGAGGCGCCCCAGCGCGGCGTCGGCCGCCTCGTCGTTTCCCAACGCGCGCTCCGTCATCGCGACGCCGTACCAGGCGGCCGCCACGGTGGAATCTCGCGACGCGGCTGCCAGATAGTGCCCCCGGGCCGTCTCGTAGTCCCCGGAGCTGAAGGCCGCATTGCCGGCGTCGATGAGCACGGCGATTTCGTGGGGGATCTCGTCTCGCGCGACCGTCATGTCGTCCAGCGGATCGGAACCACAGCCTGAACCAACCAGCGCGGCTGAACACAGCGCCGCAGGAAGCAGGATCTTCATCTTCATGGTATTCGGCTCTCCTCAGGCCGTCGGGTTCGCCGTGTAGCCGAGATAGGTCAGGACGATGATGTACAGCACCGCCGCGATCACGATCCACGTGAGCAGCGGGCTCGGCTCGCCGCGCTCCGAGCGTCGATCCAGGAACGGGATGAGGAACAGGAGCAGGCCGGCCAGCATGAAGCCGAAGATCCCGATGATCTCCCCTTCGACCCCCATGATGTGAGCCGGCAGGTACTTCAGCGTCTGGAACATGAACATGAAGTACCACTCGGGCTTGATGCCGGCCGGCGCCGGAGCGAACGGATCGGCCTTCTCACCCAGCTCGGCCGGGTAGAAGGCGGCCAGGGCGGCCAGGATCGCCAGCGCCGTCAGCCAGCCCACCAGGTCCCGCAGCAGGAAGTTGGGGAAGAAGGGCATCGCCCGTGGCGCCCCACCCTCCCGCTCCACGCTCGGCGGCACGCTCATCCCCTTCTTCTGGACGAGGAAGAGGTGGATCCCCAGAAGGACGAAGCAGAGGAACGGCAGGACCCAGACGTGGAACGCGTAGAAGCGCGTGAGCGTCGCGCCCGACACCTCGTCCCCACCCTTCAACACCTTGCCGATGAAGCCGCCCACCAGCGGCAAGGCGGCCGGGATCTCCGTGCCCACCCGCGTCGCGAAGTAGGACAGCTCGTTCCACGGCAGAAGATAGCCGGTGAAGCCGAACGCCATGGCGAGGATGAGCAGCACCACCCCCGAGAGCCAGGTGATCTCTCGCGGGCGGCGATAAGCCCTCAGCAGGAGAACGCTGAAGAGGTGGAGAAAGGCCGTGAAGATCATCAGGTTGGCCGCCCAGTGGTGAATGGAACGGAAGAGCCAACCGAACTCCACCTCCGCCATCAGGAACTGGATCGACTCGTAGGCGTCCTCGGCGCTGGGCCGGTAGTAGAAGAGGAGCAGCACGCCGGTGGCAATCTGGACGATGAAGAGAAAGAGGGTCATCCCGCCCAGGTAGTACCAGACGGTGTGCTTGTGGACCGGCACCTGCTTCTGCTTCGCCATCTCCCCGACCGCGGCCAGGCCGAGACGATCGTCCAGCCAGACAGCCAGCCCGCCGAAGCGCTCCCGCATGCGCGCCACGCTCAGGCGCCCCTGCTCACGACGATCTCGTCCTCTCGGACGTTCACGGTGTAGGCCTCGAGCGGAGCCGGCGGCGGTCCCGAGATGTTCAGACCGTTCAGGTCGAAGTGGCCATTGTGGCAGGCGCACCAGATGTGGCCGAGGTCATCCCGGTACTGGACGATGCAGTTCAGATGGGTGCACGTCGCCGAGAACGCCCGCAGCTCCCCCGAGGGGGTGCGAACCAGGATTCCCGCCCGATTCCCGAACTTGAAGATCTCGGCCGAGTTTGCCGCCAGGTCGCTGGCCTTGATCGGGAGGGTCACGGAGGAAGCGGCTGATTCGGCAGACGCCGGAGGTATGATGTAGCGGGTCACGGGGTAGAAGACCGCGACGAGGAACGCACCGACCGCGGTGCCGAAGAACCACCGGATGAAGTTTCTTCGCCCTGTGCCCCCGGCTTGCTGTGGTTCCGTCACTCGACCCTCCCGTTCGGCCCCATCGACGACTCCTGCGCCGCCGTCGCTCTAGCCATCTCCAATCTCCTTCCGTACGTCAGCCACGGCCGCGGAGCCCAGACCAAGAAGTCGCGCCATTCGGCTCACCAGGTGCTCTTCGCGCCTCGCCAGCTCTCCATCCGAGAGGACCAGGCTCCACATGTCCTTGAGCAATGCCATCTTCTGCTCCGCGGTGAAGCCCTCCGCGATGAGGCCGGTGAACTGGGAGATGTCCCTGGCCTCGGTTCGCTCCATGTCGGCAAGCTGGATGAGCCTGGCTGCCTGCGTGGCATCCAGATCGAATTGGCGGCGAATCAGCTCCTCGAGGTGGGCCCGCTCGCTGTCGGCGAACCGGCGGTCGGCGTAGGCGAGCTCGAGGAGCACGGCGCAGGCCGCGAGGCGGAGATCGCCGCCAGCAACGGCTCCCTCGCCCGTCATCGCCGCGTAGTAGAAGGAGCGGACCGAGTCGAGCGTCCCCTCCACCTTCGTCTCCGCCTCCCGAATCTTCAGGAGAAGCCCGGCAATGAGGATGAGGATGATGAGGCTCGAGATGGCGAGCCCGGCCCGCCGGAACCGCAGCTCGCGGAACGCGTCCAGGCCGCGCCCGTGGGCCCGGTCGGTCACCTCGAGCCCGGCATCCACTTCCTCGGCCACGGCTGCCACGGTGAAGGCGTGGACCGCCGTTCGGGCCGTAATCAGTGAGCTGAGCGCGTCACCCAGCTCGAACTGCGCCTGGCTCACCTCCATCCCGGCGTTCTCTGCCTCGTCGAGGATCGAATCCGCAGCTTCGAACCCCGCAACCAGCGAATCCATGAGCGCCCGCATCGCAACCGCCGCTTCGCCGCCCTCGTCATCGTCGAGGTGGCAGTCCGCACAGATGCCCTCGTCCCCCATGCCCAGGAACTCCTCGGTCGGTCTGACGACCGCGTGGTTCGCGTGGCAGGCGGAGCAGCCCGGTTCGCCGATGTCGGTGAGGAACTCGGAGTGCTCGCTCTCGCCGAACAGGTCCGCCATGACGATGTGACACTGCCCGCAGACGTTGCCGACCCAGGAGATGCCAGGCGGGCTCGCGCCGTGGTTCCCGTGGCAGTCGTTGCAGGTGGGCGCAGACAGGTCGGCGCCCACCGAGAGGGCCTCCCAATGCACGCTCTCCTTGTAGCGGTCGAGCTGGTTGGTCGGGATGCGATACGGACCCATCCGTTCCTTGTCTGCGTGGCATCCACCACAGGTCTCCGGTACCTGAACGGGATGGACGCTCGAGGTCGGGTCGGACGCCGGCTTGGTGGAATGGGCGACGTGGCAGCTCACGCAGGTCGCGACACTCGGATCATCTTCCTCCAGCAGCCGGCGACCGTGCACCGACGTCCGGTACTCCGCGACCTGATCGACCCTGAGGGAGGGGTTGAACTGTCGCATGAACTCCGCGTCGGAGTGACAGCGGCCGCATACCTCGATGATCTGCGACGGTGCTGGCTTCCCTATGTAGCCCTTCGCGGGATCCTTGGCGGCCTCCTCGGCCTCTGGTCCTGCGGCTGTCCCGTCACCGCCGTGGCAAGAGACGCAGCCGAACCCCCGTACGGCATGAAGGTCGTCCTCGAACAGCTGCGCGGGCCGCGAGAGCGTCTCGTCCTCGAGGTCCAGGTGGCAGGAGACGCAGCCATCGTATGGCTGCTGGGCCCGGAGGGAGGGTGTGAGCGAGAGGATGGCCAGAGGGATCGCCACCAGGCCGATCGCGATGAAGCCACGCGGTTTCAAAGCGAGCGGCCACCGGACCGCGGATGAAGGCAGGGTCCTCGTCGGCTATGATCCATTTCAAAACGTAATGTGCGCGGATCGAACGGGCGACGCACGGCGGCGTCTGACCGCGAGGCCGGACGGAAGCGTATGCCTACGGGTCGATGATGTCGCTGGTATGGCAGATGCCGCAGGACTGCCGGCTTCGATCCGCCACCCGACTCGGATCGAAGTCGGGGCCGTGCGGGCTCACGCGCCATCCGGCCTTCGCCGAGTGGCAGCGGAGGCAGGAGTCCTGCTGATGGCAGCTCGCACACTCCTCCATCCCCTGCCGCGCGGCCTTTCCGTGGGATAGCAGCCAGTCCGGCTGGAGGTTGTGGAACGCATTGCCCCGTGTGGCCCCGTCGTCCCCGAACCCGAGGTTCGTGTGGCAGTCCCGGCAGAAAACCTCGGTCGAGTGGCAGGCGGTGCAGTCCGAGCGGACCGCGTACGCCTCAGCCGCGTGCCGCATGACGAAGTTGACGGGATGGAAGCCTCCGGCCGTCTCCGCCGAGGGAACGGCGGCCACGCCCGGATCCTCGCCCTCCTTCTGAGCCTGGTGGCGGGCCGATGGCACGGAGGGCAGCGGCGGCTGCCCGGTGCCTCGAAGCGCGTGGCAGTCGACGCACTCGGCCTCCGCGTGGCAGGCGGAGCAGTTCGGCAGGCCGAGCGACGCGGCCGTGGCGTGCTGGACGGCGAACGTGAAGTCGTGTCCGGGAGGCCGCAGCGCGACGACCTGGGCGCCCGTCGGGCCACCCTTGACGGGCTCCGGCAGGGCCGCGAGGAAGGGCGCACCCTCGCCGTGGCAGCCCGAGCAGCTCGGCCGCGCGTGGCAGTTCGTGCAGCTCTCGATCGCCGCGGCCGCCTCGGTCCCGTGCACCGTCGCCCAATCGGACTCCTCATGGCTCGCGGGCAGCGGCCACCAGCCCTCCCGATCCGCGGTCAGGGAGGCCACGCGGGCGTCCGTGGGGAGGGCGGCGATCGCGGAGACCTGCCCTGCGTTCACGTGGCAGCGCGAGCAGCTTTCCTGCGCGTGGCAGAAGGCGCAGTTGGCATCCGCCGCCACCGCCCCTCCGCCGTGCGCGGAGATGAAGTCATCCTGCTCGTGGCTGAACGGGTTGGGGAACGCCGCGATCTGGCTCGACGTCAGCGTGGTCGCGTCCGCCAGAGCCACGTGGCAGAAGGAGCACTCCGTGTTCGCGGCGAGGTGCGAATCGCCGTCGTGGCAGTCGAAGCAGCTCGCCGGCCGTGCCGCCCCCACCTCCATGAGCTCCTCGGCGTCCGGGAGCCCGTGGCACTCGCCGCACTCCAGCTCCTCGATCTCGGCGTGATCCGGGTGGCTGAAGGCGAGGTTCGTCCCGCGGGGCCCGGGCGGGCTCCAGTCGATCTCGTCCTCTTCGTGGCACTCGAGGCAGTCCGCCTCGGTCGCGGAGAGCCAGGCCGCCTGGTCACCCTCCGGAATCCCCGCGTGGCAACCCAGACAGCTGTTGAAGAGATCGACGTGGATGTCGTGTGGGAACGGCTCCGCTTGCGGCCGGCTGAGGAGCACGCCGGTGGTCAGCAGCACCGGGATCGCGAGCGCAGCTCTCGTGGCGAACCTCCTCATATGCCGTCTCCTCCAGCGAGGCCGAACCGCCACTGCAGCCCCATGTAGGCCCGGTTCTGCGTCCAGTCCTCGGCGCCCGGCTGGTTCTCGTACGAGATGCGATACAGCGTGTAGCTACCGATGATCGCGACCTCGCCGAGCGCTATCGACCCGTCGATCCCGCCGCCTTGCACGAGCTGCTCGCCCACCCGGAACTCACCGAAGTTCTGGGTGGATGTGCCTCTCAACCCGACGTAGGTGCGGGGGCCGAACGTCTTGCCGAAGGTGAGGTCGCCGCCGTACCTGACGGCTCCGAACCCGGTGATCGCCCGATAGCCGCCGTCCGCGTACCAGCCGCGGTTCCCCCAGCTGGCGCGCCCGGAGATCGTCCATCCGTAGTCCTTGATCTCTACGAACTGCGCCCCGGCGTTCGTGTCCTCGTACTTTCGGTAGCCCCCCGCCGCCTCGAGGCTGAGGCCGATCCGCGGCGAGCTCCAGCGAACCGCGCCGGTCGCCTCGTTGAACGCCACCGGTGAGAACGCGCCCCAGATCGTCCACAGCTCGAAGAACGGAAGGTATCGCCGCCCCTGGATGGAGAAGTCGAAGCCTGCCGTGATCGGCGTCGTGATCGTGAGCTTGGCGTCGTTGAAATCGGCGTACGCCATGTCGTACTTGCCCTTGGCATCGATCGACACGTTGCCGAGCAGGACGCCGAAATCGAAGGCGAGGCGCTCCGTGTAGAGCGCCAGCCGGTCCGTGCGGATCTCCCTCTGGTAGAGCACGCTGCCCGCCAGCTTGCGACCCCACCGGGCCCCGAGCTCGGCGCCGAAGATGAGACCGCGCCGGTCCGGGGCGAAGACGTCCGCTTCCTGCATGAGGTCGCCGTCGCGCGGCTGGTCGATGTTCGGCGACAGGCTCCAACCGGCCCAGCCCTCCACCCAGAGGAAGGGGAGGGTCTTCCAGAGGACGGCGGCTCCATCGTAATTGTAATAGCCGAGGCCGTTCGTCAGCTGGATACGGCCTCCCCGTATCCTGACGTCCCGAGTGTCGTACGTCAGATAGGCGCTGAGCGCGTCGAACTCCTGGCTGGCGCGCGGCCAGATGTCGGAGGTTCCGACACGACCTCGAACGGCCACTGTCGCGGACAGGCCCTGTACCCCACCCCAGGCGGTGAACCGGAGGTCCTGGTTCGTGACCCAGGCGTCCTCGATCGGACCGGCCCGGTACCAGCGGCAGAACTCCCCGATGGTGCAGCTTACGATCGTGCCGTCCGAGAGCTGACGCACGAGCCCGTCGCCGGGTACTTCGCTCTCGGGAAGGCTGTCCCGCTGCATGGTCGGCATCTGGAGGAAGGAGCCATCGATCGTGACTATGCCCCTGACGCCCTGGGCCTGGAGCTGCCCGGGATGGAGAGAGAGCGTCAGGAGGACGAGTGGGCCCAAGGCCCACACTCCGTGACCGAACCGTCTCGAGCGAACGATGAGCGACCTCCTGCCCACGCTGGGCTCGTTTCGCTAAGACTTCACGAGCATGGAGGATCGTCGAGGATCATCGGGTAGTCCGGCCGAGTCTACAACCGCCGGTTGTCCGGCTCGGCTCGGAGACACACATTAGGGTACTTGTGACTCGCTCCGCGCGCAATGCTCTAGTGCGCGCGCACTTAGCGAGGCGTCGTCGGCACCGGCAACATCATCCGAAACGCGAATGCCTGATACGGAAACCGACGCGGACAGCGCGCTCCCGGCCCGCCACGAGGCGGAACGCAGGGCGCGGAGAAGGGGCCCTGGATTGAGCGGGTTGGCCCTCATCGGTGTCATCCTCTTTTCCGTCACCTTCGCCGGCATCGTGACCGCGGTCTACCTCCTCCCACCGGAACACCTGAGGATCCCGGAGCTGCAGCCCGCCGTGCGCGTGGCGAAGGAAACGGACTTCCCCATCGGTGCCAGCCGAATCGTGGCGTGGGGCGACGAGCCGATACTCGTGGTTCGGGGGAGAGAGAGGTTTTGGGCCGTTCAGGGCACATCGCCGTTCGACGGTTGCGTCCTACGCTGGGAGGCCGAGTCGTTACGGGTGGTCTCTCCATGTACCTACGTCGTCTACGACCTCCGCGGCAACGTCGTCTCCGGCTTGAGCTTGATCCCGCTCAAGCCCTACACGGCCTTCGTTCGCCGCGGAACTTTGTACGTAACGGGCTGACGCGTGAGTGACGGAGAGCGGGGCAATCGCGGGCTGGCTGGCTGGCTGTCGCGCATCCGGCAGGACGTCATCAGCAGCACCGACGCCCGCCTGCTGGGCTTCCTCCGGTTCCTCGGCCTGCTCTACGGGCCGATCGCACGCAGACTGCCGATCAACCAGGCGTTCAAGAAGGCCCTCAAGTACCGGCTTCCCGCGCACGTGGGCTGGGGTCACGCCCTGGGGGGGATCACGTACCTCCTCTTCATCTTCATGATCATTACGGGGGTCTTGCTCTCCTTCTACTACAGGCCGTCCGTGCAGGAGGCCTATCCGAGCATCCAGTACATCGTGTCCCGCATCCCCTTCGGCTGGATGCTCCGCGATGTGCACGTCTGGTCGGCCAGTCTGCTCATCGTGGCGGGTGTGGCGCACCTCGTGAGGGTCTTCTTCAGCGGAGCGTACAAGCCGCCGCGTGAGACAAATTGGGTCATCGGCCTGCTCCTCATCCTGACCTTCGGGGCGTTCGGCGCCACGGGTTACCTGCTGCCGTGGGATCAATGGGCGTACTGGACGACCGTCGAGGTCGTGAGCACGGTGGAGGGCTTCCCGCTGATCGGAGGCTTCGTTGCGGCGATGATCAAGGGGGACGAGGTCATCTCCGGAGCGACGCTGAGCCGCTTCTTCGCCCTGCACGTCATCGTTTTGCCGTGGGTGAGCCTGGGTCTGTTGATCCTCCACTTCGCCCTCATACGCACGCACGGCGTCGCGCCGCCAGCGCGTCCTTCGACCGCGGTCGAGGGGATCCCGTTCTGGCCGAACCACCTGGTCCGCACCTTCTCCATCGGCGTGCTTCTGCTGGCCGTGGTGCTCTCGCTCGCCGCTCTCTTCCCCCGACCGGTCGGCGAGCCCGCGAACCCCTACGTCGTTCCGGACGCGCTCGTCTCCACGTGGGTGGTCATCGATGTGTCGCTCGCCCTCGTACGCTATCTGGGAACGTGGGGGCTCGTCCTGTTCTCGCTCCTGGCCGTGATCCTCTTCTTGCTCCCCTTGTTCGACCGAAAGCCGGAGACGGACTGGCGGAAGCGACCGGTCGCGACCTCGCTCGCGGCCCTCTATCTCGTCGGCTTCCTCCTCGCGTGGGCAGTGGGGGCCCGCCTCGAGTCCGTGCCTCCGAGCGCCGCGTTGAGGCCGGCGGTGGAGGAGAGGGTACTCCCACCGGAGGCGGACACGGAGACAGAGTCGGCCGACGGAGACGATGCCGAGGAGGCCACTGAAGGCGAGCCCGAATCCGGAGACGAGGGCTCATGAGCCGGGCTCCGCGCATCTGCTCCGCGCTCCTGCTCCTGGCGATCGCCGCGCTCCCGTCTTCCGCGACCGCTCAGGAACGAACGGATCGACAGATCGTTCAGCAGCTCGGCGCGGCCGGCTCCCAGTACGGGTGCGTGATCTGCCACAAGGACAAGAGACGCGCTTTCGCCGAGGGGGTCCATGCGAACCGTGGCATCGTCTGCCATGATTGCCACGGAGGGGATCCGGCGGCGGTGGAAAAGGAGCCGGGTCACGCCGCACCGTTCGTCGGCGTTCCCACCAAGCTGGAGACCGTGCGCATCTGTGGTAGCTGCCACTCGGACCCGAATCAGATGCGACCGTTCGGGCTTCCCGCCGACCAGGCGGCCGAGCTGCGCACGAGCCGTCACGGTGAGTTCCTCTTCTACCGGGACGACCCGAACGCCCCGACGTGCACCGACTGCCACGACTCCCACACGATCCGACCGCCGGAAGACGCCCGCAGCGACGTGCACCCCCTGAACATCATGGGCACGTGCATCGCCTGCCACGATGACGAAGAGGTCATGGGCGGCTATGAGATGCCGACCGGTCAGGGGGAGGTTTACAGAGCGAGCGCCCACGGCATAGGCCTCTACGAGAAGTTCAACTTCGCCGCCCCTACCTGCATCTCCTGCCACGGCTCGCACTCGGCACTCCCCGCCCAGGCCCCGGAGGTGGCGGACGTCTGCAGCCAGTGCCACGCGCTCGTCGGGCAGGCCTTCTACAGCGGCCCTCACGGTCCCGCCGCGCGGGCCGGGAAGATACCGGGCTGCCTGGCCTGCCACACCAATCACGGTACGGAGGGAGTCCCGATCGAGGGGACCCAGGCGGTGTGCCAAGGGTGCCACGAGGACGAGGAGAGCGAGGCGGCGGTGATGGGCAGTGAGATCCAGACCCTGCTGGCCCAGGCGGATCTGAACGTGCGAAATGCGGAGGAGGCGATCCACGAGCTCACGACCGCCGGCCGCGACACGGAGGACGCACGATTCCGCTTCCGATCCGCGCTCACGGACTTCCGCCGCATGGGGCCGGCCCAACACTCGCTCGACGTCGAATCCCTGGAAGACCTGGGGCGAAGGGTGAGCTCGGTCTCGGCAAACATCCGAAACCAGGCGGAGGTGGCGACCGAGCAGCGCTGGGAGCACACGTTGCTGCTCGTCCCGACCTGGTTCCTCGCGCTCGCTGCCGTTTTCCTCGCCTACCTGCGGCTCCGTCAGAGGAGAGGGGAAGCCTAGCGTGGGCAGACCCCGATCCGACCGGAAGCTTCGAATCGCCCGATGTCGCCTCGTCGGCTGAAGCGTCTCTCGCGACCGCTATCGATCGCGATCCAGATAGCGATCGTCGTCGTGATCGCGAGCGCGATCGGGGCGGTGGGGTTCATCGAGTACAGCGCCCAGCCCAACTTCTGCCTCAACTGCCACGTCATGGTGCCCTACTACGACTCCTGGGCCACCTCGTCTCACAAGGACGTGAAGTGCATCGAGTGCCACTATGCGCCGGGCATCAAGGCGGAGGCGATGGGCAAGCTTCAGGCGGCCAACCAGGTGGTGAAGTACGTGACCGGCGCCTACGGGCTCAGACCCTGGGCCGAGATCGATGACGCGGCCTGCCTGCGCTCCGGCTGCCATACGGAGAGGATGTTGGAGGGAGAGGTGGATTACTTCGGCGTCCGATTCGATCACGCTCAGCATCTGGGCGAGCTTCGGCGGGGCAAGCAGCTGCGCTGCACGAGTTGTCACTCGCAGATCGTGCAGGGAAGCCACATCGCCGTCACGCCGACCGCCTGTTACCTGTGCCATTTCAAGGCGGCCGAGATCGAGGAGCAGCCGGTGGTCGGCTGCATCGGCTGCCATCCCTCACCGCCCCGCACACTCTCCCCGGGGGGTTTCGTGATCGATCACCCCCAATATGTGGAGGATCTCACCAACTGCACCTCCTGCCACTCGGAGGTGATTTCAGGCTCGGGCAACGCTGACCCGTCGCGTTGCGTCAGCTGTCACAGCGAAGAGGAGCGCCTGGCGGAGTTCGAGAACACGGAGCTCCTTCACCAGGTGCACATCGCGGGACGCAAGGTGGAGTGCACCCAGTGCCACACCCTGATCTCTCACCGGATCGCGCCCTTCTCGACCGTCTCCCAGGAGCTGGACTGCTTCACCTGCCACCAGGGCGCGCATGAGGCGCAGAAACGCCTGTATGCCGGGATCGCCGGGCACGCCACCGAAGCCCTGCCGAGCGCCATGTTCGAGGCACAGGTCGCCTGCACGGGGTGCCACGAGCTGATGGCCGAGATCCCGGGCCACGGTGACGTGCAGGCGGCCGGCGAGGCCACCTGCCTCTCCTGCCACGGCGTCCGCTACGCCAACATCCTCCCCAACTGGCAGCGGGAGATCGACAGGCGTCAGGCGGTGGTGGAGCGGGTGGTGCGCGACGCGGAGACGACGCTGAATACGGCTCCGGTCCGGGCACGCGGGCGGGCGGACAGCCTGCTCCGTATGGCCCGTCAGAACGTCGATATCGTTCGCATCGGCCGAGCGGCACACAACGTCGGGCACGCGGACCAGCTTCTGCGCGCCGCGGTGGGATTCGTGGAGGAGGCGGTAGCGGTAGGCAGTCTTTCTTACAGTGTTCCGCAGCTGGATCTCGGACCGGCGATGAACGAGAACGCGTGCATGGCATGCCATATGGGCGTCGAGCGGCAGGCGGTACCGTTCCGAAGCACGACGTTCGGCCACGAGCGCCACGTTCTGTTCGCCGGCATGGAGTGCTCGGACTGCCACACACCGCTGGAGGAGCACGGAGGCACGACCCTGGCCTCGGAAACCTCCTGCGATGCGTGCCATCACCCGGCGATCGGGGGTGGCAACTGCGCGGCCTGTCACGAGGGACCGGGTGGCGCTCCACCCGAGACGCTCTCTCTGTCAGCAGGAGACTTCTCCCACGCGTATCATGTGGAGGAGATGGGCTTCGAGTGCAGCGACTGTCACTCGTCGACGCGGATGAGCACCGTGGAGACGGGCTGCGAGAGCTGCCACGAGGAGCACCACCAGCCCGAGA
>JBDHFW010000053.1:17489-22258 GCA_039590175.1 Gemmatimonadota bacterium | reverse complement strand
ATCGCGACCGGGAGAGCCGTTCGGCCCAGCTGCACGGCCTGGGCACCGGACGCGAGCGCCACGTCCAGTCTCTCGTTGACGACGCACCAGCCACCGGTCGCGACCGCCGAGCCGGACAGCTGGGACGCCAGATCCAACAACCGGGATGCCGGAGCGTTCTTCAGCCGAAGGTGAAGGGCCAGGTCCGCGCCCCATGCCTCCAGCATCTTCCGGCCCATCTCCGGGAAGTCCCGCCGGCTGGCCTGCGCGTCGCCGGCCACGACGTGGAGGACGGGGATGCTCAACGGAAGAGATCTCCGATCGCGGCTCCGCGTCCTCGGATCCAGGCAGCCGCCTCCATGCGAGCCCGGCCGGCCGGCTTCACGCCTCCGACTCGGATCCAGCCCGATCCGGTGGCGACGATCAGTCCCTCGCGGGGATCCGCCTCCACCACCGTGCCCGGCGCCGCCGTCGGCCCCCTCCCGACCTCCGAAGCCGGGAGCGAGGGACTGAACATCTGCACCACTGACCCCTCGAGCTCGGTCCACGCCGCCGGCCAGGGATCACAACCTCTCATCCAGCACCCTATCTCCGCGGCCGGAAGGCTCCAATCGATCCGAGCCAGCTCGCGACTCATCTTCGGAGCGTAAGTGGCCCGATCGTGATCTTGCTCCTCCTCCGTCACGTCCCCGCTCTCGAGCCGATGGAGGGTCTCAGCCAGGGCCTCGGCCCCGAGCGCCGAGAGCCGGTCGGAGAGCTCTCCGGCCGTCGTATCGGAGCCGATCGGCTCGGCGGCTTGATGAAGGATCGGGCCGGCATCCATCTTGCGAACCATCCGCATGATCGTGACGCCGGTGAGGTCGTAACCGCGGATGACCGCCCAGTTGATCGGTGCCGCGCCCCGGAGCTCCGGAAGGAGCGACGCGTGGACGTTGATCGAGCCTCGAGCGGGCAGCCCCAACACCTCGTCCACCAACAACTGCCCGTAGGCCGCCACCACCGAGAGGTCCGGCCGCAGCTCGGAGAGGGACTCGAGGAAGTCATCGCCTCGGGCTTTCTCCGGCTGGAGAACGGGGCCGCCCAGCTCGATAGCCGCGCTCTTCACGGCGCTCTCCCTCAAGTGACGCCCACGCCCGGCAGGACGATCGGGCTGCGTGACCACACCGACCAGTTCGTGTCGATCGGCGACGGCTCGGAGCGAGGGCAGAGCAAACTCGGGAGAGCCCCAGAAGAGGATACGCACGGTTACGATTCTCGGTCGCGCGCCGCCGGCCGGCCGACCGGCCGCGGCGCGAAGGTGGAGACGACACCTACATGGCCGGCGTCGCCGACCTCTCGCTCTCCGGCCGCTTTGACCATTTGTTCAGAAGCATCTTGCGTTTGAGAGGACTCACGCGGTCGATGAACAGGACCCCATCCAGGTGATCGATCTCGTGCTGCAGGCAGCGGCTCAGCAATCCTTCCGCCTCGATTCGGACCCTCTCGCCATCCGCGTCCAGGCCCTCCACGACGACGCGCCCAGCGCGCTGCACGATCTCCCTAAGATCGGGGATGCTCAGACATCCCTCCTCTTCCTTCTGCCGGCCGCTCGTCTCGACGATACTCGGGTTGATCAGCGCTCCCCGCACCTCTTCCGGCTCGCGGATGTCATAGACGAAGACCCGTATCGGAACGCCGATCTGCGAAGCGGCGAGCCCGATGCCATCCGCCTCGTACATCGTGTCCATGAGATCATCGATCAGCGCTCTGACGTCCTCGTCGACGCTATCGACAGGCTCGGCCGCCTCGCGCAGAATGGGGTCGCCCAGCAGCCTGATTTCCCGAACGCTCAATCCCCCTCCGAGCTCCCCACTCGTCGGGCCACCTTGCTGCGCTCGATCTCCAGGCGCGTGTCCTCCGCCGTCTTGATCGTGAGCCGATCATCCTCCAGGTGGATGATCTTCCCCACGATCCCGCCGACCGTAGCGATCTCGTCGCCTCGCTTCAGGCCGGCGACCAACTCCTGGTGGGCCTTCTGCTGTTGGCGCTGAGGCCGGCGAAGAACGCGGCGAGCATGAACAGCGTGCCCATCGGGTTCCCGCTTCCATCCGGACTGGCCATGATCCACACGTTGGCTATCACCTTGTGCCTCTCGGGTAGTGTGCCGGGGCGCCGTCACGTGCTCGGACGATGTCACGTGGTTGGCCGCCGCGCCGGGTCGTGCATACACCGGACGTCCGTCCGCGAGCCTCGGGTGCCCGTGGCACAAGCCGGGAGCGCAGGGTCCTCAAACCTCTGCGCTCCGGTAGCGCTCCAGCCACCGCACGGCCCACGGCTCGAACTCGCCCCGGAGAATCGCGGCCCTGGCGAGCCCGGTCAACGTCACCAGAAAGCGCACGTTGTGGAGCGAGAGCAGCCGCAGCCCCAACAGCTCGTCGCAGACGAACAGGTGGCGTAGGTAGGCCCTCGTGTAGTGCCTGCAGCAGTAGCAGTCGCACTCCGGGTCCAGCGGCCTCGCGTCGTCGGCAAACCGGGCCACCTTCACGTTGACTCGACCGAGCGAGGTGAAGGCGGTCCCGTTCCGGCCGTTTCGCGTCGGCGCGACGCAGTCGAACAGGTCCATACCTCGGCGAACCGCCTCGATGACGTCCTCCGGGTACCCTACCCCCATGAGGTAGCGAGGCAGCTCGGGCGGCAGCGCCGGCTCGCACTCGTCCAGAATCACGAACATCACATCTTTCGGCTCTCCCACCGAGAGCCCGCCGATCGCCACGCCCTTCCACTCGCCCAGTTCCAGGGTGCGCTCGAGCGATTCCAGTCGAAGATCCGCGTAGCTCGCCCCCTGGAAGATCGGGTACAGGGTCCCCCGCGCTCTCCCTTCTTCGGCAAGCCGGGCGTGATGGAGCCGGCAGCGCTCGAGCCACGCCAGGGTGCGTTCCAGCGCCGTTCGCGCCGTGTCGCGATCGGCTCCGCCGGGCGGACACTCGTCGAAGGCCATCAGGATGTCCGAGCCGAGCGCCGTCTGGATCTCCACGGATCGCTCCGGCGTGATTCGATGACGTGAGCCGTCGATGTGGCTCTGGAAGGTGACGCCCTCGTCGTCGATCTCGTTGATGCGGGCGAGAGAGAAGACCTGAAAGCCGCCGGAGTCGGTGAGGATCGGCCGCCGCCAGCTCATGAACTCATGCAGTCCGCCCGCCTTCTCGACTATCTCGGTCCCCGGCCTGAGATAGAGGTGGTAGGCGTTGGCGAGCAGCATCTGGACCCCGGCGCCCTCGAGCTCCTCGGGAGCGAGCGACTTGACCGTGCCAAGGGTGCCCACCGGTATGAAGCAGGGCGTCTCGACCGCGCCGCGAGCCAGCGCGAGGGTGCCGGCCCGGGCGCGGCCGTCGCCGCCCTCGATCCCGAACGAGGCCTCCAGCAGATCCTCCAGCTGATCCTCGGTCCGCGGCTCCATCAAAGCACCAGCATCGCGTCGCCGTAGGAGTAGAAGCGGTAGCGCTCGGTCACCGCGTGACGATACGCCCGGAGGACGCGCTCCCTGCCGGCGAAAGCCGCGACCAGCATGAGCAGGGTCGACCGTGGAAGGTGGAAGTTCGTCAGCAGACGGTCCACGGCGCGAAAGCGGAAGGGAGGATGGATGAAGAGGTCGGTCTCCCCGCTGCCCGCCTCGAAGACCCCGTCCTCCCTCACCGTCGCCTCCAGCACGCGCACCACGGTCGTGCCCACGGCGACCACCCGGCCGCCCGCCGCGCGCACCTCGTTCAGCGTGCCGGCGGACTCCAGGCTCACGGCATGGCGCTCGGCCTCGAGCCGGTGCCCCTCCAGGCGAGGCGCCTCCACGGGACGGAACGTGCTCGGGCCCACGTGGAGGGTGATCGGTACGACGCGCACGCCGCGCCGACGCACGCGTTCCAGCAGCTCCTCGGTAAGGTGGAGCCCGGCGGTCGGGGCTGCGACGCTCCCCCGGTGGGCGGCATAGACCGTCTGGTAGCGCTCGCGATCCGCTTCCGTGCTCTCCCGCCGGATGTACGGCGGCAGTGGCACGAGGCCGTGTCGCTCGATCGCTGCCCAGGGGTCGTCCGCGGTGTCCAGAAGCACCTCGCGGCCGCCCTCCCGAGAGGCTTCGATGCGCACGGAGAGGCCCTCCGCGACATCGACGACCCGCCCCGGTTTCAGCTTCTGGCCGGGCCGCACCAGCGCCTCCCAGCGATAGGCATCGGCATCGATGGGGCGGAGCAGGAGGATCTCGGCCGAGGCTCCGGTCGGTTTCCGGCCGACCAGCCTGGCCGGAAAGACCCGGGAATCGTTCACGACAAGCGCGTCACCCGGATCCAGGTGCTCGAGGAAGTCCCGGAAGCCGCGATCCTCGAAAGCCGGTTCGCCCTCTCGTTCGTCGCGCCGAAGGACCAGAAGCCGGCTTGCATCGCGCTCGGGGAGGGGATGCTCCGCGATCAGGTGGCGGGGAAGATCGTACCCGTACGCCTCGGTGTCGGCGTCACTCGAAGAGGCGAGCCTGGGCATCGTCCTTGGATGGTAGTTGATAGCCGAAGCGCTCGTAGGCCCTTCGCGTGGCTACCCGCCCGCGGGAGGACCGCTGGAGGTATCCGTTCTGAATCAGATACGGCTCGTAGACCTCCTCCAGGGTACCGGCATCTTCTCCCACCGCGACGGCCAGCGAGTTCAGGCCGACGGGCCCGCCGTCGAAGCTCTCGATGATCAGCCTCAGGATCCGGGCATCCATCTTGTCCAGGCCGTACTCGTCCACGTTGAGCATCTCCAGCCCGGCTGCCGCCGTCTCCTCGTCGATC
>JBDHFW010000053.1:0-17471 GCA_039590175.1 Gemmatimonadota bacterium | reverse complement strand
GGCATCCATCTTGTCCAGGCCGTACTCGTCCACGTTGAGCATCTCCAGCCCGGCTGCCGCCGTCTCCTCGTCGATCCGGCCATCTCCCTTCACCTGCGCATAGTCGCGGACCCGTTTGAGGAGCCTGTTGGCGATTCTGGGAGTCCCCCTGGAGCGTCGGGCGATCTCCCTCGCCCCGGTGTCAGTCACGGGAACATCGAGAATGCCCGCGGAACGGTGCACGATCTCCTCCAGCTCCTCGGGCGGATAGAAGCCCAGTCGCTCCACGACGCCGAAGCGGGCCCTGAGAGGGGCGGTGAGCAACCCGAAGCGCGTGGTGGCGCCCACGAGCGTGACTCCATGGCCGGATAGAGGAACTCCTCGATCGCCGGCCGGAGGCGATGGATCTCGTCGATGAAGAGGATGTCTCGCGGCTCGAGATTGGTGAGGTATGCGGCCAGGTCGCCCGGTTTCTCGAGCACCGGGCCCGAGGTAAGCTTGATGTTCACGCCCAGTTCCCTGGCCAGGAGCAGCCCGAGCGTCGTCTTGCCCAGGCCCGGCGGACCGAAGAAGAGCGTGTGGTCCAGGGCCTCACCTCGGCCCAGGGTCGCCTGGACGTAGATCTCCAGGCTTTCCTTGACCTTCTGCTGCCCCACGAACTCCTGGAAGCTCGCGGGCCGGAGTGACTGCTCCAGTCCGGCTTCGCCCTCCAGGGGTCGAGGCGTCGTGATCTCGGTTCGCTCAGACATGTCTCAACGCGGCTCGAACGAGCTCTTCCGTGCCGGCCGCTTCGTCTACCTCCCGCCGGGCTCGGGCGACGGCTGCCTCTGCCTCGGTCTGGCCGTAGCCGAGCGCTCGCAGCGCGTCGACGGCAGAGGCGCCAGCGGTCAGCGGCGCCACCTCCTCCACCGCCAGGTCATCCAGCTTGTCCTTGAGCTCCAGCGCGATTCGCTCCGCCGTTTTTCGACCGACCCCGCTCACGGTCTGGAGCACCTCGTGGTCCCGTGCGCGAATGGCCAGCACGATCCGGTCGCCGGGCAGCTGTCCGAGCATCGCCAGCGCCAGGCGAGGCCCTACTCCGGTGGCATTCAGCAGGCGGAGGAAGAGCGTACGGTCTCGCGAGGAACCGAAGCCGAACAGCTCCAGTGAATCGTCGCGGGAGACGAGGGCGCTGTGAAGCTCGACCTCCTGGCCCACCTGCGGAAGTCGGTCCAGCAGGGCCGCGGGAACGAGCAGCTCGTATGAGACGCCACCTGACGTCATCACCTCGACCCCCTCGGGCGCCTTGTGGAGGAGTTGGCCCACGACGCGACGTATCACGAGCCGCCGGCCGGCGTCGAACCGGCCGCCGTCACCTCGGCTGGCCGGGAACGCCCGCCCATCAGGTGGCAGAGGGCCGCCGCGCATCCGTCCGAAGCATCCGAAGGCTCGGGCGGCGTCGCCAGCCTGAGGTGCTTGGCGACCATGTAGGAGACCTGCTCCTTGGTCGCGGCGCCCGTGCCCACGACTGCTTTCTTGATCTCGGCCGGCGGGTACTCGAAGACCGGAAGGTCGCGCTGCGCTGCCGTGAGCACGGCGACGCCGCGCGCGTGGGCGAGAATCACCATGCTCCGGACGTTCTGCCCGTAGTACACACCTTCGACCACGACGCAGCCGGGCTCGGTATCACCCCGCACTCGATGAGCCGGAGCTCTCCATCCGCCGATTCGACGAGACCGTAGCCGGTTCCCCGCGTTCCGGGATCGATTCCGAGAACCTTCATCGCTGCGCAAGATAACGCGGCCATGCAAGGAGGCGATGGCTCAAGGGTGCGCTCTCAGACGAAGGTTGGGGATACCTGCGAAGTCGCTCACGTTCAGCGTCCAGAGCTCCGCCTCCCAGAGGATCGCGCAGGCCGCGATGGCCAAGTCGATCTCCCGGCCGCGGGACCGGGGGATCCGGTCGTAGAGCTGAGCGGCCTCTGAGGCCTCATCCGGACCAAAGGGCACGGCGCGAGCGCTCGGAAAAAGGGCCTCCTGCGCCTGGAGCTCCTCGGGCAGGCGTGCACCGCGAAGCCACTCGTAGAGGACCAGCGTGGGAAGCAGGATTCGCTCGCCCCGTTCGATCGCTGCCCGCAGCGCCGGTGCCGAACGTTTGGGGCCCGACAGGCTGTCGATCAGCACCGGTGTGTCTAGGAGTATCACTCCTCGCTTCCCTGCCGCCGGCCGCCGGCGCGGCGCGCCTTCCGAGTCTCATTGATCTCCCTATCCACCTCGGCTGCCGGCCGATCCGGGATCGCCGGGACCACCTCGTCGAAGGTGCGAAGGAGGCGCCGTCGTTCCTCTTCACCCAATCGGCCGATGCGGGCACTGTACTCCCCGATCGCCTCCCGTACGACCTGACTCTTGGGCATGCTCATCCGTTCAGCCGTCCTCCGAAGTCGGGCTACGGTGCGTTCATCCAGCGTGAAGGTCACTTTTACCGATCCCATATGGTATACCATACTACCATATATCTGGCCTGACAAGCCAGGCAGAAGGCCACCACGCGCAACAGTTACCCGGAGTCTTTCCGCATAGCCGGACCGGGATCAGATTGCATCTTCTTGGTCCGAGAACAACGTCTCCAATACCGCCTCGTCGAAGCCGGGACTGCAACCTCAGCCTGCAGGAGCATCTTCAAATGAGCATGAACCGCACGATAGGATCTCTCGTCTCCATCTGCGTACTGGCAACATCGCTGGCGGGCTGCGGAGGCGGCTCGACCGGCACGGGCGCGGCAATCGGCGGGATCGGAGGCGCCCTCCTGACGGGCAGCTTCGGCGGCGCAGCGCTGGGCGCGGTCGCGGGAGCCGGGATCGGCTACTTGACGGAGCAGGAGAAGAACAACGCACGCGACCAAGTGCGAAAGGATCAGCAGGCGCTGGCCCAATCCCGCGTAACCAACAACCCGGAGACCGCGTACCGCCCGAAGCCCACGAACCCGTTCGTCGGAAGCACCTGGCGGGTTATCAGCTACGAGAGCGACGAGCTAGTCGGCGACTACAGCGAGATCATGGTGACCTTCCCCTCCAACTCGAAGGTCACGACGATGTTCGTGCGGCGAGACGGCGAGACGGAAGTCTTCGCGGAGAGCTACGCCGTCGTCGACGACGTGATTGTCTTCCAAGGCAAGGAAGATGGGAAGGAGTATCGGGTGCCGGCGCGCTTCACCCTCAACAACAAGCTGCTTTCGCTCAAGTTCGAGGACTCGAGCTTCGTGCTGGAAGAAGTGGAGGAGTCGGCATAGCGTGCCGGTGAGGCCATGAAGAATCTGACCCGAGTTGCTGCCACAGCCGGCCTGTTTCTCGCCGTCGGCTGCTCCTCGGAGCGACCGACCGACGAGTCAGCCGACGTCGTCTACACCAACGGCCGCATCTACACCGTGGACGAAGCCCAACCCTGGGCCGAGGCGGTGGCGATCAAGGACGGGAAGTTCCTGGTCGTCGGCGCCAAGGCCGACGTCGAGGCGGTGACCGGGGCAACCACAGAAGGCATTGATCTCGAGGGTCGGTTCGCCATGCCGGGGCTCATCGACGCGCACGCCCATCCGCTCGGTGCCGCGGAGGGCTGGGCCAACCTCCGGATCTCCGACCCCACCGACGCCGCGGCGATCCTCGAGGAGGTGCGAGCTTACGCAGAGGCGAATCCCGATCTTCCGATGATTCGCGGTGAGGCGTGGAACCTCGGGGTGTTTCCGAACAACAGCCCGCGGAAGGAACTGCTGGACGAGATCGTGCCCGATCGCCCGGTCTACCTGATAAGCCAGACCGGCCACTCCGCCTGGGCGAACTCCAACGCCCTCGAGCTGGCTGGGATCACGAAGGACACGCCGCAGACGGAGAAGTTTATCTTCGACACCGACCCCGAGACGGGAGAACCCTCCGGCACCGTGCGGGAGTTCGCGATGGGGGCTCTCGAACAGGCTCTGCCGCGGGCAGGTCCGGAGCGCTACGCCCGCGCGCTCGGCAAGGTGCTGTCGGAGTTCAACAGCTTCGGCTTCACCAGCCTCATCCCCGCCGAAGGAGCCCGGACGTGGATGGAGGGCGCCAGGCACCTCGAGGCGCAGGGAGGCATGACGGCTCGACTCTTCCCGGCCTGGGATTGGCGCACGAGCCACTACCTCGCCTCTTCTCCGGAGGAGGCCGACGAGCTCATGGCTGGATGGGAGAAGTTCGCGACCGAGAAGATCTACCCGAGGTACGTGAAGATCTTCTATGACGGGGGGCCGGACAGCTACACGGCGCTGCTGTTCGAGGACTACGAGGGGCGGCCCGGCTTCAGGGGCAGCTCGAATCTCACGAAAGGCGAGGCCACCGAGATCATCGCCGCCTTCAACCGTGCCGGCATCGGCGTGCTCACGCACGTCCTGGGCGACGCTGGAGGTCGCGAGCTGGTGGACATCTACACCGACGTCCGGGCGGAGAACGGTCCGAACGAGGCGCCGCTTCATTTCTCGCATGCCTGGATGACCTGGCCGGAGGACATGCGACGCCTGGCCCGGGTCGAAGGCGTCTGCATCGACTTCTCGCCCGTCCTCGCCTATCCGGCGGAAGAGATCCGGGGCAGCATGGCGCCCCCCATTGGCGAGGATCGTTACCAGACCTTCTTCAACGCACGCGCCGCCTTCGAGGCTGGACTCCCGGTCGGTTTCGGGAGCGACTGGCCGTCGGCGCTGATCCCGGACCCGAACGGGTTCCATCAGATGCAGTCCTGGATCACCAGACGGGATCCGGCAGACCCGGAGGCGGGCGCGCTGAACGAAGGCCAGGGCGTCACCCTGGAGCAGGCGATTCGCGGCCTTACGCTCGGTGGAGTCCAATGCCTCGGCTTCGGGTGGGACGAGAAGCTCGGATCGATCGAGGTCGGCAAGCTGGCCGACATGATCGTGACCGACCGGAACCCGTTCGATATCCCGATCGAGGAGCTGCACCGGACGCAGGTGCTTCGAAACCTCGTAGGCGGAGAGGTCGTCTACGACCGAGACCGTGACACCGTGGACGACCTCATCGACGAGGAGACGTTCGAGCCGACGAGCCGATACATCGACGAATAGCGCCGTCACCGCCAAAGGTGCCCTGCGCGGCGCCGCCCGAGGGCCGGAGGGATTCCGCGCCGAGCGATTCAGGGCGACGGCGGCGAGACCCCGCAGCGCAGCGAGGAGGCTCGCCTCCCAAAGCCCGTAAAGCGAGCGTGGGACCCTTCGGCCCTACCCCCGGCGCCTGCTCAGGAAGCCGCGGCCGCCAGCGCCGCCTCGTCCACATCCATGTTCGAGTAGACCCGCTGCACGTCGTCGTGCTCCTCCAACGCGGCCAGCAGCCCGAGCAGGCGTTCGGCCTCCCGGCCCTCGACGTGCACCTCGGACTTCGGGACCATGCCCAGCTCGGCCTCGCGGATCTCGATCCCCGCCTCGCGTAGCCCCTCCTGTACCGAGTGGAAGTCCCCGGGCTGGCAGGTGATCAGGAAGACGTCCTCCTCGCCCTGCATGTCCGATGCGCCCGCCATGACCGCGGCCTCGAGCAGCGCCTCCTCGTCGTAGTGCTCGGCGTCCACGTAGATCTGGCCGAAACGGTCGAACATCCAGGACACCGAGCCGTCCACGCCCAGGTTGCCGCCCCTCTTGTCGAAGATGTGGCGCACTTCGGCGATGGTACGGTTCTGGTTGTCGGTGAGGCACTCCAGATAGAGGGCGGCGCCGCCCGGACCGTACCCCTCGTAGGTGCACTCCTCGTAGCTCGCCCCCGGCAGAGCTCCCGTGCCGCGCTTGATCGCTCGCTCGATGTTCTCGTTGGGCATGTTCTCGGCCTTCGCGTTGTCGATGGCCGTGCGCAGGCGGGGGTTGAAGTTGGGGTCGCCTCCGGCTTGGCGGGCGGCGACCGTGATCTCTCGCGCCAGCTTCGAGAACATCTTGCCGCGGGCCTGGTCGTTCCTGGCCTTCTGGCGCTTGATCTGAGCCCACTTGCTGTGTCCAGCCAAACCTCTACTCCATCACGCTTCGCGCACGGCCATCAGCGTGCAGCCAGCGCCGCCTCGCGCTCCTGCTCGGCTTCGGCGATCACCTTCTCGGCCACGTGCGGAGGCACAGGCTCGTATCCCTGGAGCGTCCGGGTGTGAGTCCCCTTCCCCTGCGTGAGGGATCGGACAGCAGCCGCGTATTTGTGCAGCTCCGCCAGCGGAACGGTGGCCCGCACGACCTGCCAGCGGCCCCTCGAGTCCATCCCGAGGATCCGCCCTCGCCTCTGGTTCAGATCGCCAATCACCTCGCCCATGAAGTCCTCGGGCGTTCGCACCTCCACCTCCATGATCGGCTCCAGCAGGACGGGGCCGGCGTTCCGAGCCACGTTCCTGAACGCAACCGAGCCCGCCACCTTGAACGCCTGCTCGGAGCTGTCGACCGAATGGTACGAGCCGTCGTAGCACTCCGCGACGAAATCGACCAGGGGGTAGCCGGCGAGCACGCCTCTGGCCGAGGCTGCCTGAATCCCCTTGTCGACGGCCGGGATGAACTTGTTGGGTATAACGCCGCCCTTGATCTGGTTGACGAACTCGTAGCCCTCGCCGCGTTCGCGCGGCTTGAGCCGAATCCAACAGTCCCCGAATTGGCCCCGTCCGCCCGTCTGCTTCTTGTGCCGCCCCTGGCCTTCGGCCGTCTGCGTGAGCGTTTCCCGATAGGGGATCCGCGGCTCTTCCGTGTCCACCTCGACGTGGTACTTCCGCCGGAGCTTCTCGAAGCAGACCTTCAGGTGCAGCTCGCCGCACCCCCTCGCGATAGTCTGTCCCAACTCCGGCTCGTAGCCGGAGCGGAATGTCGGATCCTCTTCGTGCAGCTTGTTGAGTCCGGTTGCCAGTTTGTCCTCATCCCCCCGGTGCCTGGGCGATACCGCTATCGAGTTGTCCGTGGCGGGCCACTCGATCTCCGGAAGGGTGAGCCGACGGCCATCTGCGCACAGCGTGTCCCCGGTGTGCGTGTCCTTGAGCTTCGCGACGACGCCGATGTCGCCCGCGTGCAGGCGCGGCGTCTCGTTTCGCTGCTCCCCGGCCGGCGTGGCCAGGTGCGTCACCCGCTCGGGAGTGGTGTGCGCCGGGTTGTAGACCGTGGAGCCGTTGTCGACGGTGCCGCTGAAGACCCGGAAGTAGGAGAGCTCGCCAACGTGCGGCTCCGAGGTGGTCTTGAAGACGATTGCCGTGAACGGATCGCTGTCCACCCCCGCGAGCTCCACGGCGTCCCCGCTCCGGCCCTCGGCCAGGAACGGCCCCGCCTGCTCGGGCGAAGGCAACAACTCGACGAGCTTGTTCATGACGGCCCGAACCCCCCAGCCGGATTCCCCGGAGCCGCAGAACACCGGAAACAGCTCGCCCCGCCTCATCGCCGCGGCCATGACCTCGAGGACGCGCTCACGATCCAGCTCCTCGCCCTCGAGGTAGGCCTCCAGGAGCTCGTCGTCCGCGCTGGCGATCGTCTCGATCAGATCCTCGCGGTATCGATCGACGGTGGCCTGAAGCTCTTCGGGGATCTCTGCATCGTCGTACTCGCCCTTGCTCGAGCCCGATCGGTACATGTGGGCGCGGCCGGAGAAGAGGTTGACGATCCCCCTGAACTCCTCTCCGGATCCGATCGGCACCTCGACGGGGATCGCGCCGCTGGAGAGGTCCGTCCTGACCTGTCGAAAGACGTCCTCGAACGACGCGTTCTCCCGGCCCATCATGGAGATGAACACGAGCCGGGGGATCCCTCTCTCCTCGCAAGCCTCCCACGCCTTCTCGCTCCCGATCTCGACGCCGTCCTGCGCGTTGATCACCACCAGCGCTCCGTCCACCACGCGCACGGCCGCCTTGACGTCGCCGAAGAAGTCCGTAAAGCCGGGGGTGTCGATGAGGTTCAGCTTGACGCCCTTCCAGGGCACGGGCGCGACGGCGAGGTTGATAGATATCCCGTGGTCGGTCTCTTCGGGGGTGAAATCGGTGAGCGCGTTGCCGCGTTCCACCGATCCTCGCCGGTGGGTCGCTGCGCCGATGTAGGCCATCGCGTCGACCAGGGTGGTCTTCCCGGCCCCGCCGTGGCCCACCACGGCGATGTTACGAATGAGAGATGATTCATATTCGGGGGCGGACGGCGCCATCTATTCCTCCTTCACGTCCTCAGGAAGCAGAGTGCTGGGGGCTCCCATTCTAGGCGGGCGGCGGAGGGGTCGAAAGGGTCAGCCGGACCCTCGATACCGCCGGCTCACGTCGTCCAGAAACTCGCGCTCCTTCGGCGTGAGCGCGTCGATCCCGTTCTCGCGGATCTTGTCGAGGATCCGATCCACCTCGTCCAGCCGGTCTCCCTCCCGTCGATCGCGGCGCTTCGAGGCTCGTCGAGACGGCTCCACCGCTCCTCCCGGCGTCGTCTTGAGGCCCTTCCGCCGCCACCGCTTTCGAAGGTCTCCCAGACGACCCGTGAGCCTGTCCCCGTGCCTCAGGTAGAGGAATCCCGTGACGAGGCCACCCAGGTGAGTCCAGTGAGCGACGCCGTCCCTCGCCCCACCCAGGCTGGCGTAGAGAGAAAAGAAGGCCATGAAGCCCACGAAGTACTTGGCCTTCACCGGGAGGAGGAACCAGAGGTAGATCGGCGCGTCCGGCCACTTGAGGGCGAACGCGAGAAGCAGTCCGAACACCGCTCCGGAGGCGCCGATCACCGTCGGCGTGCCGATGAGCTGGATGAGGAGCAACGAGAACAGGGCGCCGCCCATGCCGGCGATGAGATAGTACCGAATGAAGTAACGCTCGCCCCAGGCGCGCTCGAGCGGCGGGCCGAAGAAGAAGAGCACCAGCATGTTGGCGAACAGGTGGAAGAAGCTCCCGTGCACGAACATGTAGGTAAGGGGCGACCAGGGGTGGATGAGGAGCCGGGCGGGAGAGAAGCCGAGCACGTCCACCGCCCAGGAAACCGGTACCAAGCCGAGGAGGTTCACGACGATGAACACCGCTGTGTTCGCAAGGAGAAGACGCTTGACCCATGGCGTCATCATCCGGGAGAGCGCGTTGCCTCCGGCACCCATCCGGAATCCGCCGGCCGCACCGCCACCCCGCTCCCAGGCGCTCATGCTCCCTCCAGGGCGGCGATCGCGATTCGCTCGCACAGCTCCGGAAAAGAGATACCCACCGACGCCGCCGCTTTCGGGAGGAGGCTGGTCGAGGTCATCCCGGGGAGGCTATTCGTCTCGAGGCAGTAAGAGACCCCGTCCGCTTCTCCCCGGACGAAGTCCACCCGACCGAACGTTCCCTGGCGCAGGACCCGGTGGGCAGTCAGCGAGAGGCGCGCCAGCTCCTCGGCCTCGCCAGGCTGGAGACGCGCGGGTACCTCGTAGCTCGTCATCCCCGGCGTGTACTTGCACTCGTAGTCGTAGATCTCGTGGCTCGGGGTGATCTCCAGAACCGGGAGAGCTTCGTCCAACAGGACGCCCACCGTGAGCTCTCGCCCCGGTATGAAGCGTTCCACCAGCACATCGCGATCGTAGCTCGCGGCGAGCTCCATCGCGGCCGGCAGGTCGACGGCATCGTGCACGACCGTGAGGCCGATCGTCGAGCCGCCTCCGGATGGCTTTACGACGACCGGAAGCCCCAACGAGTCGACGATCTCCTCGGGCCCGCTATTCCCGGGCGTCCATGGGGCGGTAGGGACACCGGCCGCCCGGAAGAGCTCCTTCGAGAGACGCTTGTCCATCGCCACCGCCGAGCCCAGCGAGCCGGTACCGGTATAGCGGATCCCGGCGAGGTCGAGCATCGCCTGCAGCTTGCCGTCCTCGGCCGGGCTGCCGTGCAGCGCGAGGAAGACGACGTCCGACTCACGTACGACGTCCGCCTCCGTGATGCGGAACAGAGCCGACTCGTCGAACGTCGTCCGCAGCGACACCATATCGGGAGGGTCGATGCCCACCTCGGCCGGGAAGAGGTCGGCTTCCCGATCGGCAGGCACGTAGCCGGTCGCCGTGTCGACCGTGTGAACGGTGTGGCCGAGCGACCGAAGCGCCTTGAGCACCTCTTTGCCCGACGAGAGCGAGACTTGCCGCTCCTCGCTCGTGCCTCCGGTGAAGAGCGCGATCCTCACGTCACCCTCACCCTGCGGCCGTCGCCTTCCACTACGGAATCAGGTGGTGGATGACGTCGTAGCGCGTGAGAATCCCGCGCACCGACCCGTTCTCCGCCACGAGGATGGCCGGGTTCTGGCGGGTCAGCCGGCTCGTGATCTCCGACAACTCTGCGTCGGTGTCGACGACCGGGAACGGGTCATCCGCAACCTCCTTGACCTCGTTCGCCAACCGTGCCGGGTCCTCCATCACCGCGGCGAGCAGAGCCGACTCAGTCACCGACCCGACGGGATGCCCCTCCTCCAGCACCGGAAGCTGCGAGACGTTGTGCTCGTCGATGAGATCGAGAGCCTCGCGAACCGACGTCCGCGGCCCGACGGATACGAGGGGCGTGCCGTCCGCCTTGGAGTCCAGCAGATAGGCCGCCGTCACTATCGCGGGACGGAACATTCGGTTCTCTGCCATCCACTCGTCGTTGTATACCTTCGAGAGGTAGCGCTCGCCCGTGTCGCACAGGATGCACACGATGCAGGCCTCGGGGTCGTCCAACTCCCGCGCCACATCGACGGCGATCTTCACGATCAGCCCGGTCGAGCCGCCCGAGAACAACCCTTCCTCGCGAGTGACGCGCCGGGCCATGTGGAACGCATCGCGGTCGCAGACCTGCCGGAACTCGTCGACGAGGTCGAAGTGGAGCGTCGTCGGGATCTTGTCGTTGCCGATCCCCTCGACCTTGTAGGGCGCACCGGGCTCCACGTGTCCGGTGCGGTGGTAGGTCGTGAAGATCGACCCGATCGGGTCGCCCGCGATGATCCTGACCTCCGGGTTTTGCTCCTTCAGGTAGCGCGCCGCGCCGGAGATCGTCCCGCCCGTGCCCGGTGAGGCTATGAAGTGGGTGATCCGACCCTCCGTCTGCTCCCAGATCTCCGGTCCGGTGGTCGCGTAATGGGCCTGCGGATTCACGGGGTTATAGAACTGGTCGGCCAGGATCGCGTTCGGCCGCTCCTCGGCGATCCGTTTGGCGAGGTTGTTGTAGTAGTCCGGATGGTCCGGCGGTACGGCGGATGGAGTCACGATTACCTCGGCGCCGAAGGCCTTCAGAAGCCTCACCTTCTCCGTACTCATCTTGTCGGGGATCGTGAATACGCAACGATACCCCTTCACGGCAGCCGCGACCGCCAAGGCCACTCCCGTGTTGCCAGACGTGCCCTCGACGATCGTGCCGCCCGGTCGGAGGTCGCCGGATTCCTCCGCCGCCTCGATGATCGCTAGGCTGATGCGGTCCTTTAGCGAGCCACCCGGGTTGAACATCTCGGCCTTCCCGAACACCGGCGTTCGAGCCCCGTCGGTCACCCGGTTCAGGCGGATGAGCGGCGTCTGGCCGACCGTCTCAAGGACGTTGTCATAGGGCTTACGGTGTATTTTCACGGCTCTCCGTTCCTTTCTGGCATCGGATACCGGACAGGGAGCGTCGCCCAGACGGGAACGGGCCGCTCTCCCTGCCGAGCCGGCTTGTAACGTAGCTCGCGGGCGCCCGCCACGGCGGCGGAATCAAGGCTTCGGTGCCCGCTGGTCTTCTGAACGGCGATCGAGTCGACGGCGCCCGCGGTCGAGATCCGGATGCGGAGCACCGTCTCTCCACCGATCCGGCTCGCCCACGCATCCTGTGGATACTCGAACGGGAGGTGCTCGTTCAGCAGCATCGGCATGTGGAACGCCGACCCCTGGTCACCGACCGCGAGGCCGCCCAATGCGGGCCTCATCGTCTCGCTGCAGCCCGCCAGAAGCGCCGCCAGCGCGCAGAGCTCGAGACGGCTCCCGACTCGCCCACCGTTCATCCCTCTCGCGCCTCCCCGCCCTGCTGTCCAGCCTCGTGGCCGGGTTCGCCAGCCTCCCCGAGGCGCTTCAGCTCCGCCAGGGTGAGAAGCGCTTCGATCGGCGTGAGCCGCTCCGGGTCGAGCTCGGACAGCCTCACCAGCAGCTTCTCGTTCAGAGGGGACCGAGCCTCCCTCCGGCGTGCCCCGGCCCCTTCTTCGGGCTCGGCGAACAACGAGTACTGCTCGCGATCCAACAATCCGGCTAGCCTGCTGCCGGCTCCCGATGGGCCGCCCTCCAGCTCGTGCAGGACCCGCGCGGCCTCGTCCAACACCTCCCGCGGGAGGCCGGCGAGGCGAGCCACGTGGACGCCGTAGGACCGGTCGCTCCCTCCCGGCTCCAGGCGGCGGAGAAAGACGATCTCGTGGCCATGTTCCCGGACCGCCACGTTGGCCGGAACCACGCCGGCCAACAGGTCGGCGAGCTCCACGAGCTCGTGATAGTGCGTGGCGAATATCGTCAGGGCCCCGATGCGGTCGTGTATGTAGGCGGTGACCGCCCAGGCGATCGAAACGCCGTCGTACGTCGATGTTCCACGGCCGATCTCGTCCAGCAGTACCAGGCTCCGCTCGGTAGCCGAGTTCAGGATCGTCGCCGTCTCGGTCATCTCGACCATGAAGGTGCTTTGGCCTCGAGTCAGGCTGTCCGAGGCGCCGACCCGGGTGAAGACGCGGTCGCAGAGCCCGATCCGCGCGCTATCGGCGGGCACGAAGGAGCCGATCTGCGCCATCAGGACGATCAGACCGACCTGGCGGAGCACGGTGGACTTGCCGGCCATGTTCGGCCCGGTGAGCACCATCACGAACCCCTGGCGGTCCAGCGCGACATCGTTCGGAATGAACTCTTCACGCGGCATCATCGTCTCGACGACCGGATGCCGACCGCCGCGGATCTCGAGGCCAAACTCCTCGACGACTTCCGGGCGGCAGTAACCGCCCCGCGCCGCTACCGAGGCCAGAGCGGCCAACACGTCCAGCTCAGCCACACGGTGCGCGGCCTGTTGGATCCTCTCGACCCGCGCCGCGATCGCATCCCGCACCTCGCGGTAGAGGCGCGACTCCAGCTCGCCGATCCTCACGTCCGCGTCGACGATCTTCTCTTCCCACTCCTTCAGCTCCGGCGTCACGAAGCGCTCTGAGCCGGTGAGGGTCTGCTTGCGCTGGTAGTCTTCGGGGACTCGATCCAGGTTCGGGCGCGTGACCTCCAGGTAGTATCCGAACACCTTGTTGTGTCCGATCTTCAGGGCCCGGACGCCCGTTCGCCGCCGTTCCCGCTCCTGCAAGGAGGCGATCCATTCCACGGCCCCCGACCGTAGGCTTCGCAGCTCGTCCAGTTCGGCCGAATACCCCGATCGGATGACGCCCCCATCGGCCAGGGCGGCCGGCGCCTCGCGCGCGATCGCCCGCTCCACGAGATCGCGGAGGTCGTCGAGCACGTCCAGGCTCCCGCACAGCTTCCCGATTCTCCCCTCTCGGCCGTTCCCCAGCTCGCTGAGGTGCGGCAGCTCCCCGAGTGACTGGCCGAAGCCAAGGAGCTCCCGGGGGGCCGCCCGGCCGGCAGAGACGCGCGTGGCCGAGCGCTCGAGGTCGCGGACCCTTCCGAGCCTCGCCCGCAGCGAGCCACGGAGCTCCGGGTCCTCGACCAGCGTCGCCACGGCGTCCTGGCGCACGGCGATCCGAGCCGGATCGAGCAGGGGACGGAGAAGCCAGCGGCGCAGCAGGCGCGCCCCCATGGCCGTCCGAGTCCGGTCGAGCACGTCCAGCAGAGTCGCCCCCCCGTCGGTTCGGAGCGGCTCGACGAGCTCCAGGTTCCGGCGCGTCATCTCGTCCAGATGCATCGCGCGACCCGATCGCTCGACCTTCGGAACGCGCAGATGTCCCAGACCCGAGGGCCGCACCTCCTCGAGATAGGCGACGAGCGCTCCGGCAGCCGACACCAGGTGTCGGTCCAAGGCCGGTGCGAGGCCGAAGCCCTCGCTGCTGGCGACGGAGAAGCGCCGGCGAAGCGCCTCCTCTCCGAAATCGGGATTGAAACGCCAGCCCTCCCGGCGCGTCACGGTCCATCCCCCTTCGGGAACCGCCTCTCTGTCGGAGTCCACGAGCAGCTCGGCCGGCTCCAGGCGCGCGATCGCGTCCGGCAGCTCGCGGGGGGAGCACTCTTGAAGATCGAATTCGCCGGTAGACAGATCCGCCACGGCGATCCCCAGAGGGTCCGTGCCCGCAACACAGACGACGAAGTTGTTGCGCCGCGCGTCCAGGAGGACATCCTCGATCGCCGTGCCGGGGGTGATGACCGCGACGACTTCGCGGCGCACCAGTCCCTCTGCCTCAGCGGCGTCTTCGACCTGATCGCACACGGCGACGCTCCTTCCGAGGCTCACGAGCTTCGGGAGGTAGTCATCGACAGCCTTCGCGGGAACGCCGGCCAGCGGCACGTCGGCGCTCGCCCCGTTGTTCCGGCTGGTCAGCGTGATGCCCAGCAGCCGGCTGCCCTCCTCGGCATCTTCGAAGAACATCTCGTAGAAGTCTCCGACCCGGAAGAAGAGGATCGATTCGGGGTGGCGTGACTTGATGTCCAGGTATTGCCTGATCAGCGGCGTGTGGGCGGCGGTACCTGGGCTCTGCGGAGGCACGGTCGTCTCGTTCCCGACTAGCCGGAAGCCGGGCCGGTCAGGACGACCACGGCCTCGAATCCGCTTCGGCGCACGCGCTCCGCATAGAGGGCAGCCGACGTGAGGTGCATGAACCGGCCGATCCGCACGCGGTGCAGGCCGTCGTCGGCGCTCGTAACCACGTAGGCCTCGAAGCCCGCGCTCTCCAACCGGCGACGGATCGTCTCGGCGCCGGAGGTCTCGCCGAACGCCCCGACCTGTACGGCGAATACGGCGCCGCCTTCCTCGCAGGCTCTTAGAGCCTCCGCAACGGCCGGGCGGGTCACCGAATCCACGGGCTCTGCACGCCTCCACGCGGCGCACGCCGCCTCCAGCTCGCCGAGAGCCTCGTGAGCATGGCCCGTCCATAGCCAGGATTCACCGATGCGCGGGTCTGTGGGATGGCTGGACCGCAGGCGCTCCAGGTCGGCGAGCGCCCTCTCGGGTTCGCCCCGAAGCAGCCGGAGCTGGGCGAGCCGCAGGAACGCCTCGGGCGCGTGCGCGGCATCGCCCTCGATCGCCACCCACACGTAATCCAGCTCGGCGGAATCCGGATCGGAGGCGAGGCTCGCCCTCAACAGACGCGCCCGGGAGAGCTCGACGGGCCCCGGCGCCTGGGTCTCGCCGTACCAGGCGCCCAGGGACGCCCGGGCCTCGTCCGTGCGCCCCGAGTCCGCCAGCGCCTGCACCCTGTCGAGCTCCGAGGTGCCCGAGCCCGCGGTCTGAGCACCTGCGTCGCCGGCGCTGACGATCCACAGGGTGCTCGCCGCGAGGACGAGGGCGCCGGGCTTCACGCGGCCTGTCCGAGTTCGAGGCGAAGAGACAGCAGAAGCTCCTCGAGAGCCGCGCGGTCGCCTATGCCCGACTTGGAGTGCCAGTCGGCGTCTCTCATCAGCTGGAGGGCTCGTTCGAGCTTCTCCGCTTCCCATGCCCGCGCCTGTTGAGCGTAGATCCGCGCCTTCCACTTGAGGTAGGGCTTGCCGGCCTCGCTCAGCGCGCTGCCGAGCAGGCCGACGCCGCCCTCGATGGCGATGCCGAGGCAGATGTGTTGGTCGATCATGGCCGCCAGCAGCCCGACGGCGCTCTCACGGCTGTCCGACAGCAGAGCGGGTAGCGAAGCGAGTGCGCCCTCGTATCGGCGCGCAGCGACTTGATCCAGCCACTCCCAGCGGTTTACCTGGCGCACGTTGGGCACCAGGCGGTGGACCGCTTCCAGCGATACGCGACCGCCCTCTGCGGCGTGCGAGAGCTTCTCCAGCTCGCTCTCCAACAGGCCGAGCTCCGGTCCGATCGCGTCGGCCACCGCTTGCGCAGCTCGCTCGGACAACTCGTATCCGTGCCGTCCTCTGGCCTGATCCAGAAGCCACCCGGGCAACGCATCCTCACGAGGGACCCGCCACTCGAAGCTTCGGCACCGCCTGGCGAATCCCTTCATGGTCTTCTCGGCCTTCCCGGATGAGGGCCCGGCCGTGATCACGAAGGTGAGCTGACGCGGGAGAGCGTCGAGCACGGTCTCGACGACCTTGGCCGCCGCGGTGCCGAGCTCCTGAGCTTCCACGAGCAGAACCACGCGCCGATCGCCCAACATGGGTGGAGTGTGCAGCGCGGCCGCGAGCGTCTCCGGATCCACGTCGTCCGCACGAAACCGGTCGAGGTTGAACTCCCTGGTCGACGCACGTCGCCGCGGCTCAGCGCCTGCTGCAGTTGGTTATCCGGTGGCAGAGCCATCGGTGCTTCGGTCTGCGTTATGAGTGATGGGCGGTCGTAATCGTATCCGACGACCCGGGACTTCCGACGGAGCGTCTAGCGTGACGGATCGCTCTCCGGCGCAGACGACCCGGTCTGCACGAGGGGCTCGAAAAGATCTTCGGATCCCGACCGGCGCTCCCAGATGGAGGGGACGGCGCCCCCGACCCACATCCCCTCGTAGATCACCGGGGTCACGAACGGCCCGGGACTGAACAGGGAAGGAACCTCAGCGCTGGGCGCCGGGACGGTCACCGCCACCGGCGCGAGCTCGATCTCGACCGGAATCCTGCTCGCGAACGGGAGCCAGACGACGGCAAGCAGCCCCACCGCGGCCATCGCGACCAGCGCGGCGCCGCCGCCGAGTCGAGAGCCCAACACCGTGTGGTCGTCGATGTGGTAGAGGCGGTGCCGCAGGCGAGGGAGAAAATCGGGCGAGGCGTCGGGTCGCGGAAGCTCTCGGAACAGATTGATCCCCTGTCTGACCACGCGATGGTATCGCGCGCAGGTCGGACATTCTCGGAGGTGGAAGTCGAAATCCCGAAGTTGTTCGGGCGTCCGAAGACCATCTGAGTAGTCGGAGTAACCTTTGAGAAACTCCCCACAGTCCATCACGAGCAACCCTCTCCCGGGCAACGGTACCATCCGGACAGCCGTTCACGCTTCCGACGCGAACCTGAAGGCCCGTCTACGCTTTGGGAACCGGCGATTTCTACTCGTTTGGGCAGGGGGGGTTCCCAACAGAAAAGGGCGGCCTCGAGGGCCGCCCTTCCGTGCGTGTCGCGATGTCGTCGGCCGCCGCTCGCCGGCTACTCGAGCATGGGCGCGACGATCTGAGCGAACTTGTTCCTTGCGCGGTTGAGGCGGGATTTCACGGTCCCCAGCGTCACGCCCGTGATCTCCGAGATCTCCTCGTACGTCTTGCCCTCCATCTCACGCAGGACAAAGACGACGCGGTGATGCTCCGGCAGCTCCTCCACGGCCTTCTCGACCTGCGCCCGCAGATGCCGCTTCCGGAAGAGATCGTCCGGCGCGTACGACCGGTCCTCCCACTGCAGCGGCCGGTGATCGGCATCCCAGTTCTTCTTGATGGCCTGGAACAGGACCATGGGATTGCGCGACCGGTTCCTGAGCTCG
>JBDHFW010000052.1:0-14857 GCA_039590175.1 Gemmatimonadota bacterium | reverse complement strand
TACTTTCGAGGCCTTACCCAGGGACTCTGTCGGCTCTGTGGCGTCTTCGAGCTCGCCCGGGCCTACGACCTGGCGGGCCAGGTCGATTCCGCGGTCGCGACCTACGAGCGCTACACGAACACACCTTGGATCGCCCCCTGGCTGACCGATCCGTTCGCGCTCGCCCCAGCCCTGGAACGCTTGGGTCAGCTCTACGACGAGCGCGAAGAATGGGAGAAGGCGTCCGGGTACTACGCCCGCTTCGTGGAGCTCTGGAAGGAGGCCGATCCCGAGCTCCAGCTGCGCGTGCAGGCCGCACAGCGCCGCCTCGACGAGATCTTCGCGCAGCAAGGTTGAAGGCCCAGCCAGTCAGGAGTTACGCCATGAATCAGGACAAGCCGCTTCGAATCGCCCTGCTCATCGTGGGCCTCATCTTCCTCGTCGGCCTCCTCCCGTTGACCATGATCTGGCCGGCCGGCTTCATGTGGGAGCCCCGCCAGTCGGAGTACGAGCAGATGGTCATCGGCGTCTACGCCGTGCTCGGCATCTTCCTCATCATCGCCTCGCGTGACCCGGCCGAGCACCGCAGCCTCATCTGGTTCACCGTGTGGTCCAGCCTGATCCATGGCCTGATAATGCTGGCTCAGGCGCTGCGCGACCCCGTGGAGCGACCGAACCTCATGGGGGACGTGCCGGCCCTGATCCTCATCGCCGTGGTGTTGGCCGCTCTGATGCGCACGGTTCGGCCGAGCGGCTCCAGGGTCTGAGACGGGGCGCGGGGTAGGCCCGAACGTCATGCCGGGGGACGAGCGCTCTTCTCGACGGTATTCCGAGAAAGAGGTCGGTCTCATCCTCCGCCGGGCGACCGAGTTCCAGCGCTCGGAGCCATCCGCGGCGGATCCGACAGGGCTCACGCTCGCCGAGCTGCAGGAAGTGGCCTCGGAGGTGGGGATCGACCCGGCCTACCTGCGTCGTGCGGCCGCCGAGCTGGAGGTCGGAGCCGGCTCCGGTCTCTGGGAAAAGGTCCTCGGCGGCCCTCTGGCCTTCGTGCTCGAGCGTACGATCCCCGGCGAATTCCCGGAGTCCAGGTTCGAGGAGCTAGTCCCGCTGATGCAGGCCGCCACGGTCGGTCAGGGGAACGCCAGCGCGGTGGGAAAGACCCTGACCTGGAGCTCCCGCTCCGACACGAACACCTCCTCCCAACAGATCCTCATCACGGTCCGCGACGGCGAGACCCTGATCCGGATCGAGGAGCGTCTCTCCGGCTTCGCCGGGGGGCTTTACGGCGGCCTGATGGGAGGGGTCGGGGGAGGTGTCGGACTCGGTGTCGGAGCCGGGCTGGGAGGGGCGCTCGGCTCGCTGGCGTTCGCGATCACCTTTCCCGTGATCATCATCGGCGCCTCCTACCTCGGTGCGCGAGGTTTTTTCGCCGCTCACGTCCACAAGCGCCGGAGACAGCTGCAGGACCTCCTGGATCAACTTGCGGAGCGGGTGGAGCGCGAGGCGGCCAAGCGGACTCTCAGCCCGTCTCCTCCCAGTTCTCCATGAAGCGTCGATCCCTACCCTCCGCCTCATCCACCAGGGCCTGAAAGATCGCGCGAAGCTGCTCGTAGGGCAGGGTCCCGATGATCATGCGGTTGTTGATGATCATCGTCGGGGTCGACCGGATGCCGTGGGCGAACTCCGCCGAAGTCCTCCCGTACTCCCGCCCCGTCTCGATCATCCGCTGCACGAGTGCGTGCGTCGCGGAGTCCTCTACCGCCGCTTCGACGCCATGCCTTCGGCCCAGCTCACGCCTCCACTCGGCGCTTTCCTTGGCGGTCCGGAAGTTCGCGAAGATCTCGTCGTGGATCTCGAGGAAGAGATCGGAATCATGGGCGGCCACGTAGGACAGCTCGCAGGCTCCGGGATGGAGATCCTTCTCCACGACGTCGTTGCAGCGGGCCTCCAGGGGGAAAAACTGGAAGGCGATGTTCAGCTTGCCCGCGAACTCCGCTTTGAGCTTGGCTAGTTGCTCCGCCAGGAAGCGACAATCCGAGCAGAGCAGGTCGGCGTACTCGACGATCCGGATCGGGGCGTCATCGAAGCGCTCCGCGGATCGAGCTGTCCAGAACGGCGATATGAAGCTGGGCCAGGGCACGGGTTCGAGGCCGTAAAACTGCTCGACCGCTCGCGCGGCGGCGCCCCCGGACTGGGCCTCCTTCCGCGCCTCGTGGTACTCGGCGACGCCCCAGGCACCCATGGCGGCGATCACGAAGGCTGTGGCGAGCAGCTTGACCGAAGGCGAGAGCCAACGTCGGCGGAGATCCCCGTCGCGCTCCAGCCCGTAACGCCAGAAAAGCAGGTAGCTCAGCAGCGCGAACGCGTAGAAGCCGCTGCAGAGCAGGCAGAGGCTCCCGAGGAAGACGACCGAGTAGACCAGGAGCGCGAATACGCCGAGGATGTTGAGTAGTGACAGCGTCTTGTTCGTGCGTTCGAAGCTCTCGGTGGGAAAGACCGCGCCGAGCGCGACCAGCCCGCCGAGGATGAGACCGAAAAAGCCCACGGGGACGCCCCAAAGCACCGAGATCGGGGAGTAGGCCGAGGAATCGCAGTTGAAGAAGGCGCTGATGTCGCAGAATGAGCCCTCGAAGATCCCGGAGGGGTAGTTGGCCGCGAAGTAGTGCTCGACCGTGAGAAGCGAGAACGCGGCCATCCCGATCCCCGAGGCGAAGCTCAGGAATCGAGGCCAGGATAGGCCGTTCAGAGTCAGCGATCGTTTCACGGGAGCGCGGGTACCGGCTCTTTCTGGCACGTGGTCAGGCCGTTTAATCCTACCGGCAGATACGGTTTTTCACCACAGGCTTAGCCGAGATGCTCCCGACTGACGTACCTTCCCTGGCCTGCTAGGCTCGTTTAGCGTTTCGTAGTGCGCCGACGCTTGCCGCTCTCGCGTCGGAGGCCGTCGAGACACCCACTCAGATCGGAGTCGGTTCATGTCCATCGTTTCCCGCTGCCATGGTCGTGTCGATCTGGGCGAGCTTCCGAGCGAAGCACGAGCTCGTCTCGCCTCGATCCCCGGAGAGTGGCTCGAGTACGATCCCGAATCAGGCGCTGTCCTGGTCCGCCACGTCCAACCGACCGACGCTCCAGTCCTCGCTGCGACCGCCAGCGAGCTGGTTCGAATTCTGGATGAGGTCCCCTACGATCTTCAGACCCAGATCCCTGGTGGCGATCTCTTCGTTCGTACCGAGGAAACGGAGCAGTTGGTTCGCCTGCGGGTGACAGCCGGTGGCGCCCTTCACATCCGCTGGGCGCATCCGGGATACGATGGCGCTCTGCAGCGGCCCTACTCCGACGGTCACGAGATCGCGATCGAATCGTTCGAGCAGCGGCTTAACGGTAGCATCGAGCTCGGTGCCGCCGATCCGACGACCGCGGCGAGCGCGCTTCAGGATCTGGCGGACACCTTCGAGGGTCTCTACCCCGAGGGCGATTTCAGAGCCGAGGCCGCTCCTTCCGGCGGAACCGTACAAGTCGCATTGAGCGAGGTGAACCTTGATGCCGTGCTCCTCATCGAGCGGCTGCAGGCCCTCGCCGAGCCGCGAAGCCTGCGCGGCTGGCTGGATGTGAGCTCCTTCGAAGACGCCGCTCCAGAGCATCTCGCCCGCGTTCTGTTCAAGAAGGGCGAGATCTGGGTTCAGCACCCCCTGCTTTGGTCGGACCCCGCGTGAGATCCTCGACATGATGGATTACTTCCTCACGGAGGAACAGGAGGCGATCCGCGAGCTGGCGCGCGCGATCGCCGACAACGAGATCCGACCGGTCGCTGCCGAGTACGACCGCACGGGCGGTTTTCCGTGGCCGATCGTCGAGAAGATGGCCCAGGCCGACCTGTTCGGCGTCTTCATCGATGAGAAGTACGGCGGCCTCGGCGATGAGACGGCGACCATGAACCTCGTCCTGGTGACCGAGGAGTTCTCGAAAGCCTGCGGTGGGATCGCGCTGGCTTTCGCCAGCACGGCGCTGGGCGCCATGCCGATCCTTCTTAGCGGAAGCGAGGAACAGAAGCAGCGCTTCCTCCCGGACATAGCTGCCGGTCGGCGTCTCGCCGGCTTCGCCCTCACCGAGCCGCAGGCCGGGTCCGACGCCAGCGGGATTCGCACGACCGCGATCCGGGACGGCGATCACTACGTGCTCAACGGACTCAAGCAGTGGATCACCAACGGCGGTGAAGCGGAGATCTACACGGTGATCGCGCTCACGAACCCCGACAAGGGACCGCGCGGGGCGAGCACGCTCGTCGTCGAGAAGGGAACCCCCGGCTTCAGCTTCGGCAAGACGGAAGACAAGATGGGGATTCGGGCCTCGGCCACGCGCGAGCTCGTCTTCGAGGACTGCCGCGTCCCTGCCGAGAACCTGATCGGCCGCGAGGGCACGGGCTTCATCACGGCGATGCGGACCTTCGACGCTTCGCGGCCAGGCGTCGCGGCGCAGGCGCTGGGGATGGCCCAGGGAGCGCTCGACCTGGCCGTCGACTGGGCGTGCGAGCGCAAACAGTTCGGCTCGAGGGTTTCCGCCTTTCAGGGCCTCAGGTTCCTGCTGGCCGACATGGCCACTAAGGTGGAGGCGGCCCGCGCCCTGATCTACGCGACGGCCCGCTACATCGATTCCAACCCCAGGAGCCGTCCCACTATCTACTCAGCGATGTCCAAGCTCTTCGCATCGGATGTGGCCATGCAGGTGACGACCGACGCCGTGCAGGTGTTCGGAGGGTCCGGTTACATGCGGGACTACCCGATCGAGAAGTTCATGCGCGATGCGAAGATCACCCAGATCTACGAGGGCACAAACCAGATCCAGCTCGAGGAGATCAGCAAGATCCTCGTCGGAGAGCACATCGCCGGGCACGCCAAGTAGCTCGCGGGAGGGCGAACCGCCTCGGCCGGCGATCGCGTGGGGGATAGTCGGCCCACTCGCGGCAGCGAAGCTCCTTCTCCATGCCGGCACCAACCTGTTCGGACCCTACGAGTTCCACCGGGACGAGTTCCTCTACATGGCCATGGGGGAGCACCTGCGGTTGTGGCACATGGACTTCCCTCCGTTCATCGCGATGCTCTCCGAGACCACCCGGTTTCTTCTTGGAGATTCTCTCGCGGCGCTACGTTTGCCCCCGGCGCTCATGAGCACGGCACTGCTGCTGATCGCCGCCCTCGCGGCCAGAGAGCTCGGTGGCGGTCGCTTCGCCCAGGGGCTCGCGGCCTTCTCCGTGCTGGCGAGCACCCTGTTCCTGAGGTCGGGGAACCTCTTTCAACCCGTGGTCATCGACCAGCTCTTCTGGAGCCTGGCCCTCTTTGCCCTCCTCCGCCTCGGCACGACCCGCGACCCGCGCTGGTGGCTCGCTTACGGCGCGGCCGCGGGTTTCGGTCTGCTGGCCAAGTTCAGCCTGCTTGTCTTCGGCTTCGCTACGCTCGTCGCGCTCATCGTGACCAGGGAGCGGCGCTGGCTGGCCACGCCCTGGCCATGGGCCGCCGGCATCCTGGCATTCGTGATCGGGAGCCCCTCGATCATCGGACAGATCAACCTCGGCTTTCCCGTGCTGACGCAGATGGAGGATCTTCGGAGCGCCCAACTGGCCCGGGTGTCCGCAGTCGCGTTCCTCCTGGACCAGCCGCGCATGCTCGCCGGCTTCGCGATCGCCGTGGTGGGGGCCGCGGGTCTCGGCTTAGGCCGGCTAGGGCGCCGCTATCGTCTCGCCGGCTGGACGGCGATCCTCGCCTTCGCCACCCTCATCCTGCTTCACGGGAAGAGCTACTACGCGGGCCCCGTCTATCCCGTTCTCTTCGGTGCCGGCGCGGCGATGATAGCGCGAATCAAAGCGCCGCGGTGGGGGCCGGTCGTCCGCTGGGGGCTCGTCGGGACGATGGCCACCTACCTGATCGTGCTGCTGCCGATGGGCCTGCCCGTCCTGAAGCCCGAGACGATGGAGCGCTACCTCGTGACGATCGGCCTTCAGAGCGCGGCCGTCACCAACGTGGGGGCGCGGGAGCGGATTCCCCAGGACTACGCGGACATGTTGAACTGGAGGGAGCAGGTCCACGAGATCGCTCGCGTCTACGATGCCCTTACGCCCGCGGACAGGCGCCGCACCGTGATCCTGGCGTCGAACTATGGTGAGGCCGGAGCCATCGACGTCTACGGACCCGGGTACGGTCTTCCGAAGGCGAGAGCCTTCGTGGGCTCGTACTGGTTCTTCGGTCCCGGGGAGCTACCGGGCGAGGTGATGATCCTGCACGGCTTCTCGGAGGAGGATCTCAGGGACTACTTCGAGAGCGTGGCGGCGGCGGGCCACGTCACGCACCCCTACGCGGTAAACGAGCAGCGGGACCTGACGATCCACGTCGGCCGCGGTCCGCGCACGACGCTGCAGGACGCCTGGCCCGGCTGGAAGGGGGAGAACTAGCTGGAATCCGCCGCCGCGTCGGCCTCCGCCTCCGTCTCGAACAGCCTTCCGGTCAGGAGCTCTTGGACGAGGCGATCCGCATCGTAAACCTGATCGAGCGCCGCACGGATCGCCCGGACATCGACCATGACGTTCCGCCCTCGCTCCGGCAGGTAGATGAAGTCGCGCGAGAGGCCCTGGATGTTCCGGTCGAAGTTCAGACCGACGAGGGCCTGGTCCGCCGTGACGGCGGGCGAGCCGGAGTTTCCGCCGTAGGTGTCCGCCGTCGAGACGAAATTGAGCGGCGTCCCCAGATCCAGACCCGGCGGTGGTTCGCTCCAGCTGGGGGGAAGCGCCCATTCGACGTTGCCCGGGTTGCTGATATGCCGGTCGTACAGGCCGTAGAAGGTCGTATACGGCGGCGCCAGGGTGCCGTTGTACTCGTAGCCTCGCACGCGGCCGTCCGTGATTCGCGGCGAGAAGGTCCCGTCCGGGGGCACGCTCCGGCCGTAGACGGCGAAGCGGGCTCGTCCCAGCTCAGCCTCCAGCTCGGCCTCTTCCGCCGTAAGCCGCCCGTACTCCGCGCGGTATCTCCGTGTGACCGGGAGGGTGGCGGCGATGAGCCGCAGGGCCGGTTCTTCCGCCGAACTCGGCCCGCCGGCCGCGATCGCGGCCGCCGCGGCCGCAGAGTCGCTCAGAACCGAGGCGGCGAGGAGTGCGGAGGCCGCAGCCTCGGGCGCCGCGCCCTGGAGTGCGGCGCCCGTGATCTCGTGGCCCGGGCCGAAGTAGCGCTCGAAGTCAGCGAAGCGCGCGGCGAGAAGCCGCCTCTCCAGGTCCGCGGGATGATCGCCGATGCGCTCCAGCTCCAGCCGGAGCAGTTCCAGGGTATCCGGGGGAGCTCCGTCCGCCCGCGCCTGGAGCAAAGCGTCGGCCGCGAGAGCCCGTCGCATGGTCGCCGAGGCGTACAACTGGTTTGTTTGCGCCAGGAAGGCCGCGAACGCCGCCGCGTAACCGGCCTTCTCCGCTTGGATCTCCTCCAGCCGGTCGAACAACCCGCCGTGCCGTGCCGCCAGCTCCGGATCCGCACTCAGGGAATCGCGCAGCTGCCGCTCCGCGTCCCGCTTCCGTGCCATGATTCCGGGATCTTCGAGCGCCTCGAGGCGGCCCGTAGAGGCCTTGAGCGAGTTGGAGAGACTGAACATCCGGTTGCGGATTCCCAGCGCCTCGGCCTCGGCCGGATCGGCGGTGCGGTACGCGTCCAGCGCCTCGAGCCGGCTCTCCAGGAAGCCGATCAACGCCGGAACCTGGACGCTCTGCTGGTACTCCAGCTGCGCTATCGTCCGGAGCCGATTGGTCTGCCCCGGGTTGCCGATCACAAAAACGACGTCCCCCTCCTCCACCCCTGCCGCGCTCCACCCGAAATGGTGCTCGGGTCGGTACGGGACACCGTCTTCGTAGACCCGAAGGAACGCGAAGTCGAGCGCATATCGGGGATAGGTGAAGTTGTCCGGATCCCCCCCGAAGAAACCCAGCTCCAGCTCGACGGCCTGAACGAGGCGCACGTCGGTGAAGCGCCGAAACACGTACGCCGAGTGTCGCCCGCCGTTGTAAAGGGAGACGACCTGCACCCAGATCGAGTCGCCTCGAGCGGAGTAGGCTTGGCGGCCTCGCTCCCTGATTCGGTCGAACGCCTCTGCCCGTGCCTGCCCGCGCCGTTCCTCGGCGGCCACGCCCAGCGCCTGGAGGACCTCGTCGGTCACGTCCTCGATGGCGATCAACTGGTCAGCGTAGAAGCGCTCGATCGGCCGCTCATCCTCCAGCGTCGCGGCGTAGAAGCCGCGGTCCAGCAGATTCTCGCCCGCCCGGCTCGTTCTGCTGACGGCGCCGCGCACGCAGTGGTGGTTGGTCGCGACGAGGCCGTTCGGCGACACGAACGACGCCGAGCAGCCGGGGATGCGAAGCACCGACAGACGGGCGCGCTCGAACCACGAGTCATCCGCCCTGAAGCCGTACGTCTCGCTGAAGTAGTCGGCGGGCGGATACTCGAACGTCCACATCTTTCCGTAGTCGAACTGCCCGGCCCTCACCGTGTCGGGGCCGGCGTCCGGAACCTGAGCCCATGTGTCGTCGGGAACCGCCAGGCTCAGAGTCAGAGCGAGGGCCGCCAGGACCTGGGCTCGCGAGGCTAGGAACGATGCGAGGGCGTGCGGCTCAGACCACATGGGACGCTCCGAGAACGGATTCGAGGTGCCGATGGACGACGTCGGGCGGAGGTTAGTCGGCGGCGCGTTCGATCGCCAGTTCGGCCGCTATGTCGTCGGCAGGTGTGCGAAGGGACGGCGCCACGATATTCTTCAGCAGCCGGACACCCGAGTGATTATCTACCGGTGAACCCGTGCCGGCGAAGGTATGCGAGCGTCGACCATGGCCACCAAAGCGGCGACACAGACCCGGGAGACGTGGCTCACGGCCGCCCTGGAGCAGCTGCGTGAGCATGGTCCCGGCGGGCTCGCCGTCGACAAGATCGCACGCCGACTGGGCGTCACGCGTGGCTCGTTCTATCACCACTTCGACAACCTGGGCGCCTTCATCGAGGAGCTGCCGACCTACTGGATGCACCTATTCGCGCCCACGCCGTTCGAGGTCATAGTCGAGTGGGAGCCGACGGTGGAGGGCTGGGTGCGGAAGGTCGTCTGCGACTACATCCCGAACATGGGGAGGATGCGCTACGATGGTGCGATGCGCGCCTGGGCGCAGACGGACGAAGCCGCGTTGCGTGCGGTTTGCGAGGTCGACGCAGCCCGGTTGGAGATGTTGACGAGGTTCTTCCGGCACTTCGGCTGCGGGGAGTGCGCAGAGCCCTCTGCCACGCTCGCCTATTCGATGATCGTCGGCGTCGACGGTGTGTGTCGCTGGGGGCCGGATGAGCGGGAGCTCATCGCGCAGCAGATCATAGCGATCCAGCAGTCCTGCCAACCACCGAGCTGACTCGCCTAAGAATCCTCCAAAGTTGAACTTCCGTACTCCGTGACATACACTTGTGTATCATACACAATGGTATGGCGTCCAGTACGGTCATTTACGCGTAGCGTTGATCCCGACCCCGAAGAGACACGGTGGAGGCTGTTAGTGGCAACTGCTAGCACGGCGCTCAGAAGGCTGGACCGCTACGACTGGCTCATGCAAGGGATCGAGACGCTGCGCAACTGCGGTATCGGCGCGGTGCGGGTGGAGCCAATGGCGCGGTTGCTCGGGGTCACCAAGGGCAGCTTCTACTGGCACTTCAAGGACCGCGGCGAGTTTCTCGACGATCTTCTGGAGTACTGGGAGACGGAGATGACCGACAAGATCGGCGCCCACCTCGCGCACACAGAGGGTGAGCCTCAGAGACAGCTTCTCGCCCTCCTCGAGCACATCGTCAACGAGGAGATCAATCGGTACGATGCCGCCGTCCGGGCCTGGGCGCTCTACGATGAGCGAGCGGCCAAAATCGTGCGGCGAGTGGACGAGCGGCGGCTCGCCCACTGCCGGCAGCTCTTTCTGGACATGGGCTTCTCGTCCGAACAGGCGGACATCAGAAGCCGCATGTCCTATCACTACGTCGTGGGTGAATATACTGCGTTCGTTAAGGATCCTACGCTCGCGGAGCGGCTGGCCCACGTCCGGCTCCGCCATGAGCTCCTGACGGAGTGCTGATCCGAGAACCGGCCTCTTCCGGCTGAAACCCCTTCCAGATCGCCTGGTCCCATCCTCTCGGTCGGACGAGTATGTGGCCGCCGACCGGCGGAGCGGGCGGCCAGTGCGACCATCGGCCGTTCGAAGTGGTAACCGATTCCCCGCGCCATGTCACTCAAGCGGTAGAGAGACGGGGTTCTTCTTCTGCCGGAGGACAGGATGGACGAGCGCGGCTTCGAGCTGACGATGGAGTTGCAGCAGGGCATGCAGTTCCTGGTCGATTTCGGACGACAAGGCCTTCCGCCGTTGCTGATGGACGAACCTGAGCCGGTGGGAGAAGACGAAGGCCCCAACGCGACGCGCCTGTTGGCCGCGGCGGTCGCAAACTGCCTCAGCGCGAGCGCCCTCTTCTGCTTTCGGAAGGCGCGCGTCACGGTCGACGGAATGCGGACCGAGGTGCGGACCAAGCTGGTCCGGAACGAGAACGGCCGGGTGAGGGTCGGCGCGATCGAAGTGGAGATCCATCCGGAGGTGTCGTCCGAAGACTGGCCGCGCCTGCGCCGCTGCATCGACGTCTTTCAGGACTTCTGCATCGTCTCGCAGAGCGTAAAACAGGGGATCGACATCAGCGTCGAGGTGAAGCCACCGGCGGAGCTCGGGGCGACGCGCCCGGCATCCGGTCTGACCGGAGCTAAGGCCTAGCCCTTGCGGCGGGCCTCACACCTCGCTGAAGTCACGCCCTTCGTCGTCGGCTTCGCCGCCGGCGAACCTAGTGGAATCCGAGGCCGAGCGTGATGAGGAACGTCGTCAACGTGCCGCCGTCGAAGACCTGGACCATAATGTCGAAGTTGGGGGTCACGTAGAGGTTGTTGGCCAGCCTCAGGTCGTACCCCGTCCCGAACATCAAGCCGAGCCCCGTTCTTCCGCCGTCGGTGGCGGCCAGCCCGAAGGACCCCCTGAAGAAGAGGTCATGGCCGGGCTTCCCGGTGGTCTCGTAGAACGGGTAGATAAGCCCGGTGGCCGCGATGTTCGTGGTAGAGGCGCCATCGCGGAACCAGGTGACGACCTCGCCGCCGAACAGCGCCTTCCGGTTGGGCGTGCCGCCCATACGCACGTAGAACGCTCCGCCGGACGAGCCCTCCAGCCAACCGGCGCCGCCGCCCACGTTGAACCAGAAGCCCTTGTGCGTATCGGGTCGCCGTTGAGCCAGAGCCGGGTTCGCGCTCAGGAGGACGAGCGCCGCGACCGCGGCTGATCGTTTCCAGCACATCTTGCCCCTCCCTTCCAGATCTGGACACGCCAGCCTGCGCCTGGCGTCATGGTATCTTTCTCGTTAGCCGGCATGGAAAGAGAAGCCTCAATGGAATGACGTCGGCAGGCGGCCGCTGGTCACCCTTCGCGATTCTCGCGATCGCTGTCGCTCACGTTAGCCAAGCCGGCCCGGACTACCAGTTCCCGGCTCGGCTGGCCGCCGTAGCCGACGAGTGGGAGATCCGGCTACGTTGGAATCCATGGAAGGCTCTCGAAAAGGCGACTTCTCGCTTCCGTCGGACTACCATTACCTGAACTGCGCCTACATGTCTCCGCTCTCCAGGCGCGTACAGGCGGCGGGAGAAGCCGGGATCCGGCGTGCGGCCGTGCCCGCGGACATCCAGACCGAGGACTTCTTCTCGGGCTGTGATCGTGTGCGCGAGCTCTTTGCCCGCCTCATCAACGCGCCGGATCCTGAGCGCGTCGCGATCATTCCGTCGGCCTCCTACGGCCTTTCGGCCGTGGCTCGAAACACCCCGGTGGAACGAGGGCAGAACGTCGTCACGGTTCACCATCAGTTTCCCTCGAACGTTCATGTCTGGCGCCGGAAGTGCGAGTCCGTGGGGGCCGAGTTCAGAGCCGTTCGCCCGCCCATCGACGGGCCAGGCTGCGCGAGGGCGTGGAACGACGCGATCCTGGAGGCGATCGACGGGGACACGGCGGTTGTGGCCCAGGGTGTCGTGCACTGGACGGATGGAACGCCGTTCGATGTGGACGTTATCTCGGCCCGCGCGCGGGACATGGGGGCTGCCTTCATACTGGACGCCACACAGGCCGTGGGCGCCATGCCGTTCGACCTGCAGCGCGTCCAGCCTGATGCCCTGATCTGCGCGGCGTACAAGTGGCTGACCGGGCCGTATACCATCGGCGCGGCGTACTTCGGGTCCCGGTACGACGACGGCGCGCCTCTCGAGGAGACGTGGATGGGCAGGGTCGGAAGCGAGGACTTTGCCGGTCTCGTGGAGCAGAGCGAGCTGTACCGCCCGGGGGCTCTCCGATACGACATGGGTGAGGCGGCGAACTTCATCCTGGTCCCCATGTTCATCGAGGCGCTCGAGCAGCTGCTTGATTGGGGGGTGGAGAACATCCAGACGTACTGCCGTGGGCTGACCCGCGAGTTGATCCAAGAGATCGCCGGTGAGCGGGATCCCGACGGGCCGGAGCCGGTCGGACATCTGTTCGGACTTCACGTCCCAGAGGGCTGCGACCCGGAGGGGCTGCAGGCGCGGCTCTGCGCCCAGAAGGTATTCGTCTCCGTCCGCGGGGACGCGATTCGTGTGGCGCCCCACATCTACAACGATGCGGCGGACATCGAGGCGCTTTGGGCCGTTCTCGCGGGGTGCGGGATGCTCGAGCCTGTAGCTTGATAGCCTGAGCGGAGGATGAACACCACGGCGAGCCTGGATCTGAACACGCTGGGCAACCTGGCGGAGATCATCGGCGTGCTCATCGTCATCGGCGGTGTGGCCTTCGCCGTCGTCCAGATCCGCGAGTTCCAGCGGCAGCGGAGGGAGACGGCGGCGATCGAACTCGCCCGCTCCTTCACGAACCCCCAGTTCGCCCGGGCGCTCCTGCTCGTGGTCTCGCTTCCTAAGGGCTGTTCCGCGAAAGAGCTCCGACGCTCGCCCGAGCTGGAAGAGGCGGCGATGCTCGTCAGCCTCACGCTCGAATCCGTCGCGATCATGGTCCACCACCGCATCGTGCCCATGGAGACGGTCTGGGAGCTCATGGGTGGCGTCACCCAGACCTGCTGGGATCGAATGCGGGAGTGGGTGCAGGCCGTCCGCCGCGAGCAGGGTAACGAGAAGTTCGACGAGTGGCTCGAGTGGCTCTCGGACCAGATGAGGCGGCTCGGCGACGAGAGTGAAGGGAAGCCTGCCTACCTCGTCTACGAGGGCTGGCGGCCGTAATGGCGGTTCGCGGATAGCCCGTTCGTCTTGAAGTCCTCCGTTCACGGCGTTCACCACGTCACGACCATCTGCGGCCACCCGCAGGAGAACCTCGACTTCTACGTCGGCGTTCTCGGCCTGCGGCTCGTGAAGAGGACCGTGAACCAGGACGTTCCGGACACCTATCACCTCTTCTACGCCGATGGCGTCGGGACGCCCGGAACCGACCTCACCTTCTTTCCCTGGCCGCAGATGGCGCCGGCCCGCCGCGGAGTAGGCCTCGCCGTGGAGGTTCCGCTTGCGATTCCCGACGGAAGCCTCCCCTACTGGGAATCGCGCTTCGAGGCGCACGGCGTGGCTCGGGGAGAGTCGGAGACCCGTTTCGGCGAGGCGACGCTGCCTTTTCGGGATCCGCACGGTCTCGAACTCGCTCTGGTGGAAACGGAGGACGAGCGTTCCTGGACGGCCTGGCAGGCCGGACCCGTGCCGGCAGAGCACCAGATTCGGGGCATCCACGCCGTCCGCCTGCTGGAGCGAGAGCTGTCGTCGACGACGGAGGCTCTCGAAGCGTCAATGGGCTTCGAGGTACAAGGAGAAGAGGCCGGCTGGCACCGGTGGGCGGTCGACGGAGGCGGCTCGGGCCGTATCATAGAAGCAAGGGAGCAGCCGGAGGGGAGCCGGGGTGCCTGGGGCACCGGTGGCGTTCACCACGTGGCCTGGCGCGTCGCGGATGAAGACGAGGAGATGGCTCTGCGCGCCTCGGTTAGCGACGCGGGGCTTCGGCCCTCGGCGCCGATCGACCGCTTCTGGTTCCGCTCCGTCTACTTCAGGGAGCCGGGCGGGGTCCTCTTCGAGCTGGCGACGGACGGGCCCGGCTTTCAGCGCGACGAGGCGCTGGAGAGCCTCGGGGGAACGCTGATTCTGCCTCCCTGGCTGGAGTCGCAACGCGAGCAAATCGAGTCCGCGCTTCCGCCGCTGCAAATCCCGGTATTCGCGGAACGACACACCTGACAAGGCCGACCACATGACCGAAGCCGACCCCGCCGACAGCTCGCTGAAGCCACCGCCACCGGCGCCCTACCGCTGGATCGTGCTGGTGGTGATCAGCCTGGCGATGTTCGGCAACTACTACGTCTACGACGCCGTCAGCCCTATCGCCGACCTGCTCAAGGAGCAGTTGGGCTTCTCGGACAGCAATATCGGGCTACTGAACGCCATCTACAGCTTCCCGAACATCGTGATGGTGCTCATCGGCGGGATCATCATCGACCGGATCGGCGTCAAGAAGGCGACGCTGCTCTTCGGCATTCTGTGTTTCGTCGGTGCCGTCGTCACCGTCGTCAGCGGCTCTCTGGCCGTGATGGCGAGCGGCCGGCTCATCTTCGGCCTCGGGGCCGAGTCGCTCATCGTCTCCGTCACCACCGCGATCGCGAAGTGGTTCAAGGGGAAGGAGCTTTCCTTCGCGTTTGGCGTCAACCTGACGATCGCGAGGCTCGGCTCCTTCCTGGCGCTCAACTCTCCGACGTGGGCGCGGCCCGCGTTCGAGAACTGGCAGTGGCCTCTGCTCATCTCCGTCGCCTTC
>JBDHFW010000051.1:0-23353 GCA_039590175.1 Gemmatimonadota bacterium | reverse complement strand
TTGCCTTGCGCCGGCGGGTCCTGAGTCCTCTTTTGAGAGGCCTTTCAATTGTCCCGCCTAAACAGGAGATGGCTGAATAGACTCATTCTGCTGACAACGGAGTAGCGAACGCCCTCAATCTCTGCATCGAGTAGCAAGCCGAGCGGACCTCCGAGCGGAGACGAAGCGCAACCTCTTAGCGGAACGGTTGCGACTTCCTCACGAAAGGAGGTGGAGGAGAATGTTATTTCTTCTTGCTTTGCTGACCGGATCTCTTGATTGGTGATCGATGACATGGATTGAGGGCGACTTCTATTGGGACGATGCTCAGTAGAAAGCTAAGACACGTTGTAACGGTCACGACGGCCGCTGCCTTCGCGGCAGTTGTCGCCGTTCTTGTGCTCCATCCGCCAGCGATCACCCCTGATGCCTTTCTGGCCCTGGGAACGCTTCTGGCCCTTGGGCTCTTCTCCACACTACTCGATTTCCGGATTACAGAGGGCGGGTCGACTACCTCGGTTGATTTCATACCGCTTCTCGGTGCGGTCCTCCTTATTGGTCCTTCGTACGCGCTCATTGTCACAGCGGTCCTGTTCGTGTTCCGACACTTCCTATCACAGCGAAGGGGCCGGGGAAAGCCGTTTCACAAGTGGCTCTTCAATACGTCGCAACGATTGTTGGCGGTTTCCGCCGCCGGTCTTGTCTTCGCCTGGTTCGGAGGAAGCCCAAGCCTTGAAGCCATACAGTTCAGATCGACCTTCCCGCCTTTCCTGCTTGGCGTAGTCGGCTACTTCATGGTAAACGCGTGCGCCGTCGTCTACGTAATCTCACTATCCGAGGACAGACCATTCGCAGCGGTCTGGCAAAATGTTGCCGGTCATTTGATCATTTTCGACGTCGCAATTAGCCCGCTCGCCTACCTCTTCGCCGTCTTCTATGTCTTGTGGGGAGCCCCGACAGTTCTTCTCGCAATAATGCCCCTAATCGGACTCAGATATAGCTATGGTGTGAATGTTGAGCTCCAGCAGCTGAACAACGACTTGCTCCGTGTGCTGGTTAAGACAATCGAGGCTCGAGACCCTTACACGTCAGGCCATTCACTCCGTGTAGCTGAAAGGTCGCGCCGAATAGCCGAGAAACTAGGCCTGCCCAGGAAGCTCGTGGGACTGATCGAAACAGGGGCATTGCTACACGATATAGGGAAGATCGATATGGCCTACTCGGAGATCCTCCGGCAGGCCGGCCCCTTAACTCCTGCGCAGCGTGAGCTTATTAGAGCCCACCCGGACAAGGGCGTAGCGATTGTGTCCTCGGTGCGATCAATGGACAAGAAGGTGCTCGAGTGCATCCGCCACCACCACGAGTGGCTAGATGGCAGCGGCTATCCGCTGGGACTCTCTAACCGTGCGATTCCGATCGGAGCCAGAATAATCATGGTTTCTGATTCGATCGACGCCATGGCCACGGATCGACCGTACCGGGCGGCCCTTGGTCGTGAAGAGATTCGTCGCGAACTGGTGACTAATACGGAAACCCAGTTCGATCCGGATGTTGTGCAAGCTACGTTGGAGACTGGAATACTCGAAGATATGGAGCTGGTACCTGACACTCCAGAAGATTCAGAGCGATCCGAACCGCTCCGCAAGGTCAGCGGGCACTAGACTTCCAGCGCCCCCGGATCCGAATTAGCCGTAGCTGCGGCGTGCCACCTGCGACTGAATGGCGCGAACCAGCCCATCCCTGCACCTCTCAAGTCAGCGAGGATCGTCTTTTCATCGTTACCACCGGCTTGTCCAAAAAGAAGGAGATTGAGCCAAGACAGCTTGAGAGATCCGGGAAGATCAAGCCTCCGAAGGTGAGCTGTCACGTCAGTGCACTTTCTTTCTTGGTGGAGGACCCCGGTCTGGGCTACAGCGAAAGCTCTAAGCCATTCCACCTTGAACCTCTCCTGCACGCCCGTTAGAGACTCGGAATCTATGTTCCTAATCGCTTTCCAGTGGAAGCGCGCATCGTGCCTCTCCCCGAGCTGGAGAGCTACTAGAGCAAGACTCGCCCGTAGCTGCCACACGTAGTCATCGGACACGTGGCCCAGCGCCCGCTCATAGACCACCTTCGCTTCGCGCGGCCGGCCTTGGTACAGTAACGCATCGGCGAGATTCGTCAGTGGTGCAGTTCTGACAAACGTGCCTTCCGGTAGAGTCGCATAGGTTTGTAGGCTCTCGCTGCAGAGCTGATGGGCCCGATCCCACAAACCACGCTCCACAGCACAATAGGCTAGGCTGTTTCGCGCAATACCGGCGTCGAGAACGTGATTTCGCCGAAGAGCGCTTGAAAGCGCTTCACTAAGCAGACTCTCAGCTCGCTCCCATCTCGCTCGCCGGGCTTCCACCAAACCAGCCAGCAGAAGCGTGCGCTGCAGCAACTCCGGTGTATCGCATCGTGCTCGCGTTTCAGCCTCATTGATCAAAGAAGCTGCTTCGTCCACTGACTCGAAAAAAGCCGCGAACGCCGCCAGTCCGTAGAGAGCTGTTGTTGCCGCCTCGTGTGTAATCGTGCGGCTCTCCGAGTATAGCGTGCGAATCGCTTCCGCCGTTTGTCGTGCCAATACCGGGTCGTGCCACCGGGTGGCCAACTTGAGAGCCAACACGTGACGTTCGATCTCAATATCTACCTGCTGAGCGGGTTCGGAGATTGTCGGTATCGTGTGGGAGAGTTCTTCCAGCGCCCTCGCAGCGCCTGCGCGATCCGAACGCTCCATTCTGGCGCGGGCGATGAGAAGTCTCGTGGTCGCGCGATCGACCGGCGTCGTTTCAAGCTCAATATCCAGCAATCTCGTGAGATGATTCTCGGCCTGCTGCATTGACCCTACGGCAAACTCCGCCCGACCGAGGATTCCGAGAGAAGTCGCTCGCTCTCCGTTGGTGACGGCTTGTGAGAGAGCGAGAGAAGCCATCGACTTCGCCTCCTCGTGGCCGAACGAGGCGATCGACGCTTTGGCCGCGCGAATGCCGTACTCGAAAGCTCGAGCACGATCACCGCCGAGGTGGAAGTGGCGGGCGATAGTCGGAAGGGTCACTTGAACGTCCCGCGCGAGAGCCTCGGCCACGAAAAGGTGAAGCGAGGCCCTACGGACCCCTCCGAGGTTCTGGTACACGAACTCGCGTGTGATGTCGTGCGCGAACTCGAGCTGTTCTTCGACGTCACGAAGTATCCCGCGGGCATAGAGCTCTTCCGAAACATCCGACGCGGCCGGAAGGGTCAGCCCTGCAGCGTCCGCCGCATGGGCGGGTGTCGCGTTTCTTCCCAGCACGGAGATCGCCTCGAGGAGTCGGATCGAGCTCGGGGCAAGGCCTTGCAGCCGTGTCTTCAGCAGGCTTCGCACCCGATCCGACTGCAGAAGCTCGCCAGCCAGATCCTCGGCCTCGAGCGTCGTCAGAGGCCCCGCGTCGCGCAGCAGCTCGAGAGCGAGGAAGGCATTCCCGCCTGACAGCCTGTGAATCCTCTCCGGAAGATCGGTGGTCGTCGCAACCTCCAGCCTCTCGATCAACGACCGTACGGCTCCGAGTGACAGCGGGCCGAGGGAGAGTGTCCTGGCCTGTTGATCCGTCGATCGGTCGCGGAGAAGCTTCCGGCAGGCTTCACTCTGGTCGCTCGGGTCTCGGACGGTGACGAGCAGAAGGAATCGACGGTCTGCCAGCCTGCGAATCAGGTAGCTGAGGAGCGAGGCGGACGAGCCGTCTATCCACTGCACGTCGTCAAAGATCCACACCGTCGTGGCATCCTCGCATAGCGTGGAGGTCAGACCGGCGATCTCCTCGTATAGCCGACGGCGCTCGCCCGCGAGATCGGCCTCGAGGTCCACGCTCGTGTCCAGGCTCGCTGCGCATCGGAGTAGCTGACGAATGTGCGGGTAGAGCGGACCTTCGGCTCCTTCCTTCGAGCAGATGAGATCGGAGAACTCTCTTAGCGCATCCAGAACTGGCCCGTAGGCGACATTCTCTTCGGCTGCGTAACAGCGGCTCTTCAACACTCGCACGCCTTCCACCGCTGCGCAGCGAGCGAGCTCGGCACTCAAGCGCGTCTTGCCTACACCGGCCTCACCGCGCACTACCGCGAGGACTCCTTCGCTTCGGCAAGCCGAGTCGACCAGCTCCCGGAGGCAGGCGAACTCCTGCTCGCGTCCTACGATCGGCGGCTCGGCTCGGTTGATCCCGGCCGGCGCCGGCGGAGCCGAGCTGCGAATGCGCTGAACCAGCGCCTGAGTCTCGAGGGAGATACCTCCGGGCAAATCACTCGACAGCTGGTCCTCGATCTCGCCGAAGTGACGCAGAGCCGAGGCTTGATCGCCGTGCAGCCAAAGTGCCCTCATCAGGCTCCGGTGAGCCTTCTCGCTTATCGGATTGATCCCCACCAACTTGACCGCGGCGACGCACATCTGACCCCAATCGCCCTGGCCGTCGCACAGCTCCACGTACCTGTGGAGGGCCGCCTGTGCCAAGATCCGGTAACGGCGCCGCTCGTCATCGATCCAACTCTCAAAGGCTTCCGTGCCCACCCGGTCGTAGGCGGCCGCGAAGTCGCCTCGGTAGAGATCGACCGCCCTTCGCAGGTCGTCTCGCTTGACGGCTTCCTCGAACTGTCGTCCCTCGAACTCGATGTCGCTCGCGAGCCGCAACCCGTCCCCGAACCGCTGGGTCGAGAACTCACCCAATCTGCGCTTGAGATCGTACAGCGCCTGGCTCAGCGAATGCCTGGCAGACGAGAGCGGTGAATCCCAAAGAAGGCGCACGAGCTCATCACGCCCGTACACGCGATCCCGGTTGGCAGCCAGAAAGGAGAGTAGAGCCACGTGCTTGCGAGAGCGGAAGTGGATCGCTCTACCGTCGGTGCCCTCGACGGAGATCCCCCCAAAGCATCGGATGCGAATCATCTGAACGGCTCCATCCCGGGTCACATACGGCTCGATAGGCGACACGGCTGCGAGAACACTCGACGCCCGCCGGATCCAAGATAATCCACACCGTCATCTGACTATCAACCGGCTTGGTCCAGGAGGGTTGATAGGCCGGCCGGGTACGCCGGGCTGACCGGCTGCCAGGTCGTGGCTAGCCGGTCAGCGTCCCAGCTTCCCCCACATCCCGGCCAGAGCCGAGATCCCCTTGTGGTAGACGTCCAAATCCAGCCACTCGTCGGGCCCGTGCGGGTTCGCGCCGGGGAGGCCGAAACCGACGAGGATGACCGGTGCCTGGAGGATCGACTCGAAGAGCGGGACGATGGGGATCGACCCACCCTCGCGGATGAGGAGAGGTTTCCTTCCGAATGTCTCCTCGAGCGCGGCTGACGCCGCTTCGAAGACCGCTCCATGGGGGTCGGCGCGCCAGGGTGTCGCCCCGTGGTGATACTCCACCCGGACCTCCACCCCCTCGGGGGCGAGAGAGAGCACGTGCTTCGTGAACGCGGCCCGAATCTCCTCGGGATCCTGGTCCGGCACCAGCCGCATGGAGACCTTGGCCCTCGCTTCCCCCGGCAGAACGGTCTTGGCGCCTTCGCCCGTGAACCCGCTGATCATGCCGTTGACATCGAGGGTCGGCCGGTACCATAGCCGCTCCAGCGTACCGTAGCCGGCTTCGCCCACCATCGTCTTCACCCCCAGATCGCGTCGGAAGGCGGACTCATCGAACGGGATCGCCTGCAGCGAAGCCCTTTCCTCTCCCGTCATCTCGTTCACGCGGTCGTAGAAGCCTGGAACGGCCACGCGACCGTACTGGTCCTCCAGCCCAGCGATGATCGTGGCGAGGGCGTTCGCCGGGTTCCGAACCGCGCCGCCGTAACTCCCTGAGTGGAGATCACGGTTCGGGCCTCTCACACTGATCTCCATGTACGCGAGGCCGCGAAGGCCGGCGGTGATCGCCGGCAGGTCGGGCTCGAGCATCGTTGTATCGCTGATCATCACCGCGTCACAGGACAGGCGCTTGCGGTGGTTGTGGAGGAATTTCTCCAGGTGCTCGCTTCCGATCTCCTCCTCGCCCTCTATCACCAGCTTGACGTTCACCGGGAGCCCCGCGGCGGAGCGCAGTTTCGCCTCCAGCGCCTTTACGTGCATGTGGACCTGGCCCTTGTCGTCCTCCGAGCCCCGAGCATACACGCGGCCGTCGCGCACATCGGGCTCGAACGCCGGTGTCGTCCACAGGTCCTCGGGGTCCGCGGGCTGCACGTCGTAGTGCCCGTAGATAAGGACGGTGGGACACTCTACGTGCGCCTGATGCTCGGCGTAGACAACCGGGTGGCCGTCTGTTTGTATGACCTCGACCGTTTCCAGGCCGGCGTTCGACAGGTGGCCTGCCAGCCACTCCGCGCATCGGCGCACCTCGCTGGCGAAGCGGCTCTCCGTGCTGACGCTGGGGATGCGGAGCAGCTCCTTCAGCTCCTCCTCGAAACGATCACGATTCTCGCTCAGATAGACATCGATCTCGGTCACTCGGGGTCTCCGTTCGTTGTCGGGGTGCCGGCGTTCGAGACAGGTGGACCTGTCGCCGGGAAAAGGTATCGACGATCAGCGAAGATCGGAACGGAGATCTCGCATGCGGACACCGTTGCGGCGCGGCTCGGAATGCGTCGAGTATGTACCGCTCGGAAGTGGGCTCCCTGTACCTGGAGGACTCGATGATCGATAGGACTGAGGGCGAGGCACTCGGATCACCGGCGAGCGCTCGATCGCTGCTGGCGCTACTAGTCACCGCGCTGGGGTCGACCGCACTGCCGGGGATGGCGACGGCACGGGACCAGACGAACCGTTGAGCGAACCGGAGTCGAACATCCGGCGGGAGAGGGGCCAGGGCTGGTTCGCGCGCGGCCTGCTGTTCGAGAACTGCAGCTGCCAGATCGTCTGTCCCGGCCACGTTCACTTCGACCAGCTCTGCACGCACGAGCGCTGCGAGGCTTGGTGGGCGATACGCATCGACGACGGCGAGCTGAACGGCGTGCAGCTGAGCGGCGTGAAGGCGGTGATCGCCGCCGACAGCCCGCAGCGGATGATCGACGGCGGTTGGATCCAGACGATCATCATCGGTGACGATGCCGGGCCTGAGCAGCGACGCTGTGCCGAGCGGATCCTGCGGGGCGAGGTCGGAGGACCATGGGAGGTGCTGGGCCGTTTCGTGGGCGAACACCTCGAGACCCGCATCGCCACGATAAGGATCGAAGACGAGCCGATGGCCAAGCGCATCTCCGTCGCAGGACTGCTGCGGGGGGTCGTGACGGCGATTCGAGGCCAGGACCGGGACCGGCCGGTCAGCTTCGAGAACATCTTCAACCAGATCCACGCACCCACGCAGGTGATCGCCCGCGGCGACAGCGAATACGACGACGGAGTGATCCGCTTCCGCAACGAGGGCACGCACGGGCTCTGGTCCGACTTTCACTGGTCGGTGGAAAGCGGGTGACCTTCCTTCGCACGAGTTCCGCCGCCTCGGGCGGGCCACCGCACGCACGCCGAACGATCCTGCTGACCGGCCTCCTTCTTACGGGTGTTCTCTGGTCGGCGGTGTGGCTCACACATTCGGACCACGGCGTCGGACCGCATCTTTCGGCTGCCGCGTCCCCCTCCCTTGCCACGGCCGGTGCCTCGGCACTGCTCTGGCTGGTGATGATGGCGGCCATGATGACGCCAGCCGCACTCCCCTGGCTCAGCGTCCTCTCCGCGATGCCGCGGTCTGGCCCCTATCTGCGTGCGGGCTCTCTTCTGCTCGGGTATCTGTCCGTCTGGGGTCTCTTCAGCGTGCTCGCGGCGGCCGCGCAGCTTCTCCTCCTCCAACTCGCGCTTCTGGAGCCGCACGCGCTGCGCCTGAACGGGAGAGCCGCGGGAGGAGTCCTCCTGCTCGCCGGGCTCTGGGAACTCTCGCCGATCAAGGAAGCTTGCCTGCGGTACTGCCGCTCCCCGTTCGGCGTTCTTCTGACTGATTGGTCTCCGGGGCCGGCATCCGGGTTTCGGATCGGCCTCCGCCACGGCCTCACCTGCCTCGGGTGCTGCTGGGGGCTGATGGCGCTGGCGTTCGTCGTGGGGGTGGTCAACTTGGGGTGGATGGCCGTGCTCACGGCCGTCGTGTGCATTGAGAAGCTTCTCCCACGAGGCCATCTCCTCCCGCTCCTCCTCGGCCTGGCGCTTGCGTCTGGGGGGATCGTGCTGTTGGCATTGCCCGGATGCCGGCTGGCGCCGTGACATCATCATCTATTAACCGGGCTGTTCTACTGACGGACGCCGTGAGATGAACGCCGAGATCAACCGGACGCGGACGATCGTCGTTCCGTGCTACAACGAGGCGGAACGACTCGACACCGAGCAATTCCGCCAGTTCGCAGACGGCGGGCTGACGCGCTTCCTGTTCGTCGACGACGGCAGCAGCGATGCCACCGCGTCGATCCTCTCGGAACTCGCCGGCTCGGAACCCGAGCGCCTCGGTCTGCTTTCGCTAGAGCGCAACCGCGGAAAGGCCGAGGCCGTCCGACGCGGCCTGCTCGAGGCCTTGCTGGAATCCCCGGGAGCGGTCGGCTTTTGGGATGCCGACCTCGCCACGCCGCTCAGCGCGATCCCGGCGCTCTGCGGCGTGCTGGAGGAGCGCCCGGAGGTGCAGATCGTGCTCGGCTCGCGCGTGAGGCTGATGGGGCGAGAGATCGAGCGGCACACCAAACGGCACTATCTCGGTCGGGTGTTCGCCACCGCTGCCTCGCTCATCCTGCGCCTACCCATCTATGACACCCAGTGCGGCGCCAAGGTGCTGCGCACGACGGACCGACTGCGACAGATCCTCGCGGAGCCCTTTCGAGCGACCTGGACGTTCGACGTCGAGCTCCTGGCGCGTTTTCTGTGGAGCGACCCGGAAGAGTCTCTCCCCGACCCTTTGCGGGCGATCTACGAATACCCGCTACCCGTCTGGCGGGACGTAGGCGGCTCGAAGCTGCACGTGTCGGACTACCCCAGAACGGTGGCCGAGCTTCTGACGATCTATCTCACCTATGCCAGGCCGGCGCGCCGTGAAGGGCGGATGTGATAGACCGGATAGGACCGTCGCCCCGATGGCTCCTGGCGCGTTCTTCACACGAAAAGAGCACCTCTCCGACTAGAAAGGAGCCCCCATGAGCCCGCCCGCCCTGCCTTTGCTCGTTGTCGCTCTCGCGTCCGCCACCAGCCCGACCCACGCGCCGCTGGCGAGCTGGCAGCTGCCAACCGAAGCGAGCTCGTTCTGAAGGACTGCGCCCTCCACGAGAATTGGGAGGGAGCCGGCGGGGGCCGCGGGTTCAGCTACAGCATCTACGACAGGCGAACGGGTAGCTGGCACCAGTAGTGGCTCCGGCGGAGCCGAGCCGCCTAGACGCTCAATCGGGGAAGACGGATCGAATCGTCGCCTGGATCGCCTCGGCCGCCTCCAGTGGATCGGGAGCATCCCGAATCGGGCGGCCGACCACGATGTAGTCGGCTCCGAGACGGAATGCGTCCTCGACGCTCACGGTGCGTTTCTGATCGTCGATCACGTTGGAGACGGGTCGGATCCCCGGCGTCACCACGAGCAGCCGGTCACCCAGCTCGCTTCGAATCGCGCTCGCCTCGCGGCCCGATGAGATGACGCCGTCGCATCCCAGCTCGAGGGCGCGCCGGGCGCGCGACAGTACGAGGGTGGAAACGTCGGTCTGAAAGCCGAGATCCTCGATGTCGCCCCTGTCGAGGCTCGTGAGAGCGGTCACGGCGAGGATCTTCACATCGCCCTTCTCGGCGCAGGCCGCTTCGATCATCCCGTCGTTCCCGTGCACGGTGACGAACGTGATGCCGCGGCCGACGAGCTGCCGAACGGCGGATGCGACGGTGTTCGGGACGTCGAAGAGCTTCAGGTCCGCGAAGACGCGGACGTCGCGTTCCACGAGCCATCGGACGAGCTCGAAGTACTCGCCGGTCATCAGCAGCTCGAGCCCCACCTTGTAGAAGCGGCACGCATCGCCCAGCCTCTCGACCAGCTCCTTGGCGTCGCGAACGGTGGGGACATCCAGCGCGAGAATGAGACGCTCACGCGGCGGGATCGGTTTCTGGCTCAGCATCACCGGTCTCTGGCTCCGCATCACCCGATCTAAGCCGTCGGCCCGGAGATCCGCTCGAGCGCCATGTCGAGCGCGGCGGCCAGAAGCCGGCACTCCGCGGAGCCCGCCCGCTGCTCGGCCTCGTCGAGCGCCCCTTCCACGGTCGAGGCCACAGCGTTGAAGAACTCGGAGACGGAGGCCGGGTCGTCGCGTTGCATCTGGAACGCGAAGGCGTGGGCGGCCCCGAGGTTCGCGATGAAGTCCGCGACGATCGCGAAGCGCGTATCCGCGTCCGCCTGCAGCGCCGTATCCTCCGGAGAGACGGCGGCGAACGGCAGGTTCGAGCCGCAGACGATGGCTCGAACGCCCTGATCCTCCATCTGATCGAGAGCATCGGCCGTCAGGGTCCCCGAGGCGGCGGCGGTGACGAAGATGTCGGCGGGAACCCGGCGGAACGCGGCCAGGCCCTCCTGGCCGGCCTCGACGGAACTGACCGGAAGCTCGGTTCGGGTGCGGCGCGCCAGTAGCTCCCCCACTCCCTTCGCGTCCAGACCCTCCGGCACCACCAGCCCGTTCGCGACGTCCACGATGCCGACGATCCGGGCGCCGGCTTCGGCCAGGTAGTGGGCAGCCCCACCACCGACGCACCCGAACCCTTCGACGAGGACTCGCGCCCCCTCGACGCTCCGTCCCTGAAGCTCGAGAAGACGCTTGGCCGCCGACGCCACGCCGTATCCGGTCACCAGATCGGAGACGCTTCCGTTCCAGCCGGCAGGAGAGAAGGGAGAACCCGCCTTCTGTTCCATCCCTTCGTTCATGGCCCGAAGCCGCCGCGCCAGCGCCTCACCGTCCAGCCTATAGTGCCCGCGCAGAGCCCCCTCCTGAGGATGAGCGAGCCCGAGCATCCCGCAGATCGGGAGCACCTCTCTGCCCTCGTCCACGTTCAGGTCGCCGGCGGTCCCGTACACGGACCTCAGATAAGGGTTGATCGCGGTGAACCAGCGGCCGAGCACCTCCTCCTTGCGCGGATCGGAGGGATCGAAGGCGATACCGGACTTGGCCCCACCGATCGGTGGGCCAGAGAAGGCGAACTTGAGCTCCATCACCTTCGCCAGATAGACGACCTCATCGCGGACTAATCCGGACCTCATACGCGTTCCGCCCCCCGCCGCCCCTCCGCGCAGGCTGTTGAGAGCGAGCCAGCCCCGCGCACCGCTCTCTGCGTCGTTCCACTCGATCGCAGTCTCGGGTGGCGCCGCCAGATACCGGGCGTACCGATGCCAAACGTCGCGCAGCCGGCGTCGCCTTCCGGCCGGGGGTGTATCTTTCGTCTCCGTGGTGAGCACCCTCTCTCTCGTCTCCTTTGGACCCCTGCTCCTCGTTCGATCCTGGGCGTCGAAGGACGCTGAAACTACGTCTGCGACCTCGACGTCTGTCAATCGGCGCGGTCCCGTGCGCCGGACCCCGTGTCGCGTCCTTCCCACTCCGTCCACTGGAGCAGCGGAAGCAGCTGGAAGCTGCCGTCGTGCCGCCAGTCCGGCGGCGGCCAGGCCATACGCCCGAGCGGCGACATGCGGCAGACGCCGAGATCGACCGCAGCCTCGGCGAGCGACGGAAGTTGTTCCTCGTCGCCCGCGTATCCGATCGCCTGTATCCGTCCATCGAGCGGCCTCAGGATTTCCCGCAAATCGAGGATCGATTCGAAACCGCCCAGGCGCACGACGTGCGGCAGGGAATCGAGCTCGAGCACGGGTCGGTCGTCGATCAGAACTGTCCACGACAGGTCTTCCGGACTTCCGATCACGCGGCTGCCGCCGTCATCGTAGCCGCGGAATTCGATCTCGGCCCGAAGAGCGCGGATCGCCACCGCCTCGTCAGCCCGCAGCGGGGGACGCGGAATCCTGTGCGTCTCCTCGGCCAGCGCGGCACCGAGCGCCTGCGCGAACGGCTCGACCGGACCCTGAACGAGCACCAGGCGAGGAGACACGCAGCCCATCTGCTCGTAGGCACATATGTCGCGGGCCAGAGCGGATGCCGCGGAACCCGAATCGGCGCCGGACAGCAGGACGGCGACCCCGAGCTTTGGACCGTACGCGAGAACCTGCTGGCGGCCTCGAACACGGTCTCGGACTCCGGCCACAGCCTCCTCTCCCCCGTAGACGACCACCGTCCCTGCCCGTGCGGTCCATTCATCCCAGATCGGTCCCTCCCGGTCCGCCGGCCACCACGCGGCAGCAAGGCAGGACGCGAGCGCCGAGTCGACCTCGGCCAGCAACCGAGCGAAGAGCACGACCAGGCCCGGCTCGGCCTCGGGCAGCTTTACGAGGACTCCTGACCGACAGAGCAGCGCTCTCATCACCCCGGTGACGGCTACGCCGGGCACGTTCCCGGCCATGACCTGGAGCAGCAGAGGAGGTCCGGCCGCCCGCCGCTGGCGACCGGCCCCTGCCGCGCGGAATCGGTCGAGCACATCGGGATCTGCGAGTTCGGAACGCAACACCTCCCAGAGCGACTCCTCGGTCCAGACGCGACCCATCTCCAGCAACGTCTCTCGGGCCAGCGGCTCCGGCCATCCCAGCTCGTCAGCGAGGGTTCGAACGGCGCCGCCGTCGGTGTCAGATGCGGAATCCACCAGGCGGCCCGCGGCGCCGGCCAGCGCCTCCACCACCTGCGCGAGCGACCTCTCCCGACGTGCTTCGAGCGCCGCGGCACGGACATGATCGGCAACGCGAGCCGCGCCCGAAACCGTCAGCCTGGGCGAACGAAAGCGAAGGCCCGAGGCGGTCACGCCCTCGTACCATCCGGAGCTGTCCCTGGAGTCCGCGGGATCGAACCCCGGCAGATGGAAGACCTTCTCGGGGGAGGTGCCTATCGTCACGGATCCGACCTGCCGGCCGCTTGTGAGCGCAGTAACTCTGCCGTGGCCAGGGAGCAGCCTCGCGGCGCAGAGCCCGGAGTGCGGCCAACCCACTTGACCGCGCCGTCTTCCACCGCGCCGAGATCCTCCGTCAGCACGCTGCACACGCTCCCCGCGTTCGCCAGATCGAAGTGGGCAAGCACACCGACCCCTCCGTCCGGCAACTCCTCCAGAGTCACGGGATCGAGCGCGCGGCTCCGCAGCCAGGGAGGTCCGACCAGGGCGGCAGGTGACCCATAACGCTGGGAGAGGAGCTCGGTCATCCCGAACTCGTTGACGACGGCGTCTGGAGGCACTCCGAGGCAACGCTCGATGCGCGCCAGGACGTCGTCGCGACTCGACGTCTCCAGGCCCTTCGAGCCGCCCGTGTCCATGACGAAGGAGCCGCCGGGGAGCTCGATTCCGAGACCGGTGGCTTCGAGGCGCCGAGTCCATTCGTCGAGGGCCAGCGTGGTGCTGAAGAGGCAGACAGTCTGCGCCCGCGATGATGCGGTGGCGGCAAAACGGTTCGCTTCCTCCCAGTCCACGCCGGCCCGCGTCGCGAGCACGCGGGAAGAGGGCGCTCCGAACCGGCCGATCACCGCATCGGCCATCCACGAGAGCGAGGAGTGCGGGGCATCGGCAAAGGAGGGGACAAACGAGCCGATCGGAAGCCGGCTGGTCGCGTCGCCGGTCGCGCGGTGCAGCGCGAAGCGAAAGAACGTCGCCTCGAGCGAGGACCGGTAGAGCTCCGGATCACGCACCAGGTGGCGACCTCGGCGGCCCTCGCCTCGGCTGGTGCCGCTGGTACGGAGCTCGAGAGCGGCATCTCCGGGATCCCCGACCACCAGCGAGATCTCCCGGAAGGCCGCCGTCGGCACGGCCGGGACCCCCCGCCAGCCGCCCACCTGGTCGGACTCGACGCCCAACCGTCGGCAGTAGCGCCGATAGGGCGCGTTGCCGGCTCGTTGGATGGCGAACGCACGACGAGCGAGGTCGTCCACCCGTTCATCGGACCAAGCCGCGGGACTCTCCTCCCAGCGCCTGAACGCGTGCTTCAACTCCTCGGAGAGGACGTCGAGCGCCGCCAACGCGTCTTCTGCGGCTGCGGGGTTCTTCATGCAGGCAAGATCTGCCCGGTCATGCGGTCGCGACAGAGCGCGCACGGTCGGGGGTGCGTCGGGATCAGGTCGGCAGGACGAGGTCGGAGCTGGAGGAGCCTTTCGGCTACGGCTTGACTATTCGACTACTCGTTGACGGTGCCCGTCATGGCCTCGCCGTTACGGACCCACTTCACCGTGACGCTTTCCTGGGTGGGCTGGACGAGAGCCGCCCGAAGGTCCGAGACCTCGTTGCACTCGGCACCCGCGACCTCGGTGACCACGTCGCCGCGTCGTAGGCCGAGATCCCATGCCGGCGTTCCGGAAATCACGCGCAGAACCAACAGGCCCTGCTCCAAGCCCTGGTGATGGAGATCGGGACCCAGAGGCTCGAACTCCGCGCCCGCTATTCGCCGTGTCGCCTCGACCAGATGGGCCGGCGGTGCGTAGCGGACCCTCTCCGAGGATCGATAAGCCTGTCTGGCCTTCCTCACCTCCGCGAGCTTCGCGCGGGCCTCGGCCAGCACGGAATCACGCAGTGCCGCCATCTCGGGACCCAGCTCCGCCTTCACCCGGCCCCAGTACTTCGCCTGTTCCCGGGCGCTCACCTCCGCCCCTTCCCGAACATGCTCCATGTGCTGCTCGAGTTCGCAGCCATCCTCACTGGGGACGACCACGACGAATCCTTCGTCATCGCTCCGATACACCCAGCTGGAGCCTTCCGGCGAACCCTCGGACTCGATGACGATCGGCACCTTCACCTCCATCTCGCCATCGGCCGACGTCCACGTCCGAACGCTCGGTCGAGCCCTCACGTGCATCGGCTTCGGCGGACGTGGCTGCGGCACGACCTCGATCGAGACCGGCCGTCCCGCCCGAGCGACCTCGATGGCCACCGGCTTTCCGACCTCCATGCCGTCCAGACCAGCACGGAACTCGCGGCTCTCCGGCGTGGCTGCATCCAGCGAAACGACGATGTCGCCCACCTCAATCCCGGCCGCCTCGGCCGGGCTCCCGACGACGACGGAGCGGATGAGAACGATGACCCGGCATTCGTCCTTCGCGTCGGAACGGCACTCCTGCCGAGTCTCGAGTCCGACCCCAAGCCACGGCTTGCCGTCCTGCCGAACCGCGGGCACCTGCTCGGGCGCGTAGCGTCGCGTGCTCGGAGGATCCTCGGGCGACGGCTGCTGCGCGAGAACGTTCCCTGAGCCCGCGAAAACCGGAATGACCCCCAGCCCGATCGCGACCCCGCACAGCGCGAAGTTTGAGCGCGACTTCAGCATCTATCTAACATCCGTTCCACTTCTCTTTGTCCATATCTATCTGTACTCCAGCCCTGCCAAGCGAACGGCTCCCTCGAGGCCGGAGGCCATGTCGTCCCGCTCCTCAATCAACTCGAAGAGGAGGTTGTTGATCGCCGGATCCGTCGGGGAGCTCACAAGCGCTTCGCGAGAAGCCAGGATCAGAGCATCCAGCCGCGCTAGACGCGCAGTCGCGGCCGCGGGATCCCCGATGAGATCTCCGGAGCTCACCGGCCGCGCTCTCAGTCTCTCGAGCTCGGCAACGGCCTCGTAGTACTGACCCGAAAGGAAGGAAGACGCTGTCTCGGGGCCGCTCGCAACGGCCTCGCCCACGTACTGGAGCGTCTCGCTCCCGGCTACCTGGGTGGCATCGCTAGACGGGCCGCCGGTGAGCGCGAGGCCCGCCGCAATGCCGCCCGCGAAGACGAGCATCGCCGCCGCCGCCTGGACGGGCCAACCCGTGAAGAGGCCTGTCCGCCTCAAGAAGAGCACACCCTTTTCCCGCGGTAGCTTGGCCTCTATCCGCTCCCATTCGTCGGCCGGCGGCTGGATCTCTCCGAGACCCGAGAGCGCCATGAGCATTCGGCGCATCCGCGAATGCTCATGGCTACACACCTCGCAGGCAGCCAGGTGAGCCGCCGACTCCGCGTGCTCCTCCGGCTCTTCGAGCAGTGCCGAGATCATCTCGAGGGTGAGGTGCTCTGACTTCGTTTCACTCATTGCAGGCTGTCCCCCGCTTCGCTGGCGACGGAGGTCGGTGCGATCAGCTCGCGCATCCGCGCCCTCGCCTTGTGTAGCTGTGACTTGGAAGTACCGGGCGCGATGCCCAGCGACCCCCCGATCTCTTCGTGCGTCCACCCTTCGACATCGTGCAGAACGAGCACGCGTCTGTAACCGTGTGGCATTCGGTCCAGTGCCTCCGTCAACATCCGACGGCTGATCACCGCCTCGTCGGACGGCTTCTCGTAGGAGCGCATCCCCACCGCCGAACGCTCGACGTCGGGCCTCTTCGTTCGCCGCCGAAGCCGGTTCAACGCCACGTTCGTCGCCAAGCGGTGGATCCACGTTCCGAACGCCGCGCGAATGAGCCTCGTACAGGTGACTCATCGCGATCCGGTCGCCGGCCTTGGCGCGGTCTACGAGTGCCCGCTCTTCCACCCGAGTCCTTTTCTGTTGTCCGCTCTTTCGACGCGTGGCGGTGCTCGATGGTTGCCCGAGAATGCCCGGCGAAACGGGGACTTCATTCCTCGGGAGAGGCCGGCTCGACGCGCTCGGGGATCCGGCCGCGTTTCTCGGGGGTCGCTTCGATGAGCGACTCCGTGAAGCTCTGCCGATCCTCGAGCAGCCGCATGCGCTCGGAGATACTGGCCATTGAAGAGGTTAGGTGCTCCAAGTCGGTCGCCGCGCGCCCCTCCCGGCGGTCTTTCAGCATCTGCTCCAGCAGGGCCGCGCCCTGTTTGGAAAGCGGCTTGAACAGGATGACGGCCCCGATCATCAAGATCAGGGTGATCGTCACGATCACTGGCGCCAGTAGCTCGAGTGCCGGCATTGTCGAGTCCTCTCCAGATGAGTCAGAAACCACACAAATATGGTCGGTACTACCCCTATCCTCTACGGGGCGTCGGGAGCCGAGGAGTCATCGGGGAGCGGAGCGCGGGCAGTAAGCCGGGGAGCCACGGCAAACGCGATCCAGGCGATCACGAGCCCTGCCGCGGCGTCGATCGCGTAGTGGAAGCCTGTCCAGATGGTGCCGAGTACGAGGGTCACCACCGGGACGGCAGCCAGGAAGAAGGCGCGCTCGTCCTCCCGCGCGGCCGCAAACCAGGCGGCGCACGTCCCGGCGACGTGCGAGCTCGGGAACGCGGTGCCCTTGGATGAGCCGCCCGCGAGCAACTCGCGCGCGAACTGGTAGATGCTTCCCTCCGACAGCGCGCCCTCGAGCGCTCCGTACCAGTAGCGTGGGCCCATCACCGGAAACAGGATGAACCAGGTGTAGCAGACGGCGAAAGCCAGTGCGACCGTAACCCCGAGTCGGTGGAACCCGGCCCTTCCGCCGGATGCCCAAGCCGCGATGGCCAGCAGCGGGATCACGAAATAGTAGGTCAGATAGCCGATCGTCATGAACTCTGAGAGCCAGAGCGCCGGGAACCAGCCGGCGGCCTCCTGGCTGATCTGCGATCCGAAGACCGCCACCTCCCATCTCTGCACGATCGGATCGAAGAAGCCCGTGACCACGAACTGGTTCAGGTACGAAAGCTCGTGGTAGAGGAGAGGCGTCGCGATCACCGGATAGAGCAATCTGAAGAAGGTGGCCACTTGCCCGCGGGGAAACGGCCGTCGCGACATCATGACGATCAAGAAGATCACGATGACGTGGAGGGCGGCGAACGCCATCCCCTTGAGGCCACCGGCCAGCGACAGCGCACCGGTCAGCGCCGCATAGCCGATCGCCACCCGATCGATCGCCAGCAGGCCCGTGCCGCTGCGGGTGTCGCTCACCGTGACGCGCTCACTTCGGCAGCCACCCGACCCGCCTGTACCACTCCGCCGTCAGCGCCAGGCCCTCCGGAAGGCTAACCTCGGCCTGCCAGGCGAGGGCTTCGCGCGTCGCCGTCGTGTCGCAGGTCCAGCCGTGCCGGCTCAGGTCGACCGCGTTTCTCCGATCCAGCCGAGGGTCCTGCCGGGTCAGCCGGGCCGCGGTCTCGGCGATCACCCCGACCGAGATGAAGAGGGTCTTGGGCAGCCAGATCACCCGGACGCGCCGGTTGAGCGCGGATGTCAGCCCCTCGCGAACGTCCCGCCAGCGATACTCGCCTTCCTCGGCCACCGGATACGGGCCAACTCCGGCATATTCTCCCGTGCCCGCCGCCACCGTCAGTCGCGCGACGTCGCTCACGTACACCGGCTGCAGCGGAGGGCTGCCGGCCGGTGCTACCAGCCAGCCCTTGCCGGCCATCTCGAAGAGGGGGAAGAGATCCGAGTCTCGGGGCCCGTAGATGCCGCCGGGTCGGAGAACCACGATCTCCATCTTCTCCTCGAAAAGCCGGACGAGCTCTTCGCCTCGTCGCTTGCTCTGTCCGTAGGCGCTCACTGGACCGTCTCCTCCGTCCGGTCCGCGGGCGGCGAGGCTGCTGACGAGAACGAAACGCGAGACGCCCGCCTTCACCGCCGCCTCGGCGAGGCGGGCGGAGCCGGCGGCGTTCACCTGGAAATAGTCGGGCTTCCGGGGAGCGCGGGTCGCGCCGGCGACGTGCACCACAGTGTCGATGTCTCGAAGGGCCGCGCTCAAGCCTTCGGTATCGCGCACATCCCACTCCATCGACTCCACGTCCAGGCCCTCGAGCCAGCGCGTGTCGCTGGTCGCGCGTATCGTGCAGCGCACGTCGTGGCCGGCCTCCACCCACGCGGCCGCCACGTGGCTGCCGAGAAAGCCGGTGGCCCCGGTTACGAGCGCCCTACCGAGGCTCATGGGCGAAGCAGTGTCTCGTAGAGACGGTACCGCTTGTACACGTGCGCACCCATCCTCTCCAGGGGCCTGCGTATCGAATCGTTGTCCTCGAGCACCCAGGAGAACTCGCCCTTAGCGATCCCCTGCGAGTTCCCACCCCTGAAGATCCCCAGGTAGAAGAGCGCATCCAGCCCTCTCCCCCTGTACTCGCTGCGCACGCCCAGGGTGAGCACGCGCAGCCGGTCGATCTTTCGCCGCAGCCACAAGGCCCTCAGCACCCCGAACGGGAAGAGCCGCCCGTTCAAGTGCTTCAGCACCTGATTGAAGTCCGGGAGTGCGAGGGCGAACCCGACAGGCCGATTCTCGGCATCCTCGGCGATGAGCGTAAGCCTCGGGTCGACGACGGGCTTCAGTTCCTTCGCCATGTGGTCGATCTCGTCGTCGGTCATCGGGACGAAGCCCCAGTTCCGCTCCCAGGCCGAGTTGTAGAGGTCACGGATGATCTTCAGGTCCCGATCGAAGTTTCGCTTGCTGAGTAACCTTACCCGCACACCGGTGCGTCGCTCGACGAGGCCGGCCGCCCGCACGAGGTATTCGGGCGGTGCAGCGGCGTGCAGGAAGTACGCGACCAGCGTCTTGGCGGGCTCCGGCGGATCATCGAACCCCTCCACGAGCAGGCCGGCCTGCTCGTTGGTGGAGAAGCTCGCCGGGCCCCGCATCGCCTCCAGCCCGCGCTCGCGGAGCCAGGCAGCCGCCGCGTCGAGGAGAGCGGAGGACACCTCCTCGTCGCGCGTGCACTCGTAGAAGCCGAAGAACCCGGTGCTCTCACCCTGAAACTCTACGTGGCGACGGTTGTGGATCGCCGCGATGCGGCCCGCCGGACGGCCGCCTCTCAGGGCCAGAAACGCCTGAACCTCGGAGTGGTCGTGAAACGGATGCCGCTTCGGATCCATCATCACTCGCATGTCTCGCAGAAGCGGTGGCACCCAGACGGCGTCGCCTTCGTAGATAGACCACGGGAGGCGGATGAACGCCTCCATCTCATCGCTTCGCGGTGACACGGGGACCACGGAGAGGACGCCGCTCATCGGAGGCGAGACCGGGTCAGACGGCTCGGTCCACGAGCGCGTGTCGGCGGGGACCGGTCCGCCTCACACCACCTGGAGCTTCTTGCCGATCCTCTCGATGCACTCGAGGACGAAGTCCAGTTGCTCGTCGGTGTGTGTGGCCATGTAGCTCGTCCGAAGGCGGCAGCTGCCCTCGGGTACGGCAGGCGGCACGACGGGATTCGTGAACACACCGGCGTCGAAAAGCTCCCGCCAGAACCGGAAGGTCTTGTCCATCGGCCCGACCAGAACCGGAACGATCGGCGTCTCGGTCGGCCCGATCTCGAAGCCGATGGTGCGAAAGCCCTCCATCATCTTCCGGGTGTTCTTCCACAGGTGCTCGCGGCGCTCTGGCTCTTCGCGGATAATCTCCAGTGCCTTTAGCACCGTCGCAACGGCCGCGGGAGGCATGCTCGCGCTGAAGATGAGGGCGCGCGCGTTGTTGCGGAGATACTCGCAGATCGTGTCGGTCCCCGCCACGAACCCGCCGATCGAGGCGAAAGACTTCGAGAAGGTGCCGGTGATCAGATCCACCTCGTCCGTCAGGCCGAAGTGAGCCGCCGTTCCGTTGCCCTCCGGCCCGACCACGCCGAGCGAGTGCGCGTCGTCCACTACGAGGCCGGCCCCGTGCTCCGCCCGCAAGCGGACGAGCGTCGGCAGGTCGGCCAGGTCCCCCTCCATGCTGTAGACGCCGTCCACGGCGACCAGCTTTCCCCGTTCCTCCTTCTCGGCAGCCAGCATCGCCCCGAGCTTCTCGTAGTCGCCGTGCGTGAAGCGCTGCACGCGGCCGAAGCCCAACCGGGCTCCGTCCTGGATGCAGGCGTGGTCGAGCTTGTCCACGTAGACCGTGTCGTTTCGGCCGATCAACGCCGATAGGGTGCCGAGGTTGGTCAGATAGCCGGTCGAGAAGACGAGTGCCGCTTCTTTCCCGACGAAGGCGGCCAGCTCGTGCTCGAGCTGATCGTGGAGGTCCAGGTTGCCGTTGAGGAAGCGGCTGCCGGTGTTGCCGCTGCCGTACCGGATCAGCGCTTCTCTGGCGGCCTCGAGGATGCGCGGATCGTGCGTGAGGCCCATGTAGTTGTTGGACCCCGCCATCACCTTCCGCTCGCCGTTGATAACGACGGTCGTGTCGCACGACTCCTCGATCGGCTGGAAGTACGGATAGAGGCCGATCGCGCGGAGCTCTCGAGAGGTGGTGAAGTTCTCGCACTTAGCGAAAACGTGCATGACGTGTGACCTTTCCGATGGCGGAGCAGAGCACGGGAAGCTACCCGAGGCGAGAGATCCCGGCAATCGGATGACCAACGGATGAATCGGCCGCGACCAGACGCTGCCGTGGTGGGCTCCGGGCCCAACGGGTTGGCCGCTGCGATCGTACTTGCCCAGGCGGGTCGCGAGGTCACGTTGTACGAGGCCAGCGACACGCCGGGAGGCGGAATGCGCACGGCGGAGCTGACCCTCCCCGGCTTTCATCACGATGTCTGCTCGGCGATCCACCCTCTGGGCTTCGCGTCGCCGTTCTTCCTCGGCCTGGATCTGGAAGCGCACGGCCTGCGCTGGACGCAGCCGGAGGCGGCGCTCGCCCATCCGCTGGACGATGGCTCGGCAGTCGTGCTGGAGCGATCACTCTCGGAGACCGCAGCGGCGCTCGGCAAAGATGGAGAGACCTACCGACGCCTCCTCGGACCGCTCGTCGATGGATGGGACGATCTGGCGAACGACCTGCTGGGCCCGATGGGCATTCCCCGGCACCCCGTTCGGTTCTCGCGGTTCGGGCTCCTCGGCCTGCGATCTGCCCGCAGCCTGGCAGCCTCATTCGAGGGAGTCCGGGCGCGAGCCCTGCTCGCAGGCCTGGCGGGACACTCGGTGATCCCGTTGGAGATGCGCCCGAGCAGCGCTATCGGGCTCGTGCTCGCCTCCCTGGCGCACGTCGTCGGCTGGCCGTTTCCGCAGGGAGGATCCCAGCGACTGGCCGATGGCCTCATCTCCGTGCTGTGCTCGCTGGGAGGCGAGATCGTCACGGAGCGACCGGTTGAGGCTCTCGAGGACCTGCCGGAGGGAGCCATCAAGCTCTTCTCGGTAACTCCCCGGCAGTTCCTGGAGATTGCGAGGGACGAGCTCCCTCCGCGCTACCGGAGGCGTCTCTCCCGCTATCGGTACGGGCCGGGCGTCTTCAAGCTGGACTGGGCGTTGAGCGACCCCATCCCGTGGACGGCCTCCGATTGCAGTCGGGCCGGCACCGTCCACGTCGGAGGAACGTTCGAGGAGATCGCCGAGGCGGAGCGCCACGCCTGGGAGGGTCGTATCCCGGAGCGGCCGTTCGTCCTACTCGCACAGCAGAGCCTCTTCGACCGGACGCGGGCTCCGGAGGCAAAGCACACCGGATGGGCGTACTGCCACGTGCCGCATGGCAGCGATCGTGACATGACGGAGCGGATCGAGTCCCAGGTCGAGCGCTTCGCGCCCGGGTTCAGGGACTGCATCCTGGCCAGAAGCGTGCTCGGGCCGGCCAGCCTCGCCGCCCTGAACGCGAACCACATCGGAGGGGATATCGCGGGTGGCGCCAACACGCTGGGGCAGACCCTCGCGCGACCGTTTGCCAAGCGCGACCCGTACGCCACCCCCCGTACGCCACCCCGATCCCCGGCGTCTATCTCTGCTCATCCTCCACGCCTCCGGGTGGCGGCGTCCACGGGATGTGCGGCTATCACGCCGCCCGCTCGGCGCTCGGCAGATCTGGCTGAGAGGTCGAGGGCGCTTCCCCCCGGAGCATGTCGCCTCCGGACATCTGGCCCGCAGCGGCTCTGGGGTTGAAGATAGCTCCTACTGAAGGAAACGCTCCGCACGCGTGGATGGTAACGCGCCGGTTCGCGCACACCTGAGGAAACCTGGGGAAAGGAGTCTACGATGCAGCACTGGAGCCGCCGCGAGTTCGTTTCGGCATCCGGAAGCGGTCTGGCCGGAGCGGCGATCATCGGCCCACCCACGCTTTGGCCCGACGAACGCGCGATGGCCCGGGCCGAGAGTCGAACCGACAGCTTCGACCTGCTGCGTCGGGAGCAGCAAGCCCGCGGGCCCGACCTTCCGAAGCCGACCGACTTTCATCGCCTTCCGCTCTCGTGGTACAAGGCGAAGACCCGAGAGCTGAAGAGCGAGGCGAGGAAGCGAGGTGTCGACAGCGGCCTCTTCCTGACCCGGCGGTGGAACATCATCTACGCCACGGGGCTCTTCCACTCGACGACCGAGCGTCCGTTCGCCTGCTTCCTCCCGATGGACGACGATGACGCGCTCATCTGGCTCAACCCCTACCTGGACCAACAGCTCGTCAACGATTGGTGGACCACTCGATCCAGCTATTACTTCGACTACCATCACGCCCGCGGCGCCTTCCCCAGCCGGGGCGAGGTCATCCAGGGCGACACCGTCAACCTCTACAGGTGGTGGGGCGAGACTCT
>JBDHFW010000050.1:0-14943 GCA_039590175.1 Gemmatimonadota bacterium | reverse complement strand
CTGGTTGTCCTCGGCGGTCGAGAAGATCTCGCTCTTCTTGGTCGGGATGGTCGTGTTTCGGGTGATCAGCGTCGTCATGACGCCGCCCAACGTCTCGATCCCGAGCGACAGCGGAGTGACGTCGAGGAGCAGGACGTCCTTCACGTCGCCGGCCAGCACGCCGCCCTGGATCGCGGCCCCGATACCCACAACCTCATCCGGGTTGACGCCCTTGTGAGGCTCCTGACCGAAGAACTCGCGCACGATCTCCTGGACCTTCGGGATTCGGGTCGAGCCCCCGACGAGGATGATCTCGTCTATGCTCGAAGGCTCCAGGTCGGCGTCGGCGAGTGCGCGCTTCATCGGATCGATGGTGCGCTGGATCAGGTCATCCACCAACTGCTCGAACTTGGCGCGCGTCAGCGTGAGGTTGAGGTGCTTCGGCCCCGACTGGTCCGCCGTGATGAACGGAAGGTTGATGTCCGTCTGCGTGGTGCTCGACAGCTCGATCTTGGCCTTCTCAGAGGCCTCCTTAAGGCGCTGCAGCGCCATCGGGTCCTTGGACAGATCGATCCCCTGATCCTTCTTGAACTCCTGCACGAGCCAATCGATAACCCGCTGGTCGAGGTCATCGCCGCCCAGATGGGTGTCTCCGTTGGTCGACTTCACCTCGAAGACGCCGTCGCCGAGCTCCAGCACCGAGATGTCGTACGTCCCGCCTCCGAGGTCGAATACGGCGATCAGCTCCTCGGAGCTTTTGTCCATACCGTAGGCGAGCGAGGCCGCGGTCGGCTCGTTGATGATCCTGAGCACCTCGAGGCCGGCGATCTTGCCGGCGTCCTTCGTCGCCTGGCGCTGGGCATCGTTGAAGTAGGCCGGAACCGTGATGACCGCCTGCGTGACCTCCTGTCCCAGATAGTCCTCCGCCGTCTGCTTCATCTTCTGGAGGATCATGGCGGACATCTCGGGCGGGGTGAAGGACTTGTTGGCGTTCGACACCTTCACCTGCACCCGATCCTGAGCGTCGCACTCGATCTTGTAGGGGACGAGCTTCCGCTCGGACTCGACCTCCGAGCACTTTCGTCCCATGAAGCGCTTGATCGAGGCGACCGTGTTCTCCGGGTTGGTCACGGCCTGCCGCTTGGCGACCTGCCCGACGAGCCGCTCCCCGTCCTTCGTGTAAGCCACCACCGAAGGCGTCGTCCGCGAACCCTCGGCGCTCGGGATGACGACGGGGTCGCCGCCCTCCATGACCGCGACCACGGAGTTGGTGGTCCCAAGATCGATACCGATAACCTTGCCCATATCTGCGTTTCCTTTCGTGCGTGTAGTGTTCGGAGACCCGGGTAGGGTGCAAGCGATGTGCCGAGTGCGAGACCCCTGATTCGCCGAAGTTGGCGGGATTTGGACCTCCGAAACCCGACAATATGACAAGTCGGTGCCCTTCGCTTGTCAGAACGGCAGGCTTCGGGTCCGGGTGCGGCTTCCCACGGCCTGCCGCCCGAACTCCCCGGGGTCGTGTTGCGTGCCATCCGGGCCGTCTCTAACCTGCGGCCATGTTTCCTCTCAGGGACGAGAACCCCACCGAGCTCATCCCCTTCATCACCCTCGCCGTTATCCTCCTCAACGTCGGGGTGTGGCTAACGCTGCAGAGTGGAGGCGTCGGGCTCTCCTTCGTCGACTCGCTTTGTGAGTTCGGCACGATTCCCGGCGAGCTGACGGGAGCGGTCCCCGTCGGCAACGAAGTCGAGCTCGGAGAGTACCGCTGTGTGACCGGAGGCCGCACCTGGAGCACCCTGTTCACGTCGATGTTCATGCACGGCGGGTGGGGCCACCTCATCGGGAACATGTGGTTTCTGTGGGTCTTCGGGAACAACGTCGAAGACTCCATGGGCCACGGCCGTTTCCTAGTCTTCTATCTCCTCGCGGGTATGGCCGCCTCTGCCACGCACGTGCTCACGGGGCCGTCGAGCGCGATCCCCACCGTGGGAGCCTCCGGGGCGATCAGCGGCGTGATGGGCGCGTACATGGTTCTTTATCCGAGGGTGCGGATTCTCACCCTCGTGTTCGTCTACCTCACCTACGTCCCGGCCTGGCTGATGCTCGGTTACTGGTTCCTGATCCAGTTCCTGTCCGGCTCAGCATCCGGAGCGGGGGCGGGCATCGCCTTTTGGGCGCATGTGGGGGGCTTCGTGGCGGGTGTGATCCTGGTCAAACCGTTCGAGAGGAGGCGGCTGGTGGAAGCGAAGCTCGCAGGCCGAAAGCTGAGCCGCGAGGAGCTGAGGGGCATCCGGTGGTGAGCTCCGTGGCCCCCGTGTCGCGGCTGCTGCTTCTCGCGCTTCTGGTCCTGGGGGGGACCGGCTGGACGGCTGCACCTCTCGCCGCCGGCGTGGCGGACGCAGTTCCGATCGCGACACAGGACGCGGGCGGCCAGGACGCGGGCGGCCAGAAGGCGATCCAGGGCGTCACGGGACAAGACCGAACGCTGAGCGTGGACGAGCCGTTCGGCATCCGGCTGCTGCGGGGAATGCTGGGCATCGGCTTCCTCATCTTCATGGCGTGGCTGTTCACGGCGAGGAGGAAGGCCGTGAGCTGGTCGCTCGTCGCGAAGGGGTTGGGACTGCAGATCGTGTTTGCGCTCCTGGTGCTCCGGACGACCTGGGGGCGCTCCTTCTTTCGGGTCGTGAACGACGTCGTGATCGCCCTCATTAGCTACACGAACGAGGGCGCTTCCTTCCTGTTCGGCCAGCTCGTCAACAGGGACGTCCCGGTGAGCGGTGCGGAGGGCGTCGTGGAGATCGGGGCGAACTTCGCCTTCAGCGTGCTCCCGACGATCATCTTCTTCTCCTCGTTGATGGCCATCCTCTACTTCCTCGGGATCATGCAGCGGATCGTGAAGGCGGTCGCGTGGGCGATGCAGCGCACGCTCAAGACGAGCGGCGCGGAGACGCTCTCGGCGGCCGGGAACATCTTCGTCGGACAGACCGAAGCGCCGCTCCTCATCCGGCCGTTCGTGAGCCACATGACGATCTCGGAGCTGAACACGGTGATGACGGGAGGGTTCGCCACCGTGGCGGGCGGCGTCATGGCGGCCTACGTGGCGATGCTCGCCGGCTATTTTCCCGACATCGCCGGCCACCTCCTGGCGGCGAGCATCATGGCCGCGCCCGCCGGGGTCGTGATCAGCAAGACCCTGATGCCGGAGACCGAGGAGTCCGAGACGAGCGGCACGCTCAGCTTCGAGGTGGAGGATACCTCCGTCAACGTGATCGATGCCGCGGCGGGCGGCGCAGCGGGCGGCCTCAAGCTGGCCCTGAACGTGGGCGCGATGCTCCTGGCCTTTCTGGCCCTGATCGCGCTCGGAAACGGGATGCTCGGCTGGGCCACCGGGCTGTTCGGCATCGAAGGCGTCACCCTGGAGAGGATCCTCGGCTGGATCTTCGCCCCCGTCGCCTGGCTCATTGGGGTCCCCTGGTCGGATGCGTCCACCATCGGGAGCCTGTTCGGGATCAAGATGGTGGCCAACGAGTTCGTGGCCTTCCAGACGCTCGCCGACATGCTGCGCGGGGGTGTGGCCCTGTCGGAGAAGTCGGTGATCATCGCGACCTATGCCCTCACCGGATTCGCCAACTTCTCCTCGATCGCGATCCAGATCGGGGGCATCGGCGGAATCGCTCCGGAGCGCCGCCACGACCTCTCCAGGCTGGGTCTGCGCGCCATGCTCGGGGGTACCGCCGCGACCTGGATGACGGCGACGCTGGCCGGCGTGCTGGGGTGAGCGTCACCGCTGGCGTCGGCGCGGAGGCCCGGTCAGGGGTGCCGATGGAGCGGCGCGTAGACGAGGCCGCGGACGCCCTTCGCGAACTCCTGGACGGCTTCGAGCCGCTGGTGGGCGTGATCCTCGGCTCCGGCCTCGGCGGCTTGGCCGGGAGGTTCGAGGGAGCGCGGACGGTCCCGGCCACCGAGCTTCCGCACTGGCCACCTTCCACGGTCGAGGGCCACGAGGGAAGAATCGTCGCGGGAACGCTGGCCGGCGTGCCCGCGGTGGGACTCAGCGGCCGAGTCCACATGTATGAAGGTCACCCGCCGGGCGAGGTGATCCTTCCGGTCCGCGTGCTGACGAGACTCGGGATTCGGGCGCTGGTCGTGAGCAACGCGGCGGGCGGCGTGCGCCTCGACCTCAGGCCGGGCGATCTCATGCTGATCGCCGACCACATCAACCTCATGTTCCGAAACTCGCTGTTTGGGCCCGTCCCGGAGGGCGAAACGCGCTGGCCCGACATGTATGGCACCTACGATGCGGAGCTCCGCGACGTCGTGCGGCGGGTGGCCCGCGAGCAGCGGATCCCGCTTCAGGAGGGCACCTACGCGGCTCTGCTCGGGCCGAGCTACGAGACCCCCGCCGAGATCCGCGCGCTTCGGGGGTTGGGGGCCGACGCGGTCGGCATGTCCACCGTTCCGGAGGTGATCGCCGCCCGTGCCGCCGGTGTCCGGTGCGTTGGCGTCAGCTGCATCACCAACCTCGCGGCCGGCATCTCTCGCGAGCCCCTCGACCACGAAGAGGTGTTGGAGACCTCGGAACGAGTGGCCGAAGCCTTCCAGTCCCTCATCCTCGGAAGCATCGAACACTTCGGACGCCTGCTCGCCTGAGCGGTCGTCCACCGCTTCGAGCCCGGTTTATTCGTTCAGCGTCCCCTGCGACGGGAAGGCGCTGACGGGGCCCAGTGGTTGAGCGGCCGGTGGCCGCCTCCAAGCGCGGGTGCAGTCCGGAGAGCCTCGCGGGTGTAACGGAGCGCGCGGTCGACCGCCGGGAAGAGACGCTGGCCCAGCGCGAGGCCGGCGGTTATCGCCGCGGACAGGGTGCAGCCGGTTCCGTGCGCGTCGCCCGCCCCAAGCCGTTCCGATCTCCACATGTGCCAGCGCTCGCCGTCGTGCAGAACGTCCAGAACGACCTCGCCGGGCAGGTGCCCGCCCTTGATCAGCACCGCGCTGCAGCCTTCGTCGACGAGCGCGCCGGCCGCCTCGCACATCTGCTTCAGGTCACGGACCGGACGGCCTGACAGCAGCTCGGCCTCCCGCAGGTTCGGCGTGAGCAGGGTGGTGAGCGGATACAGGTCGCAGTACGCCGCCTCCGCCCCCTCCTCCAGGAGTCGGTCGCCGCTCGTGGCCATCATCACGGGATCAACGACCAGCGGCGCGAGCCCGGCCGTCCGCACCGCCGAGGTGACGGCCTCGATGATGGCGACGTCGGCCAGCATGCCGGTCTTGGCGGCCACCGGCTCCAGGTCCTCGACCACGGCCCCGATCTGCTTGGCAACGAGCTCCGGTTCGACCGTCTGGACGCCGAATACGCCGCGAGTGTTCTGGGCCGTAATGGCGGTGATTGCCGACGCGCCGAAGACGCCGAACGCCTGAAAGGTCTTCAGGTCGGCCTGAATCCCGGCCCCTCCGCCGGAGTCGCTGCCCGCGATCGTCAGCGCGACCGGAGGCGGCGGGGAGACGTTCCCGCCGTGACCGATCTTCGCTGATTCCGATTCCCGATGCCTGCTCACCGCCGTCCACCGCTCCTTCCTTCCGACCACCCTGCCGAGGGCGCACTGGCCGAATCCGTCGGAACGTCCATACCCTGTAGCCGTCCGGTACCCACGCTCACCCCGGAAGGCCGGAACGCTTGGCTAGTCGCTCCCAGCTAAAAGTGTGGCGATCGCTCCTTCGCTCGAAAGGTCGCGCGGAGACGGGTCTATTCTTGGTGGAGGGGCCGCGGGTGGTCATGGAGCTGCTCGATTCAGCGCTTCATGCCGAGGCCCTGCTTCACCCCGATCCAACGCCCGAGTCCGCCCGCCATCTTGTCGAGGCGTTCCGGGACGCGGAGGTTCCCTGCCACGCGCTTCCCGACGCACAGCTGGCTTCGGTGAGCGACACGCAAACCCCGCAGGGGGTCGTCGCCGTCGCCGTGCGTCCCGCGTGGGACTGGGAGGACCTGGGAGCTTCCGATCTTCTGGTGCTGGATTCGGTGCAGGATCCGGGGAACGTCGGAACGCTCCTTCGGGCTGCCGAGGGCCTCGGGTTGAGCGGTGCCGTCGTGCTCCCGGGCACCGCCGAGGCCTGGAGCCCGAAGGTGACGCGCGCCGCCGCCGGGTCGAACCTGCGACTGCCGATCGTCGAGGCTGCCTGGACCGATGCGGGGCCCTGGCTGGAGCAGAGTGGACGCGAGCTGTGGGCCGCGGATGCGAGAGGGGAGGCCCTCGGCAGGTCGCAGGCTTCCCGGCCTCGCGTGGCTCTGGTGCTCGGCAATGAGGGGGCCGGAGTCTCGGACGTGGTGTTGAGGGCGGCCGCCCGAACGGTATCCGTCCAGCTCCGGACGCCCGTGGATTCGCTGAACGTGGGTGTCGCCGGAGCCATTCTCATGGACCGCTTGAGAGAGAGCCTTCGTGACGGTTGAGACCGTGTTCTATCTGACGGCCGGTTTTCTGGGCGCCGCCCTGGGCTCCTTCATGAACGTCTGCATCCACCGCCTACCGCACGGCGAGAGCGTGATCCGTCCACGCTCGTACTGTCCCGGCTGCGGAAAGAGAATCACGGCCCGGGACAACATCCCCGTCCTGAGCTGGATCCTTCTGCGAGGGCGGTGCCGTCAGTGCGGCGAGCGCATCTCCTTTCGGTATCCACTCGTCGAGATCGCGACGATCGCGATCTGGCTGGGGATGGCGCTGGCCTACGGACCCACGTTGCGCGCGCTGGCCGGAGCTGTCTTTTTCACGGTCCTCCTGGCGATCGCGATCACGGATGCCCGCTACTACCTCATTCCGGACGAGTTGAGCATCGGAGGGTTGGCCAGCGGCATCGCCCTGGCCGTCGTGACGGAGCTGACGACCGGCGCACCCACCATCGTTCCATCGGTAGCCGGCGCGGCGCTCGGCTTTCTCCTGCTCCTCGGCGTTGGCCTCGTCGGTGACTGGATCTTCAAGAAGCCGGCGATGGGGGGCGGCGACATGAAGATGATGGCCATGATCGGCGCCTATCTGGGTCCGGTAGGAGCGGTCCTAACCATCTTCCTGGGCGCGCTGGCGGGATCGGTGATCTTCGGCCCGATCAGTTTGAAGACGGGAAAGATGGTTCCTTTCGGCGTGTTCCTGGCGCTGGGGGCTGCCGTCACGTTCCTGCTCGGTGACACTCTGGTCGATTGGTACCAGGGGCAGTTTCTGGCCTTCTGACGGTCTGGCGCTCCGACCGCCCTAGCTCTCGCTCGACCCGTCCGGCGGCTCGGCCGGAAGGCGGACGAGCCGGCAGTGTGTGATCTGCGCGTCGCCGGCCCCGAGCACCTCGATCCGCACCCCCTCGCGCTCGATCGCCTCGCCCCGCTCGGGCACGCGTCCGAGCTCGTGCAGCAGATAGCCGTTGAGCGATCGGTGCTCATCGACCGGAAAAGCCGTGTTGAAGAAGTGGTTGATGTCCCGCAGCTCCGCCGAGGCATCGACGAGGATCTTGTTACGGCCCAGGCGCACGATCTGCTCCTCCGGGATGTCCACCTCATCGTGGATCTCGCCGACGAGCTCCTCGAGGATGTCCTCGAGCGTGATGAGGCCGTCCGTTCCGCCGTACTCGTCCACCACGATCCCCAGGTGGATCCGCCGGTTCTGGAACTCCCCCAGCAGCGTCGACAGCGGCATCATCTCCGGCACCACGAACGGCTCCCGGGCCAACTCCCGCAGGGTCGAGAGACGCCTTCCGGAGCTGATCGCCTGGTAGAGATCCCGCAGATGCACGACGCCGGTGATCCTGTCCACCGTGTCCTCGTAGACCGGGATCCGGCTGTAGGGTAGGGATCTGAGCTCGTCGGCGATCTCACCGACCGTGAACGTCTCGGGCCAGGCGAAGATCTCAACCCGCGGCGTCATCGCGTCGCGTGCTTTCGTGGTATCGAGGAGAAAGGCCTGTTCGATGAGTCGCCGCTCCCGCTCGTCGATCATGCCTGATAGGTAGGCCATCTGGGACAGCCGCCGGATCTCCATCTCGGAGACGCCACCGGTTCCGTCCTTGGCCTTGGGCAGAATCCACCTCGTGATCCTCTCCAGCGGCCTCACGAGGGGGGAGAGGACACGCTGGAGGGTCTCGATGACCGGCGCGGCGCCCAGCGAGAGGCGCATCGAATTGGAGACCGCGAAGCTCTTCGGCGTGATCTCCCCGAAGAAGAGAACGAGCAGCGTCATGACGCCCGTGGCCAGGCCGACCCCCGCCGAGCCGAAGAGCTGCGTCGCGGCGTACGTTGCCACCGAGGCGGCGCCGATGTTCGCGACATTGTTGCCGATCAGGATCGTGATGAGGAGGCGCTCGGGGTTGGCCTTGAGGCGCACCAGCGCGTTCCCCCCTCGTTTTCCCTCCTCGGCCAGCGACCGGGCCCGAGTCTGGGAGATGGAGAAGAAGGCGATCTCAGCGCTGGAGAAGAAGCCCGACAGCGCGAGAAGGAGGACCAGCAGAAGGGCCGTTCCGATCATCGGAGCGGCCGAGTCCGTGGTCGATCAGCTGAACTGGGGTCTTCCAATGCGGGCGGTGTGACTCCTTCGGGCGGCGCGGGTTCGCGTTAGCTGGGGGTGGTCTGCCAGGTCCGGCTGACGCCGAGGAGCTCTTCGATGAGGCTCTCCGCGTCGCGGCCGGCGGCTTCGGCTTCGAAGCCGGGAAGAACCCGGTGGCGCAAGACGTCCGGTGCGACCGCCCTGACGTCCTCTAGATTCGGCACCGGGCGTCCGTCGAGCGCCGCCCTGGCCTTGGCGCCGAGCACCAGATACTGCGACGCACGCGGTCCCGCGCCCCAGCTCACCAGATCCCTCACGAAGCTCGGAGCCTCCGGGTCCTCGGGCCTGGTGGCTCGGGCGATGCGGACGGCGTACTCGGTCAGGGAGGGAGGTGCCGGAACCCGGCGTACCAGATCCTGCAGCGTCTGAACCTCGAGTGCGCCGAGAACCGTGCTCACCTCGGCCCGCGAACCCGTCGTCGTCGTGGCGGCGACCTCCACCTCCTCGTCGTGGCTCGGGTAGTCGATCCGAAGCTCGAACATGAACCTGTCCAGCTGCGCCTCCGGGAGCGGATACGTCCCCTCCTGCTCGATCGGGTTCTGCGTGGCCAAGACGAAGAAGGGGCGGCCCAGGGGACGTGTCTCGTTCGCGACGGTCACCTCACCCTCCTGCATGGCCTGAAGCAGGGCAGCCTGTGTCTTCGGCGGCGTGCGGTTGATCTCATCCGCCAGGATGACGTTGGCGAAGATGGGACCGGCGATGAACCGGAAGCTGCGGTGTCCCGTTCTCGGGTCCTCCTGAAGGACCTCCGTGCCGGTGATGTCCGAAGGCATGAGGTCGGGCGTGAACTGGATGCGGCTGAACGCCAGATCCAGGGTCTGGGCCACCGTGGCCACCAGGGTGGTCTTGGCGAGGCCCGGCACGCCGACTATGAGCGCATGCCCTCCGGCCAGCATCGTGGTCAGCAGGCGCTCTACGAGATCCGTCTGCCCCACGATCCTGCGTGCGATCTGCGTCTCGATCGCTTCGCGGGCCGACGCGAGTCGTCCCAGCAGAACGACGTCGCTCGCGCCCGCCTGGAGCGGCTGCTCGGGAGGGACCGTGATCCCCGATTTGCGTGCTTCCACCTCGCCCTCTCGTCTGCGACTCGACCCCGTCCTCAGCCCTGTACCGCTCCTCAACCTACGGGTTCCTGCGCGGGTGGTACACTGGCCCGAAACACCGTCACTTGCAGCCTTGCGTTATTTTTCACGAGCGGGTATGATCGCCCCGCCGTCGGCCCGGCGGGACCGCGTTCGCGGACGTTTTTCAGGCGGGACGGGTCGAGGTTCGGGGTAGATGCGGAAAGAATCGGCGCCCTCGACGATGGCACAGGTTGGCCGTCACGCGGGCTATGGAATAACGATCGCCGCGTCAGCCGCGTTGTTCGCCTGGCTGGGGACTTTGCTGGACGAGCGGCTCGGGACGCGGCCTCTTTTCGTACTGCTCGGGGCGTTTCTCGGCTTCAGTGCCGGATTCTACAGCATGTACCGGCGCCTCGTACTCGATCCCTCCCATGAGCGCGACGAGGGTCCACCCGCCGAATGAGCGTCTCGCGAGGCAGGCTCGGCTACCTGGCGCTGACGTTGGCGCTGCTCGCTGCCGGGAGCGCGGTCGTGTTGGCCTACGGGTCAGCTCGAAGCGGCCTCCTCGTTACGGGCGCGCTCGTGGCCTGGCTGATCCAGGCGCCGGCGTACTGGGTGCTTCTCGGCCGGCTGGAACGCGGGCTCGATGCAACGCGCCCGTGGCTGGCGGGGATGGCGGCTCGCTTCGGCGGCTTGGGGCTCCTGGCGGTCGCGAGCTGGACTACGCGCCTGCCGCTGGGGCCCGTCGCGGTCTCGTACGTGATCGCCATGATCGCCTTTCTGATCCTGGAGGTGGTTTGGCTCGCCGGGCGCCGACCGAATGAACAGACTGAGTTGACTGACTAGAGATGCTCGGAGTGCTTAGAGAGGCGTTGCTGCTGAAGCACACGCTGCTGGTCCGGGGGCTGATGCGGCTTCAGGAGCACGGAGGCGAGCAGGCGACTCACGCCGTCCAGGGCGAGGAGGCCGCGCACGCCGAGGAATGGGGCACGGAGGCGATGATCCACCACATCGTCGACTCCACCAACCTGGACTTCGGCTTCTTCGCCGTCGATTTGAGCCCGCTGCAGATTCCGCCGGTGCACATCGGTGGCCTTGAGATCGACTTCTCGATCACGAGGCACGTGGTGTTCCTGTTTGTCGCGGCGCTGCTCACGACCGTCACCATGTGGTTCGCCGCACGCGCCGCACAGCGCCTCGAGCAGGGCGAGAAGGCGCCGGGGGGTCTGCTGAACGCGATGGAGGCGTTCTACCTCTACCTGCGCGACGACGTGGCGCTGGCCAACATCGGCCGAGGCGGCGAGCGCTTCGTCCCTCTCGTGATCGCCCTGTTCTTCTTTATCCTGTACGCGAACCTGCTCGGCCTCGTGCCGTTCGGGGCAACGGCCACCTCCAACATCATGGTGACGTCCGCTCTCGCCCTGATCGCGCTCGTGGTCATCGAGGTAGCCGGATTCACCGCGCTGGGTCCCAAAGGGTATCTGCGCACCATCTTCTACGTGCCGCCCGGCCTCAACCCGGCGATGAGCGCCCTCATGCTCGTGATCATGACTCCGGTGGAGCTGATCGGGAAGCTGGCCAAGCCATTCGCGCTTGCCGTCCGACTCTTCGCCAACATGACGGCGGGGCACTTCGTGCTACTGGCGCTGCTCGGGCTCATCATAACGTACGGGAGCTTTACCACCGGCTCTGGCTGGATCGCGATCCTCGGCCCGATCCTGCTCGGCCTCTTCGTCATGTTCCTGGAGATCTTCGTGGCCTTCCTCCAGGCGTTCATCTTCGCGATGCTGACGTCCGTGTTCGTCGGGCTGATTCGGCACGCACACTGAGCGGTCGACGGGCCCACCGGACCTGGCCGCGCTGAACAGCTCCCTCGCTTCGAGGCGAGGGCCATCACCGGCGCCCCGACAAGGGGATCGCTCGGGAGATAGAAAAGGAGGAAAGGGATGCTTAGACTTCTCGCGCTGCTCCAGGAAGCAGGCGGCCCTGCTGCTGGCGGCGGGGATCTCGGTGCGGGCCTGGCGGTGATCGGTGCCGGCCTGGCCGTGATCGGCGCCGGCATCGGGATCGGTCGGATCGGCGGGAACATGACGGAGGCGATGGCACGGCAGCCGGAGGCGGCCGCACAGATCCAGAACGGGGCGATCATCCTCGCCGCCCTCATCGAGGGTGCGGCGCTGTTCGGGCTCGTGATCGCCGGCTTCATTAAGTAATGGGCGACACGCGAGTGCAAGTCGCAGGGGAGGGAAGGCAGGCGAAGGCCTGGCTGGCCGCCGCCGGCGCTCTGTTGATTGCCGCCCTGGTCGGCGTACTGATGGGCGTTCTGATGCCGAAGCCTCTCTACGGTGCGGTCGCCCAAGAGGCGGGTGGCGCCATCTTCTCGCTGAACATCGGTCTCGTAATCTGGACCTGGGTGCTCTTTCTCCTCACGCTCGGGATCCTGGCGTGGAAGGTGTTCCCACTCATCGCGGGCGGACTCGAAGAGCGCCAGCGGAAGATCCAGGAGGCGATCGACAGCGCGCGCGAGGATAGGGAGGAAGCACGCCGCCTCATCGAAGAGCAGACCCGCGAGCTCTCACGCGCCCGCCAGGAGGCGCAGCGCCTGCTCGACGAAACCCGCGAGGCGGCTGGTCGCCTGCGTCAGGAGCTGGTGGCGGGTGCCGAGGCCGAGAAGGTGGACATCCTCGAGCGTGCGCGGCGCGAGATGGACCGAGAGCGTCAGCGCGTACTGGAGCAGCTCCGCGAGGAGACCGTCGACATCTCGCTTGCGGCGGCCGAGCGCCTGATCAAGGCTCGCCTGGATTCGGAGGGAGACCGCCGTCTCGTGCGCGAGTACATCGGGAGCCTCGAGGCCTGACATGACGAGCAAGGCAGGGCCGTGAGCGCCTCTGCGGTCGCCGTCAACTACGCCGGGACGCTTCTCGAGCTTTCGGCGCGCGACGGCCAGGAGGAGCGCTACGGCGAGCTCCTGGCGACGGTGGCGGCGCTGCACGCGGACGTCGACGATTTTCGCAGCTTCCTGGACACGCCCCGGATCCCGACGGAGAAGAAGAAGCGCATACTGAGGGATGTGTTCGCCGATCACGTTCCACCGCTCTTCGTCAATTTCCTCCTGGTCGTCGTCGACAAGCGCCGTCAGCGGTGGCTGCCGGCGATCGAGGCGGCGTATCGGGATCTTCTCGACGAGAAGGCCGGCCGGATCCACGCGGCCGTTCGCTTCGCCTTCGAGCCCGACGAAGAGCTGCGGACCCAGCTCGTGACCGCGCTCTCCCGGCGGTTCGGAGCCGATGTGGTCCCACACTTCGTCGAAGATGAGCGGATTCTCGGAGGCGTCATCATTCGGGTGGGCGATCGGGTGATGGATGGGTCCCTTCGTCGGCGATTGGACGACCTTCGATCGACCCTCGTTCACGGAGAGGCACGGGGCTAGACCCTTTAGCAGGTTCGTCAGCGACCTGAGCAACCTGTCAGGAGACGATTTACATGGCCAACGAAAGCTCGCTGCGCGCCAGCGAGATCAAGAAGGCTCTACTGACGCAGATCGAGCGCTACGAGGAAGACCTCCACATGGAGGAGGTCGGCGAGGTCCTGGAGGTGAAGGACGGGGTGGCGCGCATCTTCGGCCTCTCCTCGGCCGTCGCCAACGAGATGCTGGAGATCGAGTCCTCGCAGACGGGCGAGATCGTGACCGCCCTTGCCCTCAATTTGGAAGAGGACAACATCGGAGCGGTCTGCCTCGGCGATTACCTCCAGCTCAAGGAAGGCGACGCCGCGCGGCGCACGGGCCGCGTGCTGTCCGTGCCTACGGGACCCGAGTTCCTCGGCCGCGTCGTGACCTCGCTGGGCGAGCCTCGGGACGGCAAGGGCCCGATCCAGGCCGCCACGACGATGAAGGTCGACCGGAAGGCGCCCGGGATCGTGTACCGCAAGCCGGTGGACACCCCTCTGCAGACGGGTCTCAAGGCCATCGACTCGATGATTCCGATCGGGCGGGGGCAGCGCGAATTGATCATCGGCGACCGGAGCAGCGGGAAGACGGCGATCGCGCTCGATGCGATCATCAACCAGCGCGACAGCGACGTCATCTGCGTGTACGTCGCGATCGGCCAGAAGGCGTCCACCGTGGCCAGCGTCGTGGAGCGGTTCACCGAGGAAGGAGCCATGGACCACACGATCGTGGTCTCGGCCAACGCTTCCGATCCGGCGACCCTCCAGTACATCGCGCCGTACGCCGGCTGCGCCATGGCCGAATACTTCATGTACGAGGAGGGGAAGCACACGCTTGTCGTGTACGATGACCTCTCCAAGCAGGCCGACGCGTACCGACAGATCTCGCTGATCCTCAGGCGACCGCCGGGACGCGAGGCGTATCCGGGAGACGTCTTCTATCTGCACAGCCGGCTCCTGGAGCGGGCCGCCAAGATCAGCGAGGACGCCGAGATCATCGCGGCGCATCCCGACATCAAGGTGCCCGGCGGCTCGCTGACGGCTCTACCGATCATTCAGACCCAGGCGGGCGACGTCTCCGCCTACATCCCGACGAACGTGATCTCCATCACGGACGGCCAGATCTACCTGGAGGGGGACCTCTTCTACTCGGGCGTCCGACCGGCCGTCAACGTGGGGATCTCGGTGTCGCGCGTCGGCGGCGCGGCGCAGATCAAGGCGATGAAGCAGGTGGCGGGCAGGCTCCGCCTCGACCTGGCCCAGTACAGGGAGCTCGAGGCTTTCGCCCAGTTCGGCTCCGAGCTGGACCCTGCCACGCAGCGGCAGCTCGCCCGCGGGGAGCGGACTGTCGAGGTCCTGAAGCAGGGCCAGTACGTCCCGATGTCCGTCGAGGAGCAGGTGATGGCGATCTTCGCCGTCACCAGAGGCTACCTGGACGATGTCGAGGTCGCCGACATCAAGCAGTGGGAGAGCGCATTTCTCGAGTTCATGCAGTCGCGTCCGGCGCTTGCCGAGCGGCTGCGCGAGGAGAAGGCGCTGAGCGATGAGCTCGAGAACCAGCTCGTCGATGCGATCGCCGAGTTCAAGAAAATCTTCGGCGGGCCCGCGGTGGCTCAGGCTCAGGCGGCGCCGGAAGTGGATGACGAGGCGGAAGCGACCGCGGCCGAGCCGGCGGCCGCCGGTTGAGCCGCAGGGCGACGCTGAAGACCGATCGGAGAGTGAGCGGCTAGATGGCGAAGGCGCGCGACATCCAGCGCCGGATCGGTTCGATCAAGAGCACGCGGAAGATCACGCGCACCATGGAGATGGTGGCGACGTCGAAACTCCGCCGCGCTACGCAGCGCGTCGAGCAGGCCCGGCCGTACGCCGTCAAGCTGCAG
>JBDHFW010000049.1:0-15044 GCA_039590175.1 Gemmatimonadota bacterium | reverse complement strand
ACGGCGAGTGGCTGGGGGAGCTGGACCTCGTCGACGTGCTGCGTTTGACCTCGCAGTTCACCGTCGCCCGGATGCTGGAGAGGGAAGATTTCAAACAGAGATACGGGGAGGAGAAACCGATCACGTTGGTCGAGTTCCTTTATCCGATGATGCAGGCATACGACTCCATCGCGCTCGAAGCCGACGTCGAGCTCGGAGGCACGGACCAGAAGTTCAACCTGCTGCTTGGCCGCACGCTGCAGCGCCAGGCCGGACAGGAGCCGCAGGTGTGCCTGATCATGCCGCTGCTGCGCGGCACGGACGGCGAGCGGAAGATGTCGAAGAGCTACGACAACTACGTCGGGCTGGCGATGGAGCCGGCCGAGGCGTTCGGGCGCGTGATGTCGATTCCCGATACGCTGCTCGAGGAGTGGATCGAGCTGGCTTCGACGGCGCAGGGTGCCGACAGGGCCGAGCGGCTGGAACAGGCCCAGGGCGACCCCCTGGCGGCCAAGCGCTGGCTGGCCGAGGACATCGTGGCGCGGTACAACGGTTCGGAGTCGGCGGAGATGGCACGCGACGCGTTCGATCGGGTGCACAGGGAGCGACAGGCGCCGAGAGAGGTGCCGGAGTGCGTGCTCCCCGCTGATCCCGAGACCGGCCGTTTGTGGATCGGATACGCGCTGGCGCGGTCCGGACTGGCCGCTTCGACCTCGGAGGCGCGTCGCCTGATCGCTGAGGGCGCGGTACGAGTGGACGACAATATACTGACGGACAATGACTTACAGCTTTCACCAGGCGAGTACTTGCTCCAGAGGGGCAAGCGCTCCTTCACACGTTTGGAGGTGACTCTGCCCGCCTAGAAATAGAGACGCGCGGAAAAGGGGAGAACGAGTTCCGTCTTCCTTGCTGCGCGGCCCATAACGAGCTTAAATTTGGCGCTTGCTCAATAGCTAGCTTAGAATCCGCGCTTGCGGGGCGTGTCCACAGCACCCACCGCAAGGACATAGCCCTCTTCCCCTAATGTCACAGGAGGGAGCTTCCATGAAGCCTACGTGGTTTACACGCAGCATACCTGCGTCCGTGCCAGGCTTATTCGCCGTCGTCCTCTCGGTCGTAGCGCTGCTCGGGTTGCCCGCAGCAGCCGTGGCCCAGGAGGGCGCCGTCGCGGGTCAGATCACGGCGATAGGCACCGGCGAGCAGTTGATTGGGGTCCAGGTATTCGTCCCGGGCACTTCGTTCGGGACACTCACCGACGACGCGGGCCGCTTCCGGATCACCGGAGTGCCCGTGGGCGACTACACGCTTCGCGCCAGCATCATCGGTTATCAGAGCTTCGAACAGCCCGTGACCGTGACTGCCGGCGAAGTGGCGACCGTCGACTTCGTGCTCGAGATATCGGCCGTCGCCTTGGATGAGGTTGTGGCGACGATCACGGGAGAGCGTCGGCGCCGCGAGCTCGCCGCCGACATTTCGACGATCGATGCCACCGTGGTGGCGGACAACACGCGCACGAGCGACGTTAACGAGGTGCTCAAGGGCCAGGCAACCGGCGTCTACGTCCGCAAGGCAACCGGGTCCGTCGGCACCGGCTCGAATGTGCGGATCCGGGGCACGGGATCGGTTAGCCTGAGCAAACAGCCGCTTTACGTGATCGACGGCGCGATCATCGAGTCCGAGAACAACGACGACTCGGCGTTCATCGTACCGGGCGATTTCTTTATAGGCGGCCAGACCTTTAGCCGCGTGCAGGACCTCAACCCGGACGAGATCGAGTCGGTCGAGGTCATCAAGGGCCCGGCGGCCTCAGCGCTTTGGGGCGCCCGCGGAAACGCTGGTGTGATCGTGATCACCACGAAGAAGGGTGCGGCTGGCTCCACGAGGTGGAACGCGCGGGCCGATCTGGGCTCCAACATCCAGAACCCGAAGTTTCAGGCGGACAACATTACGCAGCAGTCCGACTTCATCCCCAAGCCCGGCGAGATGGTGTCGACCGCCATCAACATGGCTGCGTTTTTCGGGCTGCGAGACACGACCTACACGCAGAACCTTTTTGACACAAACAATCCGTTCCGGAACGGTTTCGTCCAGAACTACAACGGGAACGTGACCGGCGGAGCCGGCCTGTGGAACTACTTCGGCTCGGTCCAGTACGCGAACCAGAAGGGAACGCTGCCGAACAACGACCAGGAGAAGTTCAACTTCCGGGCGAACTTCGGCGTCGATCCGAGCAGCAAGGTGAACCTTTCGTTCTCGAACGGCTATTCCAGCAACGAAGTGAACCTGCCCGACAACGACAACAACGGCGCCGGTTTCTTGGGCGTCGGCACGATCAGCTTCGCCTGGGAGAAGCCGATCACCAGGGAGGATCCGGTAACCGGCGAGACGGTGGAAACATGTCCGTTGGCATACGAGTTGTCACTGGCGACGGGAGCCCCCACTGACACTTTCGCCGGCAACTGCCCAGGTGCTGAGAACGATGCGGGCTTCCTGAGCGGCATATCGTTCGATGAGGTTGCCACACGCCGCAACCGTCAAAAACTGGAGCGCTACACGGGCAGCGGAAACGCGACGTGGACCCCGACGGCGCGGTGGACGAACCGCTTTACGCTCGGTTACGACTTAGTCAACAGCCGGATTGAGTTGACGACGCCGGTGGATCCGACCCGGCCGTTCGGCACAGGTTCGCTGGGGAACACCTACAAGCCGTCCATGACGAGCCGGAACATCACAATGCAGGGGACGACGACGTACCTGCAGCCGCTGGGCAGCAGCCTCGATTTCGAGTTCACGGGCGGAGTCCAGTGGTTCCGGAACACGACCGAGGAGTTCGTCGTCGCTGGCCAGGTCTTCCCGGCCACGGGGCCGGCGGTGAACAACTCCGTGACCAACCAAGCAAGCGATTCGTTCGACGAGCAGAAGTCGCTCGGGTTCTTCGCGCAGGGCCAGTTCCAATGGAACAACCGCGTATTCGTGAACGGAGCCATTCGCTGGGACAACAACAGCGCCCAGGGCGAGAACCTTGGCGTGCAGACGTATCCGAAGTTCGGGGCCTCGTGGGTGGCGCTGGAGGGCCAGGGCATCTTCAACACGCTCAGGTTCCGCGGTGCGTGGGGACGGTCCGGCTCGCTGCCGGGCACGAACGACGCGATCGCCCTCGTTGCCGTGAACCAGGTGGCGCTCGAGCAGTCCGATGCCCTTGGAATCTCGCCGCAGCGGCCGGGCAACGACCTGCTCTCGCCGGAGACAGGAGAGGAGTTGGAGTTCGGCTTCGACCTGGCAATGCTTTCCGACCGGCTCGGCCTCACGTTCAGCTACTACGACCAGAAGACCAAGAACTCGGTCGTGACGCGGGATCTGCCTCCGTCGGAGGGCTTCCCGTTCGAGCAGTTCACGAACATCGGCCAGATAGACAACAAGGGCTTTGAGGTCGCGCTCGACGCGTTGGCGGTTGCCGCGGAGAACTTCACCTGGGACCTTCGCGTCCTCGCCTCGAACAACACGAACGAGATCAGCGAGCTCCGGGATCCGATCCAGTTCGGGCTCGGCGGGGACGTCCAGCGCCACCAGCAAGGGCTGCCGTACGCTGCGTATATGTCGCCGATCGTCGAGCTCGGTGATGACGGAGACCCCAGGGTTTTGCCGTGCGATGAGACGCCAGGCACCTGGGGTCCGGACGACACGCCCGGCGAGAAGGAGGATTTCTGCGATCCGCTGGATAACTCCCGGTACTTCGGCCAGCCGAACCCGGTGTGGGAGGGCTCGTTTCAGACGACCTTCACGCTCTTTAAGTACGTACAGCTCTACGCGCTGTTCGACTTCCAGGCCGGTCAGCACATGTTCAACGGGACCACCCAGTTCATGAGTGGATTCTTGGGAGGCATCACGGCCGAACAGTGGGAGGTAGGTCCGGACGGTGAGTTCACCGACACAGCGCGGCTGAAGCAGTTCGCCGGTGCGCGAGACCTCGAGGGCCTGTGGCTGCTGCCTGCCGATTGGGGCAAGTGGCGCACCGCCCAGATCCGGTTCGACATGCCGCCCAGCGTGACCCGGTTCCTGAAAGTGAACGGGCTCTCCATCCAGTTTATCGGCGAGAACCTGGTCACCTGGACCGACTACAACGGCATCGATCCGGAGATCAACAGCAACGGGCAGGGGGTGGACGCCAATAAGAGTGAGTTCCTGACGCTGGCCATACCGAGACGGTTCCTCGCCACGATCAACATCTTTTTCTGATCGGTCGGGTTCTCGAGCTGCAGGTCCCCGGGTGGGACCTGCAGCCCCCTCCGAAATCGAAAACGCATGATCCGAATAGGAGCGAGTTAGATGCGAAATAGACTTGGTTTGACGAGGCGGCCGTGGACCGGCGTGGCGACGGGGTTGGCGGCTCTGGCGCTCGTGCTGAGCTCGTGCAGTCTTGATGTGTTCGATCCGGATGTCGTCAGCCCGGAAGACGTCTCCGATCCAGCGTCGCTGGACGTCGCCGTGACTGGCGTTATTGGGGATCTTCAGTTCGCTCTGGATGACTACGTACTCTTCTCCGGGTTGTTCACCGACGAGTTCATTCTCGCCGGCACCTTCCCGACCCGGATAGAGATCGACGAGCGGCGTATGCTGTTCAGCAACGCGACGCATAACGACGATCTATATGAACGTCTCCACGTTTCGCGCTTCTCAGCGGATAACCTGGCGGTGAGCGCCCAGGCTCTCGTCGGGAACCCGGACGCCGACGAGGATCTAGTTCGGGTGGCGATCGCGCAGGGTCAGTTTGCCGGCGCCTACGTGCGGATGCTCTTCGCGGAGGCGTACTGCCAGAGCATCTTCGGCGGCAACAATGAGGAAGACCCAAGCTTCGAGTCGTCGCCCGTTGATCCGGACGCCCGGATGCAGGGTGCAGTCAGCCTCTTCCAATCGGCGCAGGCAAGCGCAACCGTGGCAGGGCTTTCAGACCTGGCGGCCGCGGCCCGGGTCGGCGAGGCCAGGGCACAGATGTTCCTGGGTAACTACGCGGCGGCGGCCGCCGCCGCGGCCTCCGTAGATGACGGCTTAGAGTATGAGTCTTTCTACTCGTCCAACGACCCCTCTCAGTACAACGAGGTCTACGCCTTCACGTACTTTGATTCGGAGCAGCTACGGTGGACCGTCGGCAACGGCCTGCTGACGACTCGCTGGAACGAGAAGTTCGCTTTTTTTGACGAATGGGTTGACATCGGGCTGATCGCCGTCGACGTGGATCCAGTGGTCTTCCGAGCCTTCGATGGGTCGGTGACCGAGCACGTAAGCCTGCAGCTGATCTACCCGCCTCCGGGCCCTCTAGGGGAGCCCCAGCAGCCGCCGTCGCCGGCAGGGCAATCTTCTCCGATATTCCTCGCCACGGGCTACGAGGCAAGGATCATGGAGGCCGAGGCGGCCTACCGGGCCGGCGATCTAGCTGGTGCGGCCGCGCTGATCAACTCGCGGATCACCACGGGCGACAACCCGCACGGCAAGGTGTTCGCGCCGGTCGACTTCACGGGCGACTTCGCGTCCGACATCGTCGAGATCGGGCGCGCCTACTCGGCCGGCATGTGGCTCACGGGCCACCGGCTCGGATTCATGCGGCGCGTGCTGCGCAACGACGGCGTGGATATCTATGTGACGGGCAAGCCCGGGTCCGACACGGCATTCCCGATGTCCAAGCAGGAAGTGGACAACAACGACAACGTCAGCCAAGCCTGCACCTCGGGCCCGCCCTGGAGCTAGGGTGGAGCGGCAGCCTTCCGCAGGCTGTCGCGTGCTGACAACCAACCGAGCGGGAGCCTCTGGCGTCAGAGGCTCCCGCTCTTTCTAATTACCTTATGCCCACGTCAACCGCCTCATGCCCGCTGTCCGCGTAGCGATCGGATTGGGCTCGAACGTCGGTGACCGGCTCGGTCACCTCGAGGCAGCGGTCCGTGGCCTCCGGGACCTTATCGAGGTTCGGCGTTGCTCAGCCGTCTACGAGACGGATCCGATGTACCTGGAGGATCAGCCACCCTTCCTCAATGCCTGCTGCGTGGGCGAGACAGCCTTGTCGGCCGGAGACCTCCTGCGAGCCCTTCAGGTGGTGGAGTGCTTCGCAGGCAGACGTCCGGGCCTCCCGCGCTTCGGGCCGCGAGAGCTCGACCTGGATCTACTCCTCTACGGTGATCTCCTCGTCGACGAGCCCGATCTCCAGCTGCCGCATCCGCGGATGTGGGAGCGGGCATTCGTGCTCTGGCCGCTCGCGGATATCTCCCCCCGATGGGCACACCCGGAGACCGGCGTCACGGTGGAAGGGATGGCGGCCGAACTCCCGCGCGCAGGGTTGCGCCTCTACGCACCTGCCGCCGCGCTGGAAGGAGCGCTTGAGCCTGCTGCTGCTCCTCCGGGGGAATCGGTGCAGGACTCGACGAACGGCGCACATCGCTGATGGTCAAGTCGTTCCCCCTAAGTCCGGTGTGGCATAGACGCCCCGGTCTGGCTGGCCGCGCCCTCGTCGTGCTGCTGCTCATTCCGTCGGCGTCCACGGCTTGTGCGGGCGATCAGGGCGCGGGTGCGGAGCAAGCGGGCTCTTCGGCTCCCGAAGGGCAGTTCGCGGCACTGTCGGACGCGGACACGGCGTTGATCCGCCTTGCGGCCGAGCTCCTGCCCGACGTGGAGCAGCGGAGCCGCATTCGCGCCACCCAGGCGCCCGCGCTCGCATCCAGCTCCAGGGAAAGGCTGGAGGGCTTCCTCTCCCGCGCCCTGGTGGAGCAGCTGCCCGAGGAGAAGGCCGACGCCGTGGCGGCTGTCTACGCTCGCCTCGGCCTGCTGCCCGACACGCTCCAGCTCGGACCCCTGTTCCGCTCACTGCTCCTGGAGCAGGTGGTCGGCTACTACGACCCGCGCCGCGACACCCTGTACGTCGTAGAAGACGTCCCCGAAGGCCAGCTGCAGCCCATCCTCGTTCATGAGCTAGTCCATGCCCTCCAGGACCAGCACACGGACCTCGACTCCCTGACTCGATCGGTCAACGATCAGAACGATCGCGCCACCGCCGCGCAGGCGGCGCTCGAGGGCCACGCGACCTACGTCATGATGGAGTGGCTTTTGTCCGCCCAGACGGGCGCATCCGCAGACCTGACGGCGATGCCGGAGCTTGGTTCTCTTCTCGGGGGCATCGATCCCTCCCTTCTCGCCGGCACGCCGGTACTGCGGGACGCCCCGAGGATTATCCGCGAATCTCTCATCTTCCCATACATAGGGGGGCTCGCGTTCCTGCAGCGTGTGTGGTCGGCGGATCGGGCTCGTCCCCTGCCGTTCGGGACCGACCTGCCCGAGTCGACCGAGCAGGTGCTCCACCCGGACCGGTTCCTCGGCGAGCGAGATCGTCCCTCCCAGGTGGCCTTCATGGAAGATCCGCCTGCACCCTGGAGCGAGATTCACTCTGATGGCCTCGGCGAGCTGGAGGTCCGTGTCTTCTTGGAGGAGCACCTGGCCGATCCGGAGGTCGCAGCGGCGGCGGGCGAGGGTTGGGATGCAGACCGATACAGGCTGCTCCGGAACGGCGCACGCGAAGTGATGCTCTGGAGCACGGTTTGGGACTCGGAACGGGACGCGGAGGAGTTCGAAGAAGCGGTGCGTAGGGCGTTCGAGCGGAGATACGCGGATGCTCCCGGCACCCGACTGGTTCGCGTCGAGCGGAGCCGGGCCGTCGGCCGACCCACCGTCGTCATCCTCGATGCCCCGCAGGGCGTCGACCCGCGCTCTCTCGAATCCGCGCTTCGTTTCGAGGTTCGCGGCGGCTGAGGAACGGACGGTGGCCCGAAGGGCGGACAACGAACGATCGTTCGACATCCGGGTTCCTGGCCGCGAACCGTCCGAGTACGAAGTGCGAGTAGAGAGAGGCGCCTTCGCCGATGTGGCGAACCTGTGCCTTAGCGCAGTCTCGGCGCACCGCTACGCGATCATCTCCGACAGCCGGGTCGGCCCCCTGTATGGCGAGCGGGCTATGGCGGCCTTTGGCGGGGCGGGCGCCGAGGCCGGGCTCTTCACCTTTCCCGCCGGTGAGTGGAACAAGACGCCCCAGGAGTGGGCCAATCTGAGCGCCGCGCTGACGGTTGCCGGGTACGGGCGCGATTCGGCGATCGTGGCGGTGGGCGGTGGGGTCACTGGTGACCTGGCGGGCTTCGTGGCCGCGACCTACATGCGCGGCGTGCCGCACGTGCAGGTGCCTACATCCCTCCTCGCGATGCTGGACAGCTCGATCGGCGGGAAGACGGGCATCGGCACCCAAGAGGCGAAGAATCCGATCGGCGCTTTTCACCACCCGCGCCTGGTGCTGATCGATCCGGAACTGCTGACGACGCTTCCGGCGTTCCAGCTGTCCTCAGGCTTGGCAGAGGCCGTCAAAGCGGCCGCGATCTCCGACGGTGAGCTGTTCGGATGGCTCGAGGTGCACGCCGAACAGCTGCTGGATGGAGAGGTAGATCTCCTGTGCCAGTTGATACGAGGCTCGGTGAGGATCAAGGCACGGATCGTGGAGGAGGACCCCGAGGAATCGGGGAAGCGGGAGATCCTGAACTTCGGCCATACGATCGGCCACGCGCTGGAGGCGATGGGTGGCTACGCCGTCCTCCACGGCGAGGCCGTCGCAGCGGGCATGCGTACCGAGGCGCGGTTGGGAGAGCTTTGCGGCGTGACCGAACCGGGCACCACGGCCCGATTGGCGGCACTGCTCGAGGCGTGCGGTCTCGACCGCCCCGTGGAGGACGACTTCTCCGCCGTGCAGCTCCTCAAGGCGACGCGTGCGGACAAGAAGTCGAGGCGTGGTGTGCCCAGGTTCATCTTCCTCCGGCGGATCGGTGAGGTGGCGCGGCCATCCAGCGCCGCGTACACCCACGAGCTTCCCCTCGGATCTGCGGAGAGGCTCCTCCAGTCCGCGCTGCGTTCATCCGACTCTGAGATCGATTGATGGCGACGGGCCCCTCGCCGAGCCGGCCTGGGCCCCTCGAGCGGCCCCTAGGGCTGGCTGCCATAGTGTTCACGGCGGCGCTCGCGGTCAGGCTGCTATACGTGTGGCAGATCAGGAACGAGCCGTTCTTCGGCCTCTACATGAGTGATGCCGCGGATTTCCATGCCTGGGCGCTGGAGATCGCGGGCGGGGACTGGCTCGGAGAGGATGTGTTCTACCACGCACCTCTCTATCCCTACTTCATGGGTATCATCTACTCCCTGCTTGGAAGCGACCCGCTCGTGCTGCGGATCGTGCAGGCGGTGACCGGTGCCGCGGCGTGTGCCCTTCTGGCCCTGGCGGGTCGCCGCCTGTTCTCCCCTAAAGTTGGCCTGATTGCCGGCCTGATGCTGGCTTTCTACGCTCCGGCGATCTTCTTCGACGGCATCGTTCAGGACTCCGCTCTCGACATCCTCCTGGGCTGTTTGCTCCTCTGGTTACTGGCCGAGATCGTCCACCGGCCACGGCCAACCCTCTGGGCTGGTGCCGGGATGACCCTCGGGGTAGCGATGCTGGCTCGCGAGAACATCGTGGTTCTCGGGGTGCCGATTCTGCTCTGGTTGTTCCTTCAACCGGAGCTGCCACGAAGAAGACGGCTCCAGTCCGCCGCGCTGTTTCTGATCGGCGGGATGCTAGTTCTGGCCCCCGTTGCCGTGCGCAACAGGGTCGTCGGTGGCGAGCTCCACCTCACGACCTTCAACGCCGGCGCCAACCTCTACATCGGCAACAACCCGGAGGCGACCGGCTACTACCGCCCTCTCAGGTTGGACCGAGGCACCCCCCGTTTCGAGAAGATCGACGCCGTCCAGATAGCCGAGCGAGCGCGCGGGCGTCGTTTGGCTCCCTCCGAAATATCCTCCTACTGGTCGGACCGGGCCTTCGATTACGTAGCAACCCAACCGTTCGACTGGATGCGCTTGATGGCCCGGAAGCTTTTCCTCGCGTGGAACGCGACCGAGGCAGCCGACACGGAGGACCCATACACGTACGCTGAGAGCTCACCCTTGCTCCGGCTGAGCGGCCTCGTGCTCCATTTCGGCGTGATCGCCCCGTTGGCTCTGCTCGGGGTTTGGGTGACCTGGCCGGACCGCCGTCGAATCTGGCTGTTCTATGTCATGCCAATCTTCTTCACCGGTAGCGTGGCCGTTTTTTTCGTGTTTGCCCGCTACCGGTATCCCGTGGTGCCCAACCTGATCCTGTTGGCTGCCGCCGGAGTAGCGGGTTTGCCCGCCTTTGTGCGGGAAGAGGCCAGAACACGCCTCGCGGCTTGCGCCGCCGCCGTGCTCGCGGCCGCGGTGTTCTGCAACTGGCCTGCGGTCTCCAAGCGGCAGCTGCGGGCGAACACGCACGCCAACATCGGCGCGGCACTGGACGAGCAGGGGACGACAACCGCGGCGCTCGGTCATCTCCGCAGGAGCGTCGAGCTGGCCCCGGAAAGCGGCAAGGCGAACTACTATCTCGCCGTCGCTCTCCAGCGCCGAGGTCGCATCGACGAGGCACTGGCGTTCTATGAGAGGGCGCTCCAGCTGACGCCGTCCAATCCTCAAGTGCACAACGATCTCGGGGTGGCCGTTGCTGCGCGAGGACGGTTGGAAACGGCTGCGGAGCACTTCGAGATTGCCATCGGCCTCGATTCTTTGCTTGCCGAGGCGTACGTCAATCTGGGCAACATACGCAGGCTTCAGGGAGAGCTCGGCCAGGCCGTCGACCTATACGAGCGCGCCCTGACCGTCGATCCCGATCTCGGGGGTGCGCGCCTCCGGCTCGCAGGAGCCCTCCTCATCTCTGGGCAGACCCAGCGAGCCTTCTCGCTCTACGAAACGGCCGCCCGCGAGGCGGGTTTCTCGAGGGAGATGGAGCGCGCGTTCGCGCTCGCCTGGTTTCTCGCGACGGACGAGGATCCGGCCAGCCGCGATGGGGAACGCGCGCTCGAGATCGTTCGGCGGACCAGGGACCTTGCGGGCGAGGGCCCGCTGGCTTTGCGTACCGAAGCCGCCGCCTACGCCGCCTCGGGTAGCTTCGAGGATGCGATCGCCGCCGCTGAGCGGGCGCTCCGGACTCTGCAGGAACCGGACGGCGCGGAGACCGTCGACTCGTCGGGCACGGCCGCGGCCCAGCTAATCCGTGGGGACCTTGCACGTTATCGAAAGCGTCAGCCCGCGCTCCGGTCGACGAATCCCTGATTTCCATGGATCTGTCGGTCGTCATCCCGACGCTGGATGAGCGCGAGAACATCCGGCTGCTCATCGAGCGCCTCGTGCCGACGCTCGACGAGGCGGGTATCGAGGCCGAGATCATCGTGGTGGACGACGATTCGCCGGACCGGACGTGGGAGGTGGCGGCCGAGCTGGCGGATCGGCATGGCAACGTCCTCGTGATACGGCGCCCCGGGCGGTGGGGAATCGCCTCGGCGTGGGTGGAGGGTTGCCAGGCCGCACGGGGACTTTTCATCGCTCTCATGGATGGCGACCTGGCCCACTCGCCGGAGGATTTGGTGAGGCTATACGGGGCGTGCACGGGTGGAGGGCACGACATGGTGATCGGGTCTCGCTACCTGCCCGACGCGGGCGGCATGCGGGAAAAGTCGAGACTGGCGGTGGCGGCGAGCAAAGTCGCCCAGAGGCTCACCCGGGCGGCGCTCGGTGTCGAGGGCACCGATATCACGCACTCCTTTCGCGTCTTTCGCCGCGAGGTATGGGGCGCGATCGGGGGTGAGATCGCCGGTGGGGGGAACGTGTTCCTCGCCGAATTCGTCTACCGGGCGCGGGCCGAGGGTTTCGGCGTGGCCGAGCTTCCGATCACGTACGGCCGCCGGCTGTACGGTAGGACCAAGCTAAGCCTGGCTCGCGAGACACTGCGCTACCTCCATCGACTGTGGCAGCTCCGTCGGAGCCAGTGATCCTCGTTACGGGCGCGAGCGGGCTCCTGGGATCCGCCCTGTACGAGCACTTGTCGGCTCGCCACAGCGTCGTCGGTGCAGACCTGCACGGCAATTCCACGGAGGATTTCCGTCACTGCGACCTGACCGACCGGCAGGCGACTGCCGCGATGTTCGGCGCCGTCCGGCCTCAGGTCGTGGTGCATGCGGCCGCGGTCAAGGATATTCAGCTCTGCGAGCGCGATCACGCCTTCTGCAGGGCCGTGAATGTCGAGGCCACGAGGTTCCTCGCAGAGCTCGCCGGCGAGTCCGGCGCCTTCCTGCTGTATCTCTCCACGGACTACGTGTTCGGTGGAGAGCGAGGGATGTACGCGGAGAGAGACGTGCCCGATCCGCGTCTTTATTACGGGGTGGCGAAGGCTCGGGGAGAGGATATCGTGCGAGAGGTGGGAGGGGTAATCTGCCGATCCTCCGGACTATATGCGTGGAGCTCGAAGCGGCCCACCTTCGTCGAGTTCGTGGTCGAGGAGCTCCGGCGGGGCCGAAGTGTCGCGCTCTTCGAGGACAGCTACAACTCCCCGACCTACGTCCGGAACCTCTGTCAGATGATCGAGCGGGTCATCAAGCTACGTGTACCGGGTACGTACCACACGGCCGGCGGGGAGCGAATAAACCGGCTGGAGTTCGGCAGGAGGATCGCCGCGGCCTTCGGCCTTGATGCCGGCCTGCTCGAGCCGGCTCGCAGGTCGGGGGAGCACGCGCTCCGGCCGCGAGACGTCTCGCTGGACGTCACCTGGACACGCTCCGTTCTGGGAGTGCCGTTCCTGAGCGTCGACGAAGGATTGGCTCAGCTGAAGAGGGATTACCATGTATCGGCCTGACGTGGTCGTTCACGAGGATGAGAGGGGGCGGTTCATCGAAGTTTGGCGTGGCAAGGACTTCGAGGAGATCAACTTTCTCGAGATAAAGAAGGGCGTAACGCGGGGTAATCACTATCATAAGCGGAACCGTGAGCTGATGATCGTAACCCGCGGAAGGCTGCGCTTGCGAATCGAGAACCTGCAGACCGGCGCCACCGCGGAGACGGTGGTCGAGGAGGGTGACAGCGTAGTGATCGAGCCTTACGATCTCCATACACTCACTGCGGACGAGGATGCCTCTCTCGTCGCCTGCAACGCGGTGGCGCCTTTCGATGAGGCCGATCCCGACGTTTTTGACGAGTGATTCCCGCTGGATGAGGCGGCGGTCGATATCTCATACTAGGGAGATGCACCGGCGCGGTCTGGCAAGCGGCCGTACGGCCACGTAGGGTGGTGGAAGCGAGCGAGCCCCAGCCGACCGAACAGCGTCATTGGGACTTTGAGACCGCATCGATGAGTCAGGAAACGACGACGTTCGCGACAAGCGCCGACCCGCTCACGCTCGGAGGAGTCCTCCGGACGCAGGCGGATCAGCATCCTGATGTTCCGTTCATCGTCTTCGGCGACCGCTCCTGGTCTTTCTGCCGCCTGGAGACGGAGTCGACCTCTCTGGCCGCTGCGCTGGCCGAGCTGGGCGTCGAGCCCGGCGACCGGATCGCCATCGACCTTCCCAACTGGCCCGAGTTCGCCATTACCCTGTTCGCCGCGGCGAAGCTCGGGGCCACGGTCGTGCCGCTGAACCCGGAGCTCGCGCCGCGGGACGTCCAGTTCATGCTTCGGAACTCGGAGGCGACGGTCGTGGTGGCGGCGGAGCAGTACCGGAATCGTGACTATCTACAGCTCTTCGAGACGATGCTGATGGACCTGCCGGACCTTCAGTACGTCGTCACGGTCGGCGAGGAGGACCTCTGGTACGACGACCGGATCTACCAGTTCGAGGATCTGGTCTCGGCAGGTCGCGGCCGTGAGCTTTCCGATGCCGAGCTGGACCCGCGCAAGGCCGCGCTGGCGATCCTCTATACGGCGGGGACCACCGGGAAGGCGAAGGGCGTGGTCCTGTCGCACACGAACCTGTTGCAGACGTCGGGCGCCACGGGCACGGCGATCGGTTTGAGGCCCGACGATGTCACGCTTTGCGCGGTGCCGCTCTTCAACATCTTCGGCTTGAGCACCCTTCTGGGAGCGCTGCTCAGCGGCTCCACCGTCGTTCTTCAGGAGCGCTTCGAGCCTGCCGAAGCCGTGGCGCTGGTGGAGGCCCACCGGGCCACGGTGCTGCACGGCGTCCCGACGATGTTCGTGATGGCGCTGCGGGAGGCGGGCGGGCACGACCTCTCCTCGCTTCGTACGGGCATCATGGCGGGCGCTCCCGTCGCCGCCGATCTCGTGTCCAAGGTGCGGGAGGAGCTCGTTCCGAACCTGGAGATCGGCTACGGCCTGACCGAGACATCGCCGACGGTGACGCTCACCGCTCCCGAGGACCCGGCGGAGAAGCGGAGCGGCACCGTGGGCCGGCCCCTGGTCGGCGTCTCCGTGCAGGTCTGTGACGAGGCCGGCGGCGCGCTCTCACCGGGCACGGAGGGGGGCGTGACGGTCAAGGGGTTCAACGTCATGCTCGGCTACTTCCGGCAGCCGGGAGAGACGGCCGCCGCGTTCACCCCGGAGGGCTACCTGAAGACCGGCGATATCGGCGTGCTGGACGACGAGGGCTACCTTCAGATCGTCGGCCGGGCCGGGGACGACATCATTCGGGGCGGATACTCGATCCACCCACGGGAGGTGGAGGACCACCTCCGCTCCCATCCGGCGGTGATGAACGCCGTCGTGGTAGGGGTCCCCAACGAGGTGCTGGGCGAGCTGATTTGTGCTTGTGTTCAACCGGTCGAAGGTGCGATCATTACCGACGAGGAGCTGAGCGAGTACTGCGCTTCGGCGCTTGCAGCCTACAAAGTGCCGGATCTCGTGCGCTTCTTCGAGGTATTCCCTATGATGCCGAGCGGGAGAGTTCGGCGCGCCGAAGTAGCCGAAACGGCGCGCGCGGAGCTGTCCGGCTCGGAGGGCTGACCGCCGAGAACGGTGTCGCCCACAAGCCGCCGGGCTCGACCCGAAGCGTCGGTCGACGACCCGCCGGCACCGGTAAGTGGAGGCCCCGGTCGGCCTCCCAGGAAGATGGAGAGACTCCCCGCATCGTCCCCCTCGGGTGATCCCGAGGGCGAGATCGGGGGGCCTCTCGCCCGCGCAAGCGGGTTAAGTCATAATGAAAACGGACACTTACGTC
>JBDHFW010000048.1:0-15379 GCA_039590175.1 Gemmatimonadota bacterium | reverse complement strand
AACCGGGCCGCTCTACGCTGGTGGAAGAGTGCGGACGGGCCGTTCGCGATGCACGCCTCGTTGCACGGCATGGGGTTCGGGGCAGGGCCCTGGTTCCTGATCGAGCGTGCATGGAGCGAGCGATGCCGGGACTTGATGGAGAGCTGCGTGCAGGCGACGGAGAACCTGGGCTACGTGCTGCACGACGTGGAGCGCCGTGGCGAGAAGGGCTTCTTTCGCATCGCCCGCGGCTTCTGCACCCGGCCCGACTCCCGTTACATGCGGGAGCACTTCCTTGCTCTGGGCGACGAGGCGACGGCCGGCCGCTTCCGGCCCAGCTCGATGGAGGCCGTCCGCGGTCTGGGCGGCGACCCTCTGACGCTGGTTAGCGAGATGCCGCTGTTCATCACCCCCGGCGTCGGGGAGGACCTCGGCCCGCCGGACCCGGCGGCGGTCGCGTGGCGCGAGAGACTCGAGACGTGGCGGGAGCGGCTACAGCCCGGAGTCGTCGGAGGCGAGCGGCAAGAGCGCCAGGCCGAGATGCGGGCGGTGGAAGCCGAGGCCGCGAAGAGGGGCCTGCGACCGATGCCGGTCCCGGATCAGATGAGGCTCCAGTGGTCCTTCATCTCCGCCGGTCTCGAGCAGGTGGAGCATGAGCTGTCGTGAGCCCGCCCACTTGGAGGGGGCTCACAGAACGGCCCGGCCGCTCAGATCGTGTGGCGCCGCAGCTCGCCTTTTCGGTGGTGGATGCCCCGCAGCGCCCTCTTGTAGGCGATCCGGTCGCCAGACGACAGGGCCGAATCCCTCTCCGCCTTCAGCTCCTTGATCTCGGCCTTGATCTTCTGCTTGTCGATCCCGACGATCTCGTGGTGGACGTGCGCCTCGATCTCCAGCGCGCTGCACAGAGCGGGGAGAAGCTCCTCCTTATGCATCGTGCTGAAGCCATGAAGCCCCGGGTGATCTCCGAGGTTCTCGGCGATGTCCCTGAGCTGAACGACCGTCTTTCCGTGCAGTTCTTCGTACGTGAACGCCATATCGTCTCTCCGGAGGAAGGCCTTCCGACCCCTCAGATTGGGGCGACCGAACGGGTTGCGCAATTCTCGCGGCGTCGGCCGATGTGGCCTTTTCCGGGAAGCCCTCGAGCAGCAGTTTGTGCGCGCGTAGCGCGGGGCCGTTCTGGCGGCTCCAGACCTCCAGAGAGATCAGGTGCTCGCCTGGCGACGATGCGCCGGCGGCAGAAGGAGAAGAGGACGTGAGCAAGCCGCAGCGACAGGTCGTGCGATGGACACGCGAATTCACCCCGACGGCCGCCCGGGCCGTGATCGTCTGCCTCGCTCTGGGAGTGTCGGCTGCCGGCACGGCGGCGGGACAGGGGGCTTCCCCGTTCGGGATCGACATGGATACCGTCCGTGCGGGCCGCTTCGACAACGGGCGGATGTGGACCTTCGAGTACCCGCCCGCGTCCTACCTGAGCGAGGCCTACGACTTCGCGCCGGACTCCGCCTGGTTTCGGCGGGCGAGGCTGGGTGCGTTGCGAATACCGAGTTGCTCCGCCTCCTTCGTCTCTCCCGAAGGACTCGTGGCGACCAACCACCACTGCGCACGGGAGCATGTGTCGGCGGTCAAGCGGGAAGGGGAGACGCTGCTCGACGACGGCTTCCTCGCGAAGACGCTGGAGGATGAGCGGCCGGTGGAGGGGTTCGAGGCCGATCGGCTGGTCGCGATCCGCGACGTAACGGATGAGATTCATGGCGCGATGGGCGGAATCGAGTCCGACGCGGAGCGAGCGGCGGCGCGGGAGGCGAAGCTCGAGGAAGTCGAGGCCAGGATCCTGGAGGAGTTCGGGGGAGAGGAGGGCGGCCACGCCGTCGAGATGATCTCCCTCTACAATGGCGGGCGGTACTCGGCCTACGTCTTTCGCCGCTACACGGATGTCCGCCTCGTCATGGCTCCCGAGCTCCAGATGGGCCACTTCGGCGGAGATCCGGACAACTTCACCTACCCGCGCTATTCGCTCGACTTCAGTTTCTTCCGCGTCTACGAAGGTGGGAAGCGGCTGGATACGAGCGACGCCTTCTTCCCGTGGAGCGAGGATGGCGCGAGCGAGGGCGACCTCATCTTCGTCGTGGGGAACCCCGGCTCTACGAGCCGCATCCAGACCGTCGCCGAGCTCGAGTTTCGGCGCGACGTCTCCGATCGCGCGGTGCTCGAGTTCATCAATCGCCGCGTCGAGGCGCTGCAGGAGTACTACGAGATGGATCCCGAGACGGCGGAAGCCCTCGACATCCGTAACGAAATCTTCAGCCTGCTCAACTCGCAGAAAGCGTACACGGGGATCATCGCCGGCCTGTACGATCCCGTGATCCTGGCGAAGAGACGTGACGCCGAGAGCAACTTCCAGACGACCCTGGAGGCCGAGCCGGCGCTCGCCGGCGAGTACGGCGGTTTGGCCTCGCGGATGGCGGAGATCCAGGCTGACAAGCGGGCAATCGCATCCGGCTACGGCGCCTTCCTGGGCCTTGAATCGCCGGAGTACGGCTCCGCCCCGCTCGTGCGCGCCATCTGGGCGTTCCAGTACTTGATTGCGCAGCAGAGAGAGGCCTCTCCGGATCAGGTCGAGGAGTTCAGGTCCGAGTTGCTGGGAGTCCCTCAGCAGCCGGACGAGCTTCAGGAAATCCTGATCGAGGCGCGCCTGAACGATCTCATCGCCAGCTACGGCGAGTCCAATGAGATGGTCGAGCGCCTCCTGGGCGGCCGGACGCCGGAGGGCGCGGCCTCGGTCGTCGTGAATAGCTCGGTGCTGGCGGACTCGGCACGGACGGCCGAGGCCGTCGAGGCCGGTACGCTCACGATGAGCGATACCGCGATCCAGATGTTCGCCGCCATGCTCGGCGAGTTCGCGCCGTTCCAGCAACGCCTGTCCGAGCTCTCGCCGGAGGAGGAGGAGATCACGGTGGCTCTCGGCAGAGCGCGGTTCGAGGTGTACGGCAGCGACGTTCCCCCGGACGCCACCTTCTCGCTCCGGATCGCGGATGGCGTCGTCGCGCCCTACGAGTACAACGGAACGGTCGCTCCCATCTACACCACCTTCTTCGGCCTCTATGACCATTACTACTCGTATGGCAAGGGTGGGGGCGAGGGCGAGTGGGACCTCCCCGAGCGTTGGATCGATCCACCCGAGTCATTCGATCTCTCGACTCCGCTGAACTTCGTGAGCACCGCGGACATCATCGGGGGAAACTCCGGCTCGCCGGTGCTGAACCGGAATCTGGAGGTCGTGGGACTGGCCTTCGACGGGAACATCGAGAGCCTCTCGGGCGAGTATATCTTCCTCACCGAGAGCGCCCGGACGGTGGCCGTCGATTCGCGCGGCATTCTCGAAGCGCTGCGCGTGATCTACGGGGCCGACCGGCTCGTGGAGGAGCTGCGCGCCGGGGCCCGGGCCGGAGCAGCGGCCGGAAGCTGAGGCTCTCGGGGATTGACGCTGCGCAACGCTCCCGTTAGCGTGGAGCGTTCCACATTGAGGTCTGCCGCCTCAGATGGAGTCGTAACTTCAAAGGAAGCCGTACCTTCGCATCAGAATCGCCCTTGACTCGCTCTGCCCATCGGCCGTTTCCAGTGGTGTCGCGGTGCGCCCCGACCCAGATGTTTTTATTTTAGCACCCCTCATTGATCGAGCCCCAACAGGAGGAAATCACATGCAGTCCCCTAGCAAGTTTGTCCTGCTCGCCGGCGTCCTCGCGATTGCGGGCGCGTGCGGGCAGCAGCCCGACGCGGCCGACACCGGTGAGCAGCAAGCTCTGGCGTCCGCCGAGATTACCGAGATTCCGATCACGACCGCCAACGAGGCGGCCAGAGTAGATTTTCTGGCCGGCCAGGAGCTGGCGGACGTGGCACGTCCGCAGGAAGCCAACGAGCTCTTCCGTGCGGCCGTCGAGAAGGACCCGACGTTCGCCTACGCCTACCTGAACATCGCGTTCACGGGAGCGACGGCCGATGAGTTCAACAGCAACGTCGAGAAGGCGATGGAGCACATCGTCCATGCGAGCGACGGCGAGAGGATGCTCATCGAGGTGGGGGGCGCGTTCACGGACGCGGATAACGACAAGGCGCTGGAGCTTTCCCAGCAGCTGACGGAGACGTACCCCACCAGCCCACGCGCATGGCTCAACCTGGGCGGCGTGCTGGCCAACCGTCAGGAGAACGCGGCGGCACGCAACGCCTACATGAAGGCGCTCGAGCTCAACGCCAACATGTACGCTGCCCACTCCGCCATCGGCTTCGACTACCTGTTCCAGGAGCCGCGGGATTTCGCCAGGGCCAAGGAGCACTTCGAGCACTGCGTGGCGCTGATGCCTGAGGAAGCGAAGGGGTACGAGTTCCTCGGAGACACGTATCGGGCCATGGGCGAGCTGGAGACCGCGCGGGCCTCGTATTCGAGCGCTCTCGAGAAGGATCCGGGGCTTGGCGTGGCGGCCCTGAAGAAGGGCCACATCAACTCCTTCCTCGGTAACTTCGACGAAGCGCGCGCCGATTACGACATCGGCATCGAGAATGCCAGCACGTTCAACAAGGGCACGTATGCCGTCTATCGCGCGTTCGTGCCGCTACACGCTGGTGCCCCCGGCGAGGCGATCGCCGAGCTCATCGGCATCGCGGAGATGGCGGGCGATCTGGGCGTCCGCGAGGATCAGGTGATCTCGATCAAGACGTTCGCGCTCAACCAGGCGGCGACGATCGCCCTGCACCACGAGATGTTCGAAGCGCTGAAGGAGATTCTCGCAGGCCTAGAGACCGTTCGACAGCAGAACATCGAGCTCGTCGGCGACCCCGACTTCACCCGAGGCCAGCAAGCCAACTCGCTTTGGTGGAAGGCCCGGGCGGCCGCCTGGATGGGCGAAATCGACGCGGCGAAAGCGACGCTCGAAGAGCACAAGGCGCTGCAGGATCCCGTGCGCAGCCCGACCCGATTCCAGGCGTACCACCAGGTTCTCGGTGAGATCGCCATCAAGCAGGGGAACTTCGATGAGGCGATCACGCACCTCAAGCAGGCCAGCCCGACCAACATCTATGTCAAGTACATGCTTGCGGTGGCCGAGGAGGGCGCCGGCAACGCCGATGAGGCGAAGCGCCTGTTCACCGAAGTGGCGAACTTCAACTTCAACTCCGTCGGCTACGCCCTCGTGCGGCGAGATGCCATGGCCAAGGCCAGCATGAGCTGATCGAGGTAGAATCAGCGGACGGAGCCGCGTGCTCCCACCCCGGGGCGCTCGTGATCCGAGTACGGAGCAGGCCCCGGCGCCGACTGGCGCCGGGGCCTTTTCCTGCCATGTAGGCCTTCACGGGGTTCGGTGCGCGGGCCTTACGAGCACCGCCTATATTGGGAACCGCGAAGCGAGGCAGTCCGGAGAGTCGCCCGAGCGCTCACCCGCGAAGGAGGTTTTGATGGCCAAGCAGATGTGCTGTGCCGATGTCGTTCCCGGCTGTGATTACACGGCGTGGGCCGAGACCGAAGAGGAGCTGATGGAGCTGGTGGTCGCGCACGCCCGAACGGCTCACGGGATCGAGGAAGTGACTCCGGAAGTGGCGGAGAAGGTACAGGCGGCTATTCAGGACGTTTGAGCGTCCGCATTACCTCCTAAGGCGGTCGCCGTATAGGGTTCTCCGCCTTCGAATCGAGCTCAGGGAGCGGCATTCCTCTGGCTGGCAGATTGCTCCCGGACGCTCTCCATGAATTCATCGGCCGGCACGGGTCGCCCGGTGTAATATCCCTGGACGTGGTCACACCCCGCCGACTTCAACCACTCGCACTGGGCCTCCGTTTCGACCTTTTCGGCGACGATCGTCACTCCGAGCGCCTGGCCCATCTGGATGATCGCTTGCGCGAGATTGCGGCTGTCGTAATTGGTTCCCAGATCGTGCACGAAGAAGCCATCGAGCTTGATGATGTCGGCCGGGAAGTGCTTGATGTAGGCGAGCGTCGACTGACCGGTGCCGAAGTCGTCCAGGGCGATCCGGATTCCCATCTCCCTCAGCGTCTCCAGCCTCGCCGTGACAGCCTCGGGGCTGTTGACGGCAAGTCCTTCGTTGATCTCGAGAACGAGACGGCCCGGTGGCACCGGGGTCTGTTCCAATAGCTGCTGCACGAAGCTCGTCGCCTCCGGGTCTCGAAGAGTCTGTATCGACTGGTTGACGGAGACCCACTCGGGAAGCTCGTGCTTCTCCCACCGGATCGCCTGTGCGAGTGCCTCCTGTAACACCCACCTGTCCAGCTGGCGGATGACCCCGCCTCGCTCGGCGGTGCGGATGAACTCGCTCGCTTCCAGAAGACCGCGTGACGGGTGAGCCCAACGGACCAGGGCCTCGGCTCCGACGAGCTTGCCATCGGCGAGCTTGAGAATGGGCTGGTAGAGGAGCCTGAGCTGCTCTTTCTCGAGGGCCTCGCGAAGCTCCTCCTCCTCGGCGATCTCGTCGGGAAGCGACTCATCCATTGAGAGTGAATAGATTTCGATCCCGGGGTTGCCGTCGTCCTTCGTGCGGTACATGGCGCGGTCCGCCGCGGCGAGAAGGCTCTCGAAGTCCGGGGCGTGATCGGGATACATGGCCACGCCGATCTGCGCGTCTATGTGAAGCGTCCTGTCCGCCAACTCGAACGGTTCGCTCAGGCTGTTGGAAATACGTTGAGCGACGGCGAGCGCACCTCTCTCTCCGCCCACCTCCGCCAGCAGGCAGGCGAACTCGTCTCCACCGAGTCGGCTGGCGGTGTCGCTGCCTCGGAGGCAGGCACGAATCCGGTTCGCCACCTCGACGAGCACCTCATCGCCGGCCTCGTGCCCCAGGGTGTCGTTGATTCGCTTGAAGCGAGAGAGGTCCAGGTAAACGAGGCCAGCCTGGATGCCGTGCCGGTCGGCGAAGGCCAGCGACATGCGGGCCCGCTCTTCCAAGAGCCGCCGGTTGGCCAGATCGGTCAACGGATCGTGATACGCCATGCGCTCGAGCTCCGTTTCGAGGCGCTTGCGGGCCGTGATGTCCACGATGGTTCCCTCGATGACCGCCTCCATCAGCTCCGGGTCCTCGACGAGGATCGAGTTCTCGAGAACCCATATAGTGGAGCCGTCTTTTCGGGTGAACTGAACCTCCCGGTTCGCGATCGCCCTGTTTCGCTCGAGATCTTCACCGAAACGCCGGCGCTCCGGAAGTGAGGCGTAAAAGTTAGTGATCGATTTTCCTTGCACCTCCACGGGGGCCTCGTATCCGACGAGGCGCGCAAAGGCGTCGTTCACCTCCAGGATCGCCCCGTCCTGTGAGGCGCGGAACACGCCGGCCACGTTACGCTCGAAGAGCAGACGATATCGACGTTCGGAGCTCCGAATCGTCTCCCGCGCCCGCTGCTGGCGCGTGACATCCCGGAACGAGATCACGTGCCCGACGAGGTGATCGCCGATCAGCAGCGGCCTCGAGTACCGCTCTACCGTTCTTCGGTCGCGGAATTGGAGGAGTTCTCTCGATTCCCGGTCCGGCTCGCCCGCCTCCCGGTCGGCCATCTCCATGAAGACTTCAGGATCTTCGAGCTGCTCCTTTGCGATCGACAACACAGATTCCAGGTCGCCGCCCAGAGCGGAGCTCGGGACCTTCCACATCTCCACAAAGCGCCCGTTGCAGTAGAGGATCCTCCCGTCGAGATCGGTGCAGAGGATCGCGTCCTCGGCGGCGTCGAGCGCAGCCTCATGCGGTGTGCCGCCGCGACCACCGGGGTTGAGCGATGGGTGAAGCAGAAGGTGGACTCGACCCCCATCGCCAGCGGACTGAGAGGCGATCGAGATCCCGAATCGCACCTCACCAGAACCCGTCTGCAGAGGAAGGTCCAAGACCGTGAAGGACGCCGTGACATCGTCCCGCCCGGCTCCGGGGACGCTGGAGATCGCCGCCTGGAAGACCTGCCTCCAGCAGCGGCCGACGAGCTCGCGGAAGGGACGGTCTTTCAGTTCTAGCAGAGGAGCTCCGAGCGCCGCCTCCGCCGCCTCGTTGGCAAGCGCGATAGTCCCGTCGGACGCCAGAATGACCAGCGGGAGGGGCAGCGCCTCGAAGCCCGTCGCGTCGCCGCCTGAGTGACCGTGTCCGACCATCGCTTCAGGCGGTCTCCGTGTGTCCGTTGGACTGCCGGTTCGATCGATCGTCAAGCTTTCCTCAACCCTCGCCTAACGCCCATTTTCTGGTTGCTTATCGCATTCTGCCCGGCCAGCCGGCGAAAAGCTTCCCGGTTGCCGAGCCCGGGCGCGGGCCTTGGGTCCATACGATCTCGTAACCGCTTGCAATTATGGGTCTTAATGTCAGCCGCACATCGACCCACGCTCACCCGATTGCCAGATTCAAACGCAGGGTGGGTGCCTGCGTCATTCTGAGCGGAGCGCCGGAAGGCTAGGGGTCCTGAGAGGGGTCGTCCGCGTGGATCTCTGAGGCAGCTTCACGCCTGATTCGGCGGAGGACCAGGAGCGCGAAGGAGGCAAGCGCGAGGGTGAGCGCGATGGCGATCACCGGATGCTTCCGATACAGCGCTGCGAGACCCGAGCCGGACACCGTGAACAGGATGGCACCGGGAATGATCCCGAGTGCTGTAGTCCAGAAGAAGGTCCACCGGCTCAGAGGCGTCAGGCCGGCGACCCAGTTTATCGCCGTAAAGGCGACGACCGGGGTCAGCCTGAGGAGAAGGAGGCCCGGGGCCCCTGACGCGACGGCCACGCGATCGGCGCGCCCGAGCGCCTCGGGACTAAGGAAGCGCGCCATGAGCGGGCGGCCGAACCGGCGAGAGAGCTCGAAGCTGATCTGGGCGCCGAGCAGCGCGGCGCTCCACGTGATCATCGTTCCCCGGATTGGACCGAAGATCATCCCGTTGAGCATGGCCGGGAACTCGGCCGGGAACGGGACGATCGCGACCCCCATCGTATAGCCGTATGCCAGGATGTAGGCCCACCCGCCGCTGCCTTCGATCAGCGCCTCGATGCCTGCCGCAATGTCTCCCATCAACCACCGTCACTGAGATAGCGAACGGAAACCGGAACGTTACAGAGTCGCGACATCGCTGAGCGTCAAGCCGTTACCCGGCGCTAATACCATCCGGCCAAATGGTAGAGCCCACTCTTAACGGACAGGTAGCTTGGGCCGGCATGCGGCAACCAGCGTTCTCCTCCAGCCGTACCATTCCCAGACGAGCCTGGGATCCCGCGCGAACGCCCCCGGAGTGGCGAGCTCCTCGGGGAGGTACTCCTTCCAGAGTCCTCCGTGACCACGGAAGGTCGGAACGCCCGAATCAGCGCTGATTCCCGCGCCGGTGAGCACGATGACCGTGGCGGCGGAGTCGAGGGACCGTCGCGCGGTCTGGATGTGACGAGGGGAAGCGTAGCTGCTCAACCGGCTCCCAGTGGAGGGGCGAGCATCATAAGGGCGAGGAGAGCCGCCCTTTCCGGCAGGCTGTCCGCCTCCACGTACTCGTGGGCGGCGTGCGAGCCCGCGCCGACCGGCCCGAGCCCGTCGATGGTAGCCGTATGCAGGCTCGTCGTATTCCCGTCGGATCCGCCACCCACGGCCGTTTCCTCCAGCTCGAGGCCGACCAACCTACCGGTACGCCGCGTGACCTCCCACAGGGCACGGTTTCTGGGCGTGCGCTCCAGCGCCTGGCGGAAACCCCAGTCGTCCATCGTGATCCGGACCCCGGACGTGACGGGCTCGATCGCCAGGACGGCATCCCGTATCTCCATGGCTTCCGCTTCGTGGTACGCACGGATGTCCACGTTGGCCAGGCTGTCGGCCGCCACCACGTTCGATCGGTTTCCCCCGGAGATGACTCCCACGTTGACGGAGATTCCGCGCTCGAGGTCGTTGAGCGCGTGCAAGCGCTGAACGAGGTGGGCCAGCTCCAGCACCGCGCTCGCCCCCTTCTCGGGCTCGACGCCGGCGTGGGCAGCCACTCCCTGGATTCGGACCTTGAAATGTCCCACACCCTTTCGCGCCGTCTTGATCTTCCCGGAGGGCCCGTGTGCCGGCTCGAGGATGAGTGCGCGATCGGCGGAGCGTGCCAACCGTTCGATGTGCGACGTCGAGGTCGGGCTTCCGATCTCTTCATCAGAGTTCATGAAGACGAGGGGCGTCACGCTCGGTTCGAGGCCCAGCTGCTCGAGCGCTCTGAGTGCGTAGATGATGAGCACGAGACCGCCCTTCATGTCGTAGACGCCGGGCCCGCTCAACCTGCCGTTCTCCAGCCGCACAGGCATCGCTCGGAGCGTGTCCAGAGGCCAAACGGTGTCGTAGTGCCCGACCAGCAATTGGTTCGGACGGTCGTCGGTAGGGTTCCTGCTGCGGGCGAACAGGTGATCACCCTGCTCGCCCCCATCCAGACGGTCGACCAGGCAGCCCGCGGCCACCAGCTGCCGGGTCAGGAGATCCTGCACTTGGGCGTGGACGTCGGGCCTGTCGGTGGGGGATTCGGCGAGCGCTAGTCGGCAAAGCAGATCGACCATCTCGCCCTGCCGCGCCTGCATGAAGAGACGGATGGCAGGAGAGACGTTCTCGTCAAACGCCCCCGCGGCTCTGCCTCGGCCGCGAGCCGGGCGCCCTCCCGCCTCGTTCTCCCGCATGGCGTTCAGGGACTGCCCAGCTCCAGCCAATCGTCCGCCCGCATTCGCTTGCCGACGTAGAATCGGCCGAACTCCGCGTACCTGGCGCTGGCTTCGTCGTAGCGCATGTCCGTGATGACGTTCTTGAAGTCCAGGGCATCTCGCGCGAACAGCGTGACCCCCCACTCCCAGTCATCGAAACCGATCGATCCCGAGATGATCTGGTTGATCCGCCCGGCGTAGGCCCGACCGACGAGTCCGTGATCGCTCATCATCGCCGCTCGCTTCTCCAGTGGGAGGGAGTACCAGTTGTCCTTCTCACCGCGCCGCTTCGTCATCGGGTAGAAGCAGATGTACGGCATCTCATCGGGCTGCTGAGGGTAGAGCCGCCCCCGCGCGAAGTCCGTGTCCGCCGCCTTTGCCGCTTGTCTTTCCAGCTCTTCTCGCCACGTCGCCATGGCCTCCGGATCACCCGGCACGGCCTTCCGCTTGGCGAACTCAGCCGTCAGTTGATAGAGCCCGAGCTCCACGACGGAAAGGTAGTCGTACTCCAGCTCGAGGTAGTCGCCCAGCCTGGTGAGCTGCACCTTGCGCTCCGCCTCGGCCAGGAGCTCCAGGGTGGGTCGGAAATGAAGAAGAAGGAAGTCCGCGCCGCCCCCCACGATTCGGTAGCAGCGACTCCAGCCGTCTTCCAGCGACGACCAGCGTTGGAGCAGGGTGGTGAACTCGGCGCCGATCTCGTTGAGGCGGCGCCCGTCGTGACGTTTCAGAGCGGGCCAGGAGGCCCTGAAGAACTGGTGAAGGACGAACCACCCATCCAGGTTCTTGGCTGCGATCTCGGTCTTCGGCATCCTCTCTCCCATCAGCCTCGGGGGCGGACGAACGGGGCAAGCTCGCCCTCCAAACCCGTTCGGTCAACGTTCAATCGGCGCGATCCGGCCGCGCACGCTTCGCTTGCCGGCTTGCGGCTCGCGCTTATGTTGTGGGAACGCGCTTCTCGAGCCCAAGGCCGGTGGGTCCGTACCCGCCGCTCCATCCGAACCTGGCCAGAGGTAGGCATGAGGATACAGGACATCCTCGACTCCAAGGGTGACCGCGTGGTCACGACGTCGCCGAACGGCACCGTTACTGACGCCATGAACGTGCTGAACGAGCACAACATCGGCGCGGTCGTCGTGGTTGAGGGCGATTCCATCAGGGGGATCCTCAGCGAGCGCGATGTCCTCAGGCTCGGCGCCCGGGGTCCCGAGCTTCTCTCCACGACGACGATCCAGGCGACGATGACCCGAGACGTCATCGTGGGTCTGCCCGAAGACGAAGTGCACGCGGCGATGGGTGTGATGACCCAGAACCGGATTCGTCACCTCCCGATCGTCAGGGATGGACAGCTGGTGGGCATCGTGTCGATCGGAGATCTCGTCAACGCCTCCTGGCTCGAGGCGGCGGACGAGAACCAGCACCTGAAGGACTACATCCAGGGCGGAGCCGTCTAAGGGACGCTAGCTGCCCGCCGGATCGCCCGATTCCGTCAGGAGCTCGGGAAAGCGGTAGATGACGACCCCCGTCGTGGGCTCGTTGTCCACATCGACGTACCCCTCGACCAGCATCTCTGTCAGGACCTCCTCGACCTCCTTGAACGACAGACCCGTTTCCGCCACCCCCTGGGTGACGGTCAGGTTGCCGCCGTACCTGCCGGCTGCCCTCAGGAGCTGCTGCGTGACGGTGGGCTCGCGTCGGGAGGGTCTCGGTGGAGCGGAGATCAGGTCGCGCGCATAGCGCGGATGCGGGAGATACCCCTCGCGTATGTTGGCGTCCATTACGAGCGACTTCATTCGGAACAAGTCGATGAACTGGCCGATGCCCAACAAGCCGAAGGTGAGCATCCACAGGATGCCGGTGCCGTACTTTCCGAGGTAGATGCGGTGCACACCGGCAAAGCCGAACAGGAAGAGGCACCACAGCCCGTAGCTGAGGCCGTCCTTGTACATGAAGCGGTCGTCCACCGGCCCGCGCTCGTCCATATCTGTCTGGATCTCCAATCTCCTCTAATCTAGTTCCTTTTACGGGCGGAGCGGCCCCGGGGTTTCCGTCCCGTCAGGCACCCGCTCGGAACCAGAGGATGTCGCCATCCTTGACCGCATATTCCTTGCCCTCGAAACGCACGGCGCCCGCCTCGCGGGCGGCCTTGAGCGAGCCGTAGTGCTCGAACTCCTCGAAGGCGATCGTCTCCGCCCGTATGAAACGATCCTCGAAGTCGGTGTGCACCGTGCCGGCGGCCTGCGGTGCGAGGGCGCCCTCTCGAATCGTCCAGGCTCGAAGCTCTTTCTCGTTGAACGAAAAGAAGGTAATGAGTCCGAGCAGCTCGTAGCCCGCGCGGATGACGCGGGCCAGCCCGGACTCCTCCGCGCCGATCGCCCCCAGGTATTCCGCTCGCTCGGCCGGGGGCAGCTCCGACAGCTCCGCCTCGAGGAGCGCCGAAACCGGTAAGACGACCGCACTCGGGTCCTCCGCGCGCAGGCCGTCGAGAAGTCGCTCGTAACCGGCGGGCGGCTCGCTCCAGAAGTCCTCGCTCACGTTGGCCACGTACATCTGAGGCTTGAGGCTCACGAGGTTCAGCCCTCGGAGCCGCTTCTCCTCGTCGTCGGTCAGTGTCTCCCTGCGTGCCGGCTCTCCCTTCTCCAGCCGCTCACGAATCCGGTCCACGACCGCGATGGCCTCCTTCGCTTCGTGGTCCCCTGACCTCGCCTTGCGAGCGAGCCGCTCGATGTGTGCTTCCACGAGCTCCAGGTCGGCCAGAGCCAGCTCTGTCTCCACGAGCTCGCGATCGTGATTCGCGTCATCCCCGGTCGTGACACTGGCCACCGTCGCATCCTCGAAGAGACGGACGACGTGTGCGACGGCATCGACTTCCCGGATATGCTGCAGGAATCGATTGCCAAGGCCCTCGCCGTGGGAAGCGCCCTCCACGAGCCCGGCGATGTCCACGAACTCCACCACGGCCGGGGTGACCTTGGGCGCGCTCACGAGCTCCGCGATCCGGTCCAGCCGCCGGTCCGGAACCGGCACGATACCCACGTTGGGCTCGATCGTACAGAACGGGTAGCTCTCGGCCGGGACGGCGACGGTCGTGAGTGCCTGGAACAGCGTGGACTTGCCGGCGTTCGGAAGTCCGACGATTCCGATCGTCAGCTTCGCCATGGACGCAAACTAACCGTCCAGGAACTTGCTTGCCGCCCATCCCTATCAAGCTACATTGAGATCGTGTCGGCACGTGTTGCCGATCGCGTGGTGGGCGTAGCTCAGTCGGTTAGAGCGCCAGGTTGTGGCCCTGGAGGTCGCGGGTTCGAATCCCGTCGCTCACCCTTCTTCCTGTCTTCCTGTCGGGTCATTCTGGAGGGATTATGGCCGAGATCGACGTATCGGTGGCCGGCGCTGACGAGTACGTCGTGGAGGTGCGTGAAGGAGGATCCTCCACCCGCCACGCGGTCACGCTGGATGGGGCGGCCCTGGAGCGTTTCGGCGCCGGCGCCCCGGCCGAGCGACTCCTCGAGGAGTCGTTTCGATTCCTGCTCGAGCGGGAGCCCAAAGAGTCGATCCTGAGGCGCTTCGAGATCTCTGTGATCGGACGCTATTTCCCCGAGTTCGAGAGTGAGATCCGGGGGAGGGTTAGCGCATCCTAGGGCGGTTCGAAAAAAGGGTGGGAGGAGGGAGCGGGACAGGGGGCCGGGGAGTGCCCGCTCCGCCGCCTCCCGAATAGTCGTTTCTAGGCGGAAGCGCGCATGGCTTCCGGGACGGAACGGTGGGGGTCGCTCGGAACCTCTTCGAGGCCGTTGGAGTGTCTACTCTTCCGCAGGAATGCCGGCGTCTCGTCCTCTGCGCCCTGGCCATCCGTAGACAGCAGCGCCGAGAGCGCGGCCGCCGCGGCGCGCAGCTTTTCGGCTCTCTCCTGCAGCTTCCCCAGGTCCTTTTCGCTGTTCTCGAGCTCGAGCTTCACCGCTTCGTAGCTCGCGTCGAGCAATTCGTCGCGATACTGGCGGTCGACCATGATCTTTCTCCCGTTCCGGTGGGGGCACTCGGACATCTTCCCGCCCTCCCCGATGTCACGGAGCATGCCGTGCGCCGGCACGCGTCTGTAAGCATTGGTGACATGGTTGCTTACAACGTCGAGGTCGGAGGCGCACGTTCGCACGGCCGGACCGGCCCGCTCGCAATGTGCGGCGAACGGCTGCGATCTCCGGCCCGGGATGATCGACGGGAAGGCGCGCTTCGGCGTCAACCTCGTGCCCGAGGGAAGTGGGTGCTCGACCCTGGCGTCTCCGTAGGTGTTGAACAGGGAACCTTTCGCCCAGATGCGACTACCAATTATGGCTGTCGGAAGACCGGTCGGTGAGCGTGCTCGGATGAGCGCGCCAGGTTTCTCCCGACGGCTGGTCGCTGGAACGCGGCCGACCGCAGGGATGCTTCGTCGCGACTGCTTTTTGACAAGAAGGTGTGAGTGGCGTGCAGGGCCCCGACGGGCCTCGGGCATCACTTCCCGAGTGTCCATGGGGAACTAAAGTGATTCGATTCCGAACGCACCAGCCTCGGTCGACGCGCCTGGCGCGCGATCGATGGCAACCCGCGTTCGACAGGTTTGTCGCGTAGCAAGGTGACTTCGGTCGCCGAGCTTCGTGCCGAGCTCTTCATATTTGGAGAGTTTGATCCTGGCTCAGGACGAACGCTGGCGGCGTGCCTAACACATGCAAGTCGTGCGAGAAAGCCCCTTCGGGGGTGAGTACAGCGGCGGACGG
>JBDHFW010000047.1:0-25016 GCA_039590175.1 Gemmatimonadota bacterium | reverse complement strand
CCGGCCCGGCGTGGACAGCCTCCAGCGGGCGGCCAAGACGAGCATGATGTGGTTCGAGGGCGCCGAGCGGTACATGGACACCGAGCCGATCCAGTTCGCCTTCAACCTCATCACGCGCAGCCTCCGTATCACGCACGAGAACCTGCGCGTGCGCGACCCCGTCTTCCTGGAGAAGGTGGATGCGTGGTACGCCGGCAAGGCGGCCGAGCAGGCGGGGACCCATCCGCCCGCCCCCTCCGCTCCCCCTCCCCCGCCGATGTTCAACCCGTTTCGCGTGCGCGACCTGCTGCTCCCGAACCGGGTCTGCGTCTCCCCGATGTGCCAGTACTCGGCCGAGGATGGGACGCCCAACGACTGGCACCTCGTGCACCTCGGGGGGCGCGCCATGGGCGGCGCAGGGCTCGTCTTCACCGAGATGACCGACGTGAGCCGGGAGGCGAGGATCTCGCCGGGGTGCACCGGCATGTACAAGACGGAGCACGTGGCGGCATGGTCCCGGATCGTCGACTTCATCCACGAGCACTCGGCGGCGAAGGTGGCGATCCAGCTTGGACACGCCGGCCGGAAGGGCTCCACCCGGCTGGCCTGGGAGGGGATGGACGAGCCGCTCGAGGAGGGGAACTGGCCGATCATCTCCGCCTCGCCGATCCGCTACTTTCCGGAAAGCCAGGTCCCCCGCGAGATGACCCGCGAGCAGATGGACGTCGTCCGTGACGACTTTGTTCGGGCAGCCGAGTTGAGCGAAGAAGCCGGCTTTGATTGGCTGGAGATCCACTTCGCCCACGGCTATCTGTTCGCCAGCTTCATCTCGCCCCTCACGAACCAGCGGGCCGACGAGTACGGGGGATCGCTCGATAACCGGATGCGCTACCCGCTCGACGTGCTGGACGCCGTGCGCCGAGTGTGGGCCGCCAAACCGCTCTCCGTGCGGATCTCGGCCGTCGACTGGGCTCCCGGCGGGATGGAGGCCGACGACGCCGTGGAGGTTGCCCGGATGTTGAAGGCGCACGACGTCGACATCGTGGACGTCTCTGCCGGTCAGACCGTGCCCGATGCCAGGCCCGAGTACGGCCGGCAGTTCCAGACGCCGTTCAGCGACCGTGTCCGCCATGAAGCGGGGATCTCGACGATGGCGGTCGGCAACATCTCCTCCTACATGGACGTGAATTCGATCCTGGCGGCGGGTCGCGCCGACCTCTGCCTCATGGCGCGGGCCCACCTGTGGGATCCGTACTGGACCCGGCACATGGCGTACGAGCTGGGATACGACCTGCCGTGGCCGGGCCCCTACTCCACGCTAGACGACTTCACCCCGAGGCTCGGCCTCAAGGAAGAGGACAAGTGACGGACGAAGAAGGAACCCTGAACGCCTCGGGAGGAGCCGATGGCGGCAGCGGCGACGGAGCGGGCGCCGGCAGCGAGCCCGATCGCCCCTACGGTGCCGGAACGCAGGCCCAGAAAGGACCGCCGGGCACCTACCTCACCTACGCGAGCTACCTGAAGATCGACGAGCTGCTCTCGCTGCAGGAGCCGCTTTCGGACGGCCCCGAACACGACGAGATGCTCTTCATCGTCATCCACCAGGTCTACGAGCTCTGGTTCAAGGAAGTGCTGCACGAGGTCGACTACGCGGTGAAGCTCCTCCGCAAAGACGATCTGGCGAGAGCGCAGCACACGCTGAAGCGGATCCTCACGATCCTGAAGGTGCTGGTGGCGCAGCTGGACATCCTCGAGACGATGACGCCCGTCGAGTTCCTCACCTTCCGTGAGCGGCTGGAGGAGGCGAGCGGCTTCCAGTCGCACCAGTTCCGCGAGCTCGAGTTCGTTTTGGGCGCGAAGAGCCAATGGGCGATCTCCCGCTACCCGAAGCACGAGCCGGCGCTGAAGCGGCTGCAGCAGCGCTACGAAGAGCCGACGCTCTGGGACGCCTTCCTGCTCTGCCTCACCCGCGAAGGATACCCGATACCGCGAGAGCTCCTCGAGCGGGACGTGACGCAGCGGATCGAGCCGTCGCCGGAGCTGCAGGAGGTTCTCGTCAACGTGTACCGGCGTGACCCCGCTCTGAGCGAGCTATGCGAGCGCTTGGTGGACCTGGATGAGGGCATTCAGGAATGGCGCTACCGGCACGTGAAGATGGTGGAGCGCACGATCGGGACGAAGCCGGGAAGCGGAGGCTCCGCCGGCGCCGATTACCTCCGCAAGACCCTGTTCCAGCCCGCCTTTCCGGACCTTTGGGGCATCCGCGCGCGGCTGTAGCGGCGGTCGCGGGGCTCATGGGGCTCGCCGCGCAGGTCTGCGTGGCTACTGCCTGGCACGCTCACGCCGCCGTCGCGCCGACGGATTCCTGCGAGATCAACCTCACTCGCCATGAGGCGGGCGACCGAGACCCTGCGTGGTCTCCGGACGGCGCTCGCATCGCGTTCGCCTCTGACCGCGACGGTGGCTGGCGGATCTGGATCATGAGCGCGGATGGTTCCGATCCGATGCCTCTGACGCCCGGCCCCGGCGACCGACGACCCGCGTGGTCGCCGGATGGCTCGCGCCTCGCCTTCGACGCGGCACTGGACGGTCGCACCCACATCTTTGTCATCGGAGCTGATGGGACGAGCCAAGAGGCCCTGGCGAGCGGTGAGTGGTCGGACGTGGCTCCGAGCTGGTCACCCGACGGTCGGGAGATCGCCTTCTCCTCGGATCGGGCGGGGAGCATGGACCTCTACGCGGTGGGCGTCGCGAGCGGTAGGGTGCGCCGGATGACGAGGCATGCCGCTGCCGACCTTTTTCCGGAGTGGTCGCCCGATGGCGGAGAGCTCGCATTCTTCTCGCAGCGAGACGGGAACGATGACGGCGCGTGCGGGTGAGTCCGTTCTGCGCTTGACCGAAAACGACGCGAACGACTTCGTGCCGACCTGGTCACCGGAGGGATCTCGGATCGTCTTTGCCTCTAACCGCACGGAAGCCGGTCGAGCGCAGCTCTTCGTGATGGACGCCGGTGGTTACAGCGTGGGACAGGTGACGGGAGGTCCGGGCCGAGCCACAGAGCCCAGTTGGTCGCCCGACGGCGGGAGCATCGCGTTCACGAGCGACGGCGACCGGAACGACGAGATCTACGTGAAGAGCCTGAGGTGTCCATCGTGACGTCGGGGGAGAGGGGATTCGTCATTCGCAGCGCCGACGAGCTCTTCGGCACCCCGAACCCCCTGGCGGCGCACTACAGCCGCTTCCGCGTCGCCGACCGCCTCCTGCTTACCGGCCACTCACACCAGGCATGGCCCGACCGCGGGTTCGAAGGACAGAAGCAGGCCTGGCTGGATGCGGCGGAGCTGGCGGACGAAAAGTGGGACCGGGCGTTCGCCAAGGCCGACCGGGTCCGCGTTGGGTATGCCCGCCTCCTGGGCGATGAGCCCCATCGTATCGCCCTCGCTCAGAACACCCACGAGCTCGTCCTCGGCTTCCTTTCCGCCTTGCCGCTCCGCGAGCGACCGCGTGTGGTCACGACCGATGGAGAGTTCCACACGATTCGTCGCCAGCTGGACCGGCTGGCCGAAGAGGGCCTCGAGGTGGTCAAAGTGGAGGCCCACCCTGCGGCGACGGTCGGCGAACGGCTCGTGTCCGAGATCGACGACCGGGCCGCTGCCGTCATGGTCTCCTCCGTATTCTTCCAGACGGCGCACATCGCGGGAGGGCTGGGCGAGGTGATGCTCGCATGCGAGCTCGAGGGCGTGGAGCTGCTTGTCGACGTCTACCACTCCCTGAACGCCGTCCCCTTCCGGCTCGCCGACGAGGGGGTGAAGGACGCCTTCGTGGTGGGCGGTGGCTACAAGTATTGCCAGCTCGGCGAGGGAAACTGCTTTCTGCGTGTTCCGCCGGGCCGCGAGTTGATGCGCCCCATCGTTACCGGCTGGTTCAGCGAGTTCAGCGCGCTGGAAGCGCCGGGTGCCGGAGGGCCCGTCGCGTACGGCCGAGGGCCCGACCGCTTCGCCGGCAGCACCTACGATCCCACCAGCCACTACCGGGCCGCCGAGGTCTTCGACTGCCACGACGAATGGGGGCTCACCCCGCAGCTGCTTCGCGAGGTGAGCCAGCGGCAGGTGCGTCTCCTGGCCGAGCGGTTGGACGCGCTGGACGTCGATCCGGCCATCATCGATCGCGACCGCAGCGTCGAGCTCAGCGAGATCGGTGGCTTTCTGGCCCTGCGGGCGCAGCACGCAGCGGAGCTCTGCCGGCGGCTGCGTGAAAGCGGCGTTTTCACCGATTACCGCGAGAATCTTTTGAGGCTTGGGCCGGCACCCTACTTGTTCGAGGGGCAGCTGGTCGCGGCGATCGACGCGCTGGGAGAAGGTCTTCGTGAGATGGCGACCTGACGCGATTGCCCGCCTTCCGAGGCAAGCATCGTAAGACTCATTATGGCATTCATTTAGATGTCAACCGCCCGATTGCGGTGGGAAACGGTCACAGTTTCCCTCCCCAGAGAGCCGTCTTGACGGCGCGCGGCTCGGCCGTGTAGGCTGCAAGCCTACCGACGGCTTTGGAGCATCTCTCACGCCCTTTCTAAAGCAGAGGTCAGTACCATGCGTTCAGCAGTGCTCGTCGTTTGCGCGGCCCTCCTCACGTTCCCGTCCGCGGTCCTCGGGCAGGCGGACCCCGACGCGCAGGTCGGAGTCAAAGAAGGTGGCATGGCCTGGGCGGCAGCCTGGAACGCTGGCAATGCGGCGGGCATCGCCGCTCTGTACGCGGATGACGCCATGCTGCTTCCGCCTCAAGGCGATGCGGTCCAGGGTAAGGCGGCGATCGAGGCTTTCTGGCAGGGCCTCATGGACGCCCTGCCTGGCGTGACGGTCGCGCTTGAGACAAAGGATCTTCACAACCTAGGTGACGTCGCGGTCGAAGTCGGCTCCTACGTGGATACGGGCGCCGACGGAGAGCACGTCGACCATGGGAAGTACCTGGTCGTGTGGATGCTGAAGGACGGCAGCTGGCAGATGGCCCGCGACATCTGGAACAGCAGCATGGGGCAATAGCTCCAGCCTTTTTTCTTCACCAAGACGGAGGTCTTGATCATGCGTAGGGCAGGGCTCATCCTTTGCGCGACTCTTATCGCGATGCCATCCGGCGCTCTCGGTCAGGCAGATTCCGGAGCGGAGGCGGCGATCAATGAGGGCGCGGTCGCTTGGCAGACAGGCTGGAATTCAGGGGACGCGGCGGCGATCACCGCGTTGTACAGCGCCGAGGCGATCGTTCTCGCGCCCGGAGCCGAGGCGGCCGAGGGTCAAGAGGCGATCCAGGCGGGTTTGGCGGTCGCCCTCGAGATGGCGGGTGGAAGCACGATGGAGATCACGCCCGGGGAAATCATACCGGTCGGTATGGACCACGCCATCGAGGTAGGATCGTTCGTCGAGACGGGGGCCGACGGATCCCACAAGGACCACGGGAAGTACCTCGCGGTGTGGGCGAAGGTGGACGGAAGCTGGAAGATCGTCCGCGACATCTGGAACAGCAGCATGCCGCAGTAGAAGCCACGTCGTAGGGCCGGCCTCTAAGAGGTCGGCCCCTCGCTTGCACGATCTGCGGGTCCGGTTTACGCGGGCTGGCCAGGTCGACGCACCCTGCGCCGGCCTCAGCTCGGGACGTAGATCTCCGAGCCCTTCTCCTTGAACTCCCGCGCCTTCTCCTCGAGGCCGGCCTCGATCGCCTCCTCCTCGGCCAGGCCCTCCTTTTTCGCGAACTCGCGGATCTCCTGCGTGATCTTCATCGAGCAGAAGTGGGGGCCGCACATCGAGCAGAAGTGGGCCAGCTTGGCGGCCGGGGCGGGCAGCGTCTCGTCGTGGTACTCGCGCGCCGTCTCCGGGTCCAGCGAGAGGTTGAACTGGTCCTCCCACCGGAACTCGAAGCGGGCCTTGGAGATCGCGTCGTCCCACTCCTGGGCCCGGGGGTGGCCCTTGGCCAGGTCGGCGGCGTGGGCGGCGATCCTGTAGGCGATCACCCCCTCCTTCACGTCCTCCCGGTTCGGGAGGCCGAGGTGTTCCTTCGGCGTCACGTAGCAGAGCATCGCCGTCCCGAACCAGCCGATCATCGCCGCGCCGATCGCTGAGGTGATGTGGTCGTAACCCGCCGCCACGTCGGTCGTCAGCGGGCCGAGCGTGTAAAACGGGGCCTCGGCGCAGACCTCCATCTCACGCTCAACGTTCTCCTTGATCATGTGCATCGGAATGTGGCCGGGGCCCTCGATCATCACCTGGCAGTCGTGCTCCCACGCGATCTTCGTGAGCTCTCCCAGCGTGTCCAGCTCGGCGAACTGGGCCTCGTCGTTGGCGTCGGCGATCGAGCCGGGGCGGAGCCCATCTCCGAGCGAGAAGGCCACGTCGTACGCCTCCATGATCTTGCAGATCTCCGCGAAGCGGGTGTAGAGGAAGCTCTCCTCGTGATGGGCGAGGCACCACTTGGCCATGATGGAGCCGCCGCGGGAGACGATGCCGGTCACCCGGTCCGCCGTGAGCCGGATGTAGGGGAGCCGCACGCCCGCGTGGATCGTGAAGTAGTCCACCCCCTGCTCGGCCTGCTCGATCAGGGTATCGCGGAAGATCTCCCAGGTTAGCTCCTCGGCCTTGCCGCCCACCTTCTCCAGCGCCTGGTAGATCGGGACGGTGCCGATCGGGACCGCCGAGTTGCGGAGGATCCACTCCCGGGTCTCGTGGATGTTGTCGCCTGTCGAGAGGTCCATCACGGTGTCCGCGCCCCAGTGACCTCCTCCTCGATCGAGGAGGTGACGGCCGAGTTGCCGATGTTGGCGTTGATCTTCACGAGGAAGCGGCTGCCGATGATCATCGGCTCGGACTCGGGGTGGTTGATGTTGGACGGGATGATCGCGCGGCCGCGCGCCACCTCGGCGCGGACGAACTCGGCCGGCACGCCCTCGCGCAACGCGATGAACTCCATCTCCGGCGTGATCTCGCCACGCCTGGCGTAGTGCATCTGGGTCACGCGGCGCCCCGGGAGCGCCCTAAGGGGCTTCAGGGCGCCGGGAAAACGAAGCGTCTCCAGCTTCGGGTCCGACTCGCGCTCGCGGCGGTACTCGGAGGTCGGTGCCGGGAGCTCCTCCACGTCATCGCGCTCCAGGATCCAGGGCTGGCGCCGGCGCTCGAGCCCTTTCTCGAGGTCGATCGTCACGGTCGGATCCGTGTAGGGGCCGCTCGTGTCGTACAGGTGTACAGGTGGATTGGGCTCGGCCAGCGTGATCTCGCGCAGCGGTACCCTCAGGTCCGGGCGGCTACCCGTCACGTAGACCTTATGAGCGGCAGGGTTTCCGCTGATCGCGGAATGATGGCCGTTGATACCGGCGGGGTGCCCGCTGGTCGCGGTGGAGTCGCCGTTCGTGGCCGCCGGGGTCTTCATCCTTCAGCACCTCTAACTCGAAGAAGCGATACGGAGTTTGCCCATGGACAAAGTGAACATAGCCGAAAAGCTCGCCCAATTCGATGAACAGTGGAGCCCGAAGGTCGTCGGCCAGGTCAACGACTTCCACGTGAAGCTCGTCAAGCTCGAGGGAGAGTTCGTCTGGCATCACCACGAACAGGAGGACGAGCTCTTTCTGGTTGTTAGCGGGAGCATGGTCATCAAGTTCCACGACCGGGACATCCGCCTCGACGAGGGAGAGTTCCTGATCGTGCCTCGCGGCGTCGAGCACAAGCCGGTGGCGGAGCAGGAAGTGCACGTGCTGCTCGTGGAGCCCGCCAGCACCCTCAACACCGGGAACGTGCGGTCGGAGCGGACGTTGGAGGAGTTGGAGCGGCTATAGGCCGGATTCCGCCCGGCGAAGTCCCGCCGAGTGTAGACACGAGGCCATCCGGGAAGTTATACATTATGGTAATAATGTATAACCCTTAGAGTCCACCGTTGAGGTGGCGATGACGAAACACGCGGAACCTATGGCGATGAAGGCAAAGGTCTCTGCCAAGGGCTGGATCGTGATCCCGGCGGCGCTCAGGAAGAAATATGGCATCGCTTCCGGCGACGTAGTGCGCGTGGTGGATTACGGAGGCGTTCTGGCCCTCGTTCCCACGTTCGCCGACCCCGTATCCGCGGGCATGGGTCTCCTGAAGGGGAAAGGGCGGCTCACGGATACTCTTCTCGAGGAGCGCCGAGCCGAACTTCTGCGAGAGGAGCGGCGGGTAGCTCGGCGCAGGGAGGAGACCGGAGGCCCGCACGAAGACGACTGACCACGTCCTCGACTCGTTCGCGTTGCTTGCCTACCTCAACGGTGAGCCCGACGCGGCGATCGTGAAGCGCGCCCTTGCCTCCGCGGCGAACAGAACGAGCAGGGCGTGGATGACGGTCATCAACGTCGGCGAAGTCCTCTACATAACGGAGAGGATCGGGGGGGCGATCGCTGCCAGAGCCGCTATCGGCCTGCTGGATTCGCTTGCGATCCGCGTTGTCGATGCCGGCCGGGAGCTGACCTTCGCGGCAGCGCACATCAAGGCCAACCATACTCTGTCCTACGCCGATGCGTTTGCGGCTGCTCTCGCGCACAGGCTGGACGCGGTCCTGATCACCGGAGATCCCGAGTTCCGGTCGGTCGAATCGCTGATCCGCGTGAGATGGCTGGAGAGCTAGTAGCGGCGGAGGCGCGCGCGGCGCCGCGACGGCGCGGCCGCTAGAGTGAAGAGACTCGCGCCTAGCGGAAGCTCTCCATCAGCTCGGAGAGGGCCTCGCTCCCGGGGACGAGCCGGTCCATCGGGAGGTCGACGAGGGGCGTGTCCACCGTGCCGTGGATGTCGTGCATGTCTTCCGTGCTCTCTTCGATGAACAGGAGCCCGGTCACCACCTCACCCTCGTTCTGGAGCTCGCTCACGTACTCGTAGACGGCCTCGCGGTCCGTGGGATCGTAGTTCTCCTCGATCTTGTGGAAGCGTACGAGACTGCCGTCGTGCATGCGGATGCCCTCGGTCGCACCGGCCTGGTACTCGGCGGTGATCTCCTCGGCCGGCGGCACGAAGTCGGCGCCCACCACCTCGTGGTAGCGCTCGCGCGTGTGGACGTAGCTCTTGGTCGAGCTCTCGTGGTCGTTGAAGGTGACGCAGGGCGAGATGATGTCCACGATAGCGAAGCCCTTGTGCGTGAGAGCGGCCTTGAGGATCGGGACCAGCTGCGCCTTGTCGCCCGAGAAGCTGCGGGCCACGAAGCTGGCGCCGATGCTGAGGGCGAGCAGCACGGGGTCGATCGGCCGCTGCCGGTTCTCCACCCCTCGCTTGGACTTGGTGCCCACGTCGGCCGAGGCCGAGAACTGCCCCTTGGTGAGGCCGTAGACCCCGTTGTTCTCGAGGACGTAGAGCAGGTTGACGTTGCGGCGGATCGCGTGGCAGAGCTGGCCGAGGCCGATCGAGAGCGAGTCGCCGTCCCCCGAGACGCCGATGTAGACGAGGTCGCGGTTGGCGGCGTTGGCGCCGCTGGCGATCGCCGGCATCCGTCCGTGCACACCGTTGAAGCCGTGGGACTCTCCGAGGAAGTAGGTCGGCGTCTTGGAGGAGCAGCCGATCCCGCTCAGCTTCGCCGCTCGGTGCGGCGGGATGTCCAGCTCGAAGAAGGCCTGGGTGATCGCCGAGGTGATCGAGTCGTGCCCGCAGCCGGCGCAGAGGGTCGACATGGAGCCCTCGTAGTCGCGCCGCGTGAGCCCGAGCGCGTTCTGCCGCAGCCCCGGGTGACGGACTTTGGGCTTTCTGATGTGCTCTACCATCAGCTCGCTCCCACTTTGGGCTTGGCAGCCGGGTCGCCAGGCGCGGTCGTCGTCGCCGTGCTTCCGGTATCGTCCTCACCTCCAGCCACCGAGCCCTTCTCCAGCGCGCCCTCTTCGCCCAGCTCGCCCAGATGCGGCAGGATTCCATCCAGCACGTGATCGGCGCTCAGCGAAAGCCCGCCGTAGTACCGGATCGGGATGAGCCGCTCCTGCGACACGTTGGTTTCCAGAGTGAGCAGCGACCGAAGCTGGGCGTCGCGGTTCTGCTCGACGACGAACACAGGGTCGTGAGCCTCGAGGAACGCCTCCACGGAGTCGTGGAACGGGAAGGCCCGGATCCGTATGTAGTCGGCCTGGACGCCCCGTTCCGCGAGACGGTCGATCGCCTCGCGGACGGCCCCGTCGGAGCTGCCCAGCGCCACGATCCCGATCTCGGCGTCCGGCCGGCTCATGACGATCGGCTCGGGCAGCGAATCCGCGGAGCTCGCGATCTTGCGGGCGATCCGGTCGACCACCTCCACGTATTCGGCGGAGTCCTCCGTGTAGCGGCCGAACTTCGTGTGCCCCGAGCCGCGGGTAAAGTAGGCGCCCTTCGGGTTCACGCCGGGGAGGGTTCGGGTCGCCACCTCCTGCTCGTCCACGTCCAGGTAGCGGTAGAAGGCGTCGAGCGCGTCGACCTGATCGGAGCTCAGGATCCGGCCGCGATCGTGCTCGTGCGCATCGTCCCACTCCATCCGCGGGCACGCCCAGTCGTTCATCGCGATGTCCAGATCGGAGAGCACGAACACGGCCGTCTGGAAGCGGTCGGCGAGGTCGAATGCGCGCACCGCCAGTTCGAAGCACTCGCTGGGGTCGGCCGGGAAGAGCAGGAGGTGCTTGGTGTCGCCGTGCGACGCGTAGGCGCACAGCAGCAGGTCGCACTGCTGCGTCCGGGTGGGCATGCCGGTGGAGGGACCGGTGCGCTGCACGTCGAAGATGACGGCCGGGATCTCAGCGTAGTAGGCGAGCCCGATGAACTCGCTCATGAGCGAGATGCCGGGGCCGGAGGTCGGCGTGAACGCCCGCGCTCCCATCCAGCTCGCGCCCAGGACCATGCCCACGGCGGCCAGTTCATCCTCCGCCTGGATGATGCAGTAGAGGTTCTTCCCCGTCTCCGGATCCTTCCGGTAGCCCTCGCAGAAGGCGAGGAAGCGGTCCATGAGAGAGGTGGCGGGCGTGATCGGATACCAGGCTGCCACCGTGGCGCCCGCGTAGAGGCAGCCGAGAGCGGCCGCCGTGTTGCCATCCATCAGCACACAGTCGCCGGTCTCGTCCATCGCCTCGAGCCTCAGGGGCAGCGGGGGCTCGAAGTGCTCCTTCGCGTAGTCGTAGCCCATCTTGACGGCGAGGTAGTTGGAGTCCAGCAGTTTCGGCTTGCGCTCGAACTTCTCCCGCAGCAACCCCTTCACGATCTCGGTGTCGATGTCCAGCAGCGCGGTCAGGATTCCGACGTAGAGGATGTTCTTCATTAGAATGCGCGCCCGCGCCCCCTCGAACGCCTCGACGCACATCTGTCCCATCGGCACGCCGAGGAAGGTCACGTCCTCGCGCCGCAGCGACTCGTCCAGGGGCCAGCTGGAGTCGTGGACCACGTAGCCGCTCGGCACGACCTCCGCGATGTCCTGTTCGACCGAGGTGGGGTTCAGCGTCACCATCAGGTCGAATCGGGGGGTGCGTGCGATGTGCCCGTCCCGGTTGACCCGTACCTCGTACCAGGTCGGAAGCCCCTGGATGTTGGAGGGGAAGATGTTCTTGCCCGAGACCGGGATGCCCATCCGGAAGATCGCCTGCATGAGCAGGCCGTTCGCGCTCGCCGACCCGGTGCCGTTCACCGTGCCGATCTTGAACGCGAAGTCGTTCGTGCGCTCTAGACCTGAGCTGGCCATGAAGCCTGTTCGGCGCGGGAGGGCGGGGCCTTTCCAGCGTCCTCGGGCGGGTTCTTGTCGACCCAGGGCAGCGGCTCGCGATCCGCATAGGGGATGAGGAGCTCCGATTTCCGCATGTCGAACGCGGCGGTCGGGCAGCGATCGGCGCACAGCCCGCAGTGCACGCAGATATCCTCGTCCTTCACCATCACCCGGCCCGTCTGCGGGAGGGCGTCGGACACGTAGAGATCCTGCTCCAGGTTCTCGGCGCTCGCCTTGAGGCGCGTCCGCAGGTCCTCTTCGGGGCCGTTGCCCGTGATCGTCAGGCAGTCGACCGGGCAGACGTCGATGCACGCGTCGCACTCGATGCAGAGCGGCGCCGTGAAGTGGGTCTGGATGTCGCAGTTCAGGCAGCGCTCGACCTCGAGCGCCGTCTGCTCGGGGTCGAACCCGAGCTCGACCTCGACAGCCAGCTTCTCGAAGCGCTCCCTGAGGTCCACGTGCTGCATCTGGGCGCGGGCCGCCGGGTTGTACTCGTTGCTGTAGGCCCACTCCAGCATCCCCATCTTGGCGCTGACGAGGTTCTGGCCGTACGGCACCCGGTCGGTGAGGGGATCTCCCAGGCAGTAGTTGTCGATCGAGATCGCCGCCTGATGCCCGTGCTCCACCGCCCAGATGATGTTCTCCGGGCCCCACGCCGCGTCGCCGCCCACGAAGACGCCGTCTCGGGTCGTCTGGAACGTCGTGCGGTCGACGACAGGCATCTCCCAGTCGTTGAACTCGATCCCGATGTCCCGCTCGATCCAGGGGAAGGCGTTGTCTTGGCCGATGGCGAGGATCACGTCGTCGCAGGGGATCTCGACACTCCCGTGGACCTCGGCCTTCAGCCGACCGTCCGGTCCCTCGTGCCAGCTCACGAGCTCGAACTCCATCCCGACCAGCACCCCGTCCTCGAGGATGAAGCGCTTGGGGGAGTGGTTCTCCACGATGTCGACGAGCTCCTCCTCCGCGTCCTCGAGCTCCCAGTCGGAGGCCTTGAAGTACTCCTTCGACTTGCGCGCCATCACCTTGACGTCCGTCCCGCCCAGCCTCTTGGCCGACCGGCAGCAGTCCATCGCCGTGTTGCCCACCCCGATCACCAGGACCCGCTCCCCGATCGAGTCGATGTGCTCGAAGTGGACACCCTCCAGCCACTCGATCCCGATGTGGATGCGGTCGCTGTCGTAGCGGCCGGGGATCTCGAGGTTCTTCCCCTTCGGCGCGCCGGAGCCGATGAAGACCGCGTCCCATCCTTCGGCCAGCAACGCCTTGAGGCTGCTGATCTCCGTCTCGTATCGGACCTCCACGCCCATGTCGAGGATCATGTCGATCTCACCCTCCAGTACCTCGGGCGGCAGCCGGAAGGCGGGGATGTTCGTGCGCATCAGCCCGCCCGGCCTGGAGAGCTTCTCGAAGATCACGCACTCGTAGCCCAGGGGCATGAGGTCATTGCACACCGTGAGCGAGGCCGGTCCGGCTCCCACCAGGGCGATCCGCTTGCCGTTCTTCACCTCCGGGATCGACGGCAGACGGCTCTCGGTCGGGTCGCGGAGGTCGGCCGCCACTCGCTTGAGCCGGCAGATCGCGACGGGCTTCCCGTCGAGGCGCGTCCGGCGACAGGCGGGCTCGCAGGGACGGTCGCAGGTGCGCCCAAGGATCCCCGGGAAGACGTTGGACTCGCGGTTCAGCCAGTAGGAGTCCGTGTAGCGGCCCTGGGCGATGAGACGGATGTACTCGGGGACGTTGGTGTGGGCCGGGCAGCCCCACTGACAGTCTATGACCTTGTGGTAGTAGTCCGGGTTCTGGACGTCTGTGGGCTCCACTCGGTCTCCTCGGCGCTCGTCGGGTCTCGTCGGGCGCTGCCAGCGAGTTGCTTCCGGGCTCGTACCCCCGAACCCGAAGTGTTCTCCGGCGCCGGGTCGAGCCCGGAAAAAAGCTGGAGACGGAGAGGCGGGAGGGCAAGCTGGCGGGGTGACGGACGCGTGCCGGCCGAAGTCGGGCCGAGTTGCGCCCGTCGCCCCACCGGGTGGTCGTCGAGCTCTACTGCATCGCCCACTCGCTGGTCCAGCTGACCGCGTTCTTGCCATCCGGCCACTCGGCGACCGGCTGGTAGGTACCGCCCCCGTTGATCCCGGAGAATTTGCCGGTCCCGGCGATGAAGCCCCAGTCGCCGCCAGTGTCGTCTCCGCGCCACCAGAGGGAGTAGGTGTCGCCGTCCGTGTTGACCCCGTCGCAGTGCCCGTGGGACGCTTGACCGGCGGCCGTCATCGCGGTGACGCCCGCACAGTCGAAGCTGACCATGTGAAGCGGGTCGTTCGGGTCGTCGGCGAGGCTGAAGCCTTGCTGCGAGAACCGCACGACGGTGCTCCCGCCGGAAAACTCCTGAACCATCTCTCCATGCGGGACGTAGACGGCGATGCCGGAGCCGCTCGTCGTCTGGGCCGAGGCGTCGAATGGAACCGCCAGCGCGAGGACGAACGTCACCAGCGCCGCGGTCACGAGTTTGCCGCTCATCTCACTCCTCCGATGTTGTGGGGTCTTGACTCGGGTGAGATCACGGTGGGACGGCTGGCGGCGAGGCCGCAAGGGCTTCGTCGCTTTAGCTGGCGGAGCGACTCCGCGATGCGGTTGTGAACCGGGGCCAGCGCGAAGGGTACCGATAATACCTACTGGTTCCCTTCATTCGGATGTGCCTGATGCTCCGACTGATCTCGAATCGTCCCCTGGCCAACCTGCTGGGCATGGTTCTCCTGCTGGCCGCGTGCAGCTCGCCCGCCGGTCCTCAGGAGGTGCAGCGCATCGAGTCGTTGCCGCGGCCGCTCACCGACGCCGAGATCGCCCTGGCGGACGCCGGCGAGGCGTTCGCGTTCGACTTCCTCCGGGAGGTAGTGCGGGAGGAAGACCCGGCGGCCAACGTCTTCGTGTCGCCGCTCAGCGCGTCGATGGCGCTCGGCATGGCGCTCGCCGGCGCCGAGGCCGGAACGTTCGAGGCGATGCGAAACGCACTCAGGCTCTCGGGTCTCGAGCGCGAGGGCATCGGCGTCTCGTACCGGAGCCTCATCGACCTTCTCTCCGGCCTCGACCCCACGGTCCGGCTGGAGATCGGGAACTCGGTGTGGCACCGGGAGGGCTTCATCCTCGAGGATGCCTACGTGAGCGAGGTCGAGCGCGATTTCCTGGCGCGCGTCGCGGGGCTCGACTTTGCCGACCCAGGGGCGGCGGACGTGATCAACGCCTGGGTGAGCGAGGCGACGGAGGGTTTGATCGACGGGATCGTGGATCCGCCGATCGATCCGCTCACGGTGGCCTTCCTCATCAACGCGATCTACTTCGAGGGCGCGTGGACGCTGCAGTTCGACCCGGACAGAACCGTCTCCGGCGACTTCCGGCGCTCCGACGGCTCGACCGTGTCCGTGCCGTTCATGTCGATGAGCGACGAGGCGTTCCCGTACGCGGAGACGCCGGGGTACCAGGCCATCGAGCTGCCGTACGGCGGTGAGGCGTTCGCCATGACGGTGGTGCTGCCCTCCGAGGCGATCGGCATCGAGGCGTTCGTCGAATCGCTGGACGCCGAGGCATGGGCCGAGATCATCGCCGGATTGCGACCGACCGAGCTTCTGGTGGCGCTTCCGAAGTTCACGCTCGAGTACGAGAAGAACCTGAACGATGTCCTGAAGGCGCTCGGCATGGAGGCCGCGTTCGACCCGGCGGTGGCCGACTTCTCGCGCATGCATCGCGAAGCGCTGGATCTGCAGCTCCACATCAGCCGCGTGAAACAGAAGGCGTTCGTCGACGTGGATGAGGAGGGCACGCGAGCGGCGGCCGTGACGTCGGTGGAGATCGGCGTAACCTCGGCGCCTCCGATGTTCCGCGCCGACCGGCCGTTCCTGTTCGCGATCCGCGAGCGCCTGTCCGGCGCCCTGCTGTTCACGGGGGTCGTGCGGGACCCGTCTGCGGGTTGAGGGACCGCGGACAGCGACGGCGGGTCGGCTGGTCCGGGTCGCGCCGAACCAGCCCTAACTCAGAGGCCTCCTGCCAACCCGCCTCACTGCTCGTACTTCTCCAGCAGCGCCTGGAAGCGGGCGGCCGGGACAGTATCTCGAGGCGGCCGACCTCTACGAGGCAGCGGCTTTGATCCTGGGGAGGAGCGATCCGGACGCCCTCAAGTTTATGAGCCGGGCGGGTCTGCTCTCCTACTATGCGGGTGAGCTCGACCGCGCCCGGCAGCTGTTCGAGGACGTCGGCTGGCGAGCGACCGACATCGGGAACACCGAGGTGGCCGCGGAGGCCTACGAGCGGGCGATGAACATCGCCTTCGAGCAGGGAGATAAGCCTCGGGCAGCCACGCTCTATCTGAGGTCTCTGTCTGCGGAAGAGCGCGACAAGCTCTTCGAACGGAGGAAGCGTCGGCAGTAAACAGGATTCCGGAGCCGGGGCCAAGGCGGCGCGTTCCGAAAGGGCCCGCGGGGCCGCCCTCCGGCCCTATTAGGCGCCTAAAGCCCCGGCTCCTCATGAAGGTTCAGCAGGCTGGTCGCCGAACGGGCAGAAGGCGCCGGTGCAGTCCTTCCCCACGTCGAGACAGATCCCCTTCAGGTGGTAGGCCTCCGCGTAGGATCGGCCGTGTCCTTCGGCCGGGGCGTCTTCTGGCGGTACCTGAAGGCGCACCTCGCGATCGCAGGCCGAGCAGTATGCCACTCGGATCTCGCCGCCCTCCGGGTCCTCGACGTTTCTCTCGTCGCTCACGATCCCCTCCAAGCCTGCGTCGCGATCATCGGTTCGCGTTCCTCGCTCTCCAACCTATGCCGTATGAACAATCTCGCCTCCGCGCGCACGCCGAGCGACTAGCTCCCTGGCGGCGTCGAGGTCGCAGCCGAAGGCGGCCGTGCCCCCCGCATCGGCTGCCATACACGTCTCTGCCGCTACGGTCACGCTCCGGAGCTGGGACTCCCTGGGCTCGCCAGTATTCGGGTCAAGCAGATGATGATAACGCCGTCCGGCGTGATCGAAGTACTGGGAGTAGTCCCCGGAGGTGGCTAGCGCCCGGTCAGAGACGCGCAGCGTCGCGGCGAGCCGATCCGGATCGCGGGGATCGCGGACCCCGACCTCCCACGGACCTCCGTCCTCGGAGCGCCCGATCGCGTACAGGTCGCCGCCGGCGTTGACGAGGCCGTTCTCGACGCCGCGCTCGCGCAGCGCCCCTACGGCTCGGTCGACGCCGTAGCCCTTGGCGATGCCCCCGAGGTCGATGGCTACCGCTTCGCTGAGGAAGCGAACCACATGTTCCCCTCGCCAGCGGTCCACCTCGAGCTCCTGGTACAGGCACTCGCCGGCGAACCGCCGGGTCTCCGAGGCGCTCGGCGGCGTCCGTCGCTCTACCACATTCCACAGAGCCGTCGCACGCCCGAGACACGGGTCGAAGCGGCCGTCGCTCAGCTCGGCCCAGCGGAGCGCTTCGTCGAGCACCGCGGCCGTGGCGGCGGTCACCGCCACCGGCCCGGAGGCCGCGCGCAGGTTGGCCCGGCCGACGTCGGAATCCGCCGTGAAGTGAGACATCGTCCGCTCGACCCAGCGCAGCTCGCGGATCGCGGCGTCGATCGCCTCCTGGGCCTTCGCCTCATCCGGATCCACGACGACGATGTCGGCGATCGTGCCCATGACGGGGACGCTGCGTCTGGCCTGGCGGCTCATCCGACGAAGCGAGATGGGCAGCGTCAGGACGACGAAGGCGCCCACGCCAAGGGACAGGAACCTCCGGCGACTCACGGTCATCGGTGCACCTCCAGTGGCGGTTCGGGTTGCTCCCGTCCGCGGTCGTTTCGCCGATCCTTCGTGCACGTCTCACCGCAGCGGCCGCAGCCGGCCGGGTCTCCGGAGCAGCCGGCCCTGGGCCGCAACACGCCGAAGAGAGCGAACAGGCCGGCGAATGCCAGCACGGCGAAGATCTCGGTTATCATGGCGTCGACAGCCCGGCGAAGCCCATGAAGGCGAGCGAGAGGCTGCCGGCAATGATGAGCACCAGGCCCATCCCCTTGGCGAGGGCGGGGATGTCCGCCAGCTCGGCCCGCTCCCGGATCGAGGCCATGAGGACCAGCGCCAGCGTAAGTCCGAGGCCGGCGCCGAGCGCGAAGGCGAGGCCCTCGAGGAAGCCGTAACCGCGGTTCGTCTGGAAGATCGCCAGGCCGAGAATCGCGCAGTTGGTGGTGATGAGGGGCAAGTAGATTCCCAGCTCCCGGAAGAGCGTCGGGCTCACCTTCTTGATCGTCATCTCCACGATCTGAACCAGCGAGGCGATCACCACGATGAAGGAGATCAGCCTCAGGTAGGGCGCGTGGGGCAGCACGAACGCGTTCAGGAACGAGGCCACCAGCGAGGTGATCGTCAGCACGAAGATGTTGGCCGCGCCCATGCGAAGCGCCGTGGCGATCTTGGCCGACACGCCCATGAACGGGCAAAGGCCGAGGAAGAGATGCAGGGTGAAGTTGTTCACCAGCATCGCCGAGATCAGGATCCAGAAGAGGTCGGAGCTCATGCCGCCCTCCTCGACGCCACGCCGTGCGGCCAGCGGCGCACCCGCGGCACCTCCGCCGCCTTGCGTCCGCGCCACCACCCGAAAGCCAGCAGGATGATGCCGAGGGTGAGGAAGCCGCCCGGCGGGAGGATCATGATGATCCACGGCTCGAACGAGGGCCCGAAGACGCTGTAGCCCAGCAGGCTCCCGTTGCCGAGCAGTTCGCGGATCGAGCCCATCATCACCATGGCGATGATGAACCCGAAGCCCGTCCCGACGGCGTCCAGCAGCGCCCGACCGATCGGTCGCCTGGACGCGAACGCCTCCTGCCGGCCCAGGATCATGCAGTTGACGACGATCAGCGCGATGAACGCACCGAGGGCCTTGTGGATGTCCGGCACGACGGCGGCGAGCGTCATGTCCGCGATCGTCACGAACGTCGCGATGATCAGGATGAAGGAGGCGATCCGGACCTCTTTCGGGATCAGGTTTTTGAAGGTGGAGACCAGAAAGCTCGAGCCCGTCAGCACGAAGAAGGTGGCGAGCCCCATCGCGAGGCTGTTGGCCACCGTGTTCGTGACGGCGAGCGCCGGGCAGAGGCCGAGCATCTGCACGAGGACCGGGTTTTCCTCCCAGATCCCGCGGAGGAAGTCGTGGGTGGGCGTCGTCGTCTGGCCGGGCAGCAGAACGCCGGCCTCGTGCGCGCCCGGCGCGTGCCGGACGAGCTCGGTCGCGTTCTCTTGTCCCGTCATCCGCCCGCCTCCGCCGCAACGGGCGCCTCGGCCGTGTAAGCCTGGATCATCGGTCCGATGGATTCCATTCGCTTGTTGATGATCTCGATCACGGTGCGTGAGGAGATGGTGGCTCCCGTGATCATGTCCACCTCGTGCTCGCTCCCGGTTCCAGCGCCGGCCTTGACGCCCTCGATCGGCGCGAGGGTGCCGCGGAACGAGGAAACGAAGGCGCTGTCCTTCTCGATCTTGTCGCCGAGTCCGGGGGTCTCCTTGCTCTCCAGCACCTTCATCCCGAGGAGCTCACCGCTCTTCGCATCGTAGCCGAAGATCAACCCCACGATGTCCTGGTAGCCGGGCTGCTCTCCCGCGATCGCGAAGCCCATCTGGCTGCCGTCGGGCGCGTAGCCCGCGTAGATCCGGTCCAGCCCCGTGCTGTCGATGTTCGCCGGGAGCGCTGCCGCCAGCGACCCGTCCACCACGAACAGGGTCTCGTACCGCTCCGGTCCTCCGAGGACCTCCTGAATGGCGGCCCGCAGTGCCGCCGCCCGGTGGGCCTCGATCTTGGGCTCCGCCCAGCCGAAGACCAGGACGATAGCCAGCCCGGCCATCGCTCCCGCGAGGGCGAGCGTCAGGATCAGCCGCCAGGATGGCACTTCCTTCACCGAGAGCTCCGGTGCCGTGGCTTTCGGGCCGGCTGAAGTCTCCTCATCGACCGAAGCCTCCGCTTCGCCGGCCGGGGGCGGAGCGTCCGTAGCCACTGGCTCGCCCGGCCGATCCTCCGCTCCGCCCTCCGGTGGCTCTTCGCCGGCATCGTCCGGCCCGTTCAGCCCGTCCGATTCCGGAGCGATCGGGAGCTTCCGTCCTCGGCGTCGCCGATCCGCCCCGTCGCTCATGCCTCGGCCTCGCGGGCTGCGCGCTTGGCGGTCCGGCCGGGGCTCCCATACGGTGTCGGCTGGGTCGCTCGGTTGATGAACGGCACGAGCGCGTTCATCAGCAGGATGGCGTACATGACGCCCTCGGGCAGGCCTCCCCAGGTTCGGATCAGGATCACCAGGAACCCGATCCCGATGCCGAAGATCCAGGCCCCCGCGTTGGTCACCGGCGACGTCACCATGTCGGTGGCCATGTACATGGCACCCAGAATCAGACCTCCCGAGAAGAGGGCGAAGAGCGGGCTGGCGAAGCGTGTCGAGTCGAGGGCGAAGAGCAGCCCGGAGAAGGCCGCCACCGTGAGGAAGATGCTCACGGGGATCCGCCAGTTGAGGTAGTTCCGAACGGCCAGATAGCCACCGCATACCAGGATCAGCAGCCCCGCGGTCTCCCCCAGCGACCCTCCGGTGGCGCCGATCATGAGGCTCCAGGGGTTGGTGGAGGTGCTCTCGAACTTGATCAGGCCGAGCGGCGTCGCCTCCGTCACGGCGTCCACGCTGGGAGTGGTGAAGGGGAAGGCGAAGTTGTCGCCGCGGAGCTGGGCCCACTCCGTGGTGGCCGCCGGCCAGGTCGTCATCGCGGCGGGGAACGCCGCCTGGAGAAACGCGCGGCCGAGCAAGGCCGGGTTGAAGACGTTCTGGCCCAGGCCGCCGAACACGAGCTTGCCGAAGCCGATCCCGAACGCCCCGCCGACGAAGGCGATCCAGAGCGGGACGCCGGGCGGCAGGGTGAGGCCGAGCAGGAGTCCGGTGATCGCGGCCGAGCCGTCCGCCAGGCTGCCCGCCTGGCCGAACGCTCGCTCGGTGAGGACGGCCCCGGCGGCGGCGGAGGCGAGCACGAGGAGGGCGCTCGGACCGAAGAACCAGGTGGCGGCGGCGATCACGGGGACGAGGCTGCCCACCACGTTCCACATGATCTTCGGCGTCGAATCGGGCGCCTTCAGGTGCGGCGACGCCCTCAGCTGCAGCTGGAGGTCGCCGACATGCGAGGTTTCGCTCACGCCGCCTGCTGCTTTCGTCGCTGCGCCCCCGCCTTCGCGAGGGCGAACATCTGTGAGAGCGGGATGTTCGATGGGCAGACGTAGGAGCAGCAGCCGCACAGCATGCAGGTCGCCAGGTCCGCCTCCTCCATCTCCTCGAAGCGGCCCGCCTGCGCCAGGATCCCCAGCAGCGACGGATTGAGGAACACCGGGCAAGCATCCAGGCAGTGGCCGCACTTGATGCACGGATAGGTGCGGCGGGGCCTGGACTCCTTCTTGGTCAAGACGACGATCCCCGTGGTGCTCTTGATGATCGGGGCGTCCACGTCGGGCTGCGAGCCGCCCATCATCGGGCCGCCGAAGACGATCTCGGTCGCCTCATCCGACAGCCCGCCGCAGAACTCGAGCACGTCGCGGATCTTGGCGCCCACCGGAACGATCAGGTTGGAAGGCTTCCGGAGGCCGGGGCCGGTGGCCGTGACGACCCGCTCGATGAGGGGAAGGCCCGTCTCGAACACCTCCGCGATGCAGGCGAGCGAGGCCACGTTCTGGACGACCACGCCCACGTGCATCGGCAGCTTGCCCGGGGGCACATCCCGGCCGGTCAGGGCGTGGATCAGCATCTTCTCGTAGCCCTGCGGATACTTGACCGTGAGCCCCTGCAGGGTCAAGTCCAGGTCATCCGGGAGCGTCTTGCGCAGGGCCTCGATCGCGTCGGGCTTGTTCTTCTCCACGCCGATGATCGCCCGCTCGACCCCCAGCGTGTGCATCATGATGCGGATGCCAAACTGAACCCGCTCGGGATACTCGGTCATCACGCGGTGGTCTGTGGTCAGATACGGCTCGCACTCGGCGCCGTTGACGATCAGCGTGTCGACGGCGACGTCGTCGGGCGGCAGGAGCTTCACGTGGGTGGGGAAGGCCGCTCCGCCCAGCCCGACCACGCCGGCCCGCTGTACCGCCTTCACCACCTGATCCGGTGTGAGGCCTTCCCAGTGCGGGATGATCCGGGGTCTCGGGATCTGGGGAGAGAAGGCATCGACGGTGATGCGGATCGCCTCGGCCATGCTCCCGTCGGGGTGCGGCCACAGGCCGATCTCCTTCACCGTTCCCGCCGAGGAGGCGTGGATCGGCACGGAGACGAACCCGTCCGCCTCGCCGATCTTGTCGGCTCGCTCCACCCGGTCGCCGGGCTTGACCAGGGGCCGGGCGGGCTTCCCGGTGTGCTGCCGAAGCGGAAGGACGATCTCGTTGGGGTAGGGCATGCGGCGGACCGGCACCCCCGCCGTCAGCTCCTTGTGCTCCGGCGGGTGGACCCCATGCCGGAAGCTCGGGCTCGGCCCGCTTGAGCCACTTCTCCAGGTTCTTCTCCTTCGGGTTCAGCGGGGTTCCGGGGTGGATGATCCGCGCCGTGCACTTCTCGGCCGACAGCACGATCTCCCGGAACGTTCCCGCTCGCGCGTCCTTTATGTACGCCTGCTTGTTCTCGTCGTAGGCGAACAGCTTCTTGTTGATGTTGATGCACTCGTCGCACGATGTGCAGAGCGCCGTGTCGATGTACGGCTCGAGAACCAGCCCTTCTTCTTCCTCTTCCTCGACGCCGACCTCGGCAGGCATCGCCTCCACGACCGCGGCCGTGGCGGCAGGCACCCCCGCCGCCGGAGCGGCGGCCGGGGCCGCTCCGGCCAGCGTCGCGATGGCCGAGGCCGCTGACTCGTCGAAACGGACAGGCTCCAGATCGGGCGCCGCCTCGGCGCGGGCCAGCAGCTCCGTCACGGTCGAGTTTCCGTTCGCCTTGAGCAGGCCTTCCGCCAGCCGGCGGGCGATGAGCGGCGGGTAGGCGGCCCTGAGCTGCGCCAGCTTCGTCTCGTACTCCGCCCGCAGCGCCTCGATCTTCGCCTCGAGCTCGGCCTCGATCTCCTCCTCGACGCGGTCGCGAGCGACCTCCGAGACCGCCAGGCCGCCCAGCTCCTTGAGCTGGGACCAGAAGAGGAGCCGGTCCTCGGCCAGCTCCACCATCTCGTTCGAGGCCGCAAGGCGCTCGAGATGCTTCTCCTCGTCGATCACCTTGATGAACGGCGTTACCTCCTCCCGGTCCTCGGCGGAGGCGAAGACGTAGTCGGCGAAGGGCATCAGCTCGTCATCCGGGGTATCGGCCGGCACCGCTCGGAAGTGCTTCTTGAAACGGCCCTCGGTCGCGGCCCAGTCGGCGATGGAGACCGGAGCCTCCATCGCTTGCGTCTCGCCCTCGGCGTCGACGTACTCGATCTCGTACGTCGGCCAGACCTCCTCCGGATCGGGGTTGCCCTCCAGATCCAGGCAGTCCGAGAAGCTCGGGCCCCCGTCCGGGTCGTAGACGAGGAAGGGGAACGCCCGGCTCTCGAGCGCGAGCTTCGCCGCGTGGAGCGACCAATCGTCGGCGAGGCCGTGCTCCACCGGACAGGGCGTGTAGATGTTGATCACGGCGGGTCGGCGCGTTTGGAGCGCCTTCAGGACGCCGCCGATCAGGTGCGAGGGCAGCGCCTGCGAGGTCTGAAGGACGAAGGCGCCTCGGTGGGCGATGCCGAGGAGGGAGATCTCCTTGCGGGTCTCCTCCTTGCCGTGGTGGGCTTTCCCGTAGGCCGCCATGTCGGAGACCTGTCCGGTGAATCCGCTGGTGCACGCCTGCCCGCCGGTGTTGGAGTAAACCTGCGTGTCCAGGATGATGACCCGGATCGGCTTCCCGGAGGCGAGCAGCCGCGAGAGGTTCTGGAAGCCGATGTCGAACATCGCCCCGTCCCCGCCGACCGCGAGGATCGGTGGGCAGAGGCCGAACTCCTCATCCGAGAAGTCCCGCCAGTCGAAGCGCGTGAGCACCGGCTCATGCTCCTCGGGGTCGTAGCTCCCGTCCAGCAGCAGCTTCGCGCGCCGCACGTTCACGAACCCGTTGGCCATCTTCCGCATGTTGCCCTCGAAGACGCCGATGGCGATCGACGGCGCGTCCTGGAAGAGGTGATTGACCCACGGATACGGATACGGGTTGTAGGGGAAGGTGCTGCCCCAGACGGAGGAGCACCCCGTGGCGTTCGTGATCGCCGTGTTGGCGCGGCCCTGCCCGCTCGGCCCCTCCACGTACCGCCACCTCAGATCACTCAGCGCGGCGATCGTGTCCGTGTAGAGCTTGAGCTGCGCCTGCTTCTCCTCGTCCACCGGCACGTCCACGCTCTCGCCATCGACGACCGAGGCGAGGTCCAGGTCGGCGTCGGCGGCCAGAAGCTCGCGCGCCTTGGCGTCGAGCTCTCCGATCAGGCCGTCGAGCTCCTCGACGAACGCCTCGACCCGCGGCTGCATGAGCGCTTCGATCGTGGAGACGATCAGGTGGACGGCGGTCTTCTCGCCGCACCCCATGCAAGCCCCGTCGCCCCCGACCATCGAGCGGTAGATCCCCTTCTTGAGGAGCAGCGTCGGAAGGACGCCGATGCCCTCCTCGAGATCCGAGACGTTCAGGTACTTGTCGGACGTGTCCGGGAGGCGCTCCCAGACCTTCCAGTTGCGGCGCAGCCGGTCCACGATCTCCTCGTCCTGACGGACGGTGACGAGCGCGTCTTCGGGGCAGACGTCGACGCAGATGTTGCAGCCCTTGCAGGCGTCGGGGCTCACCGTGATCGAGAGCAGCCCGCCGCTGCCCTTCTCCGAGCGCTCCGGCACGTCGAAGAACGGAACGGTCTTGGCCAGCGGAAACTCCGCCAGGACGGAGTAGACGGCCGCGAACTCCTCGTCCAGCGTCCGCCTCCGCTCGGCGTCCCAGTTCAGCTTCTCGACCAGGTTCTTGTAGGCGTCCGAGACCACGTTCCCGAAGGTCGTGAACGGGACACCCTTCAGGACCTTTCGCGACTCGAGGGCCAGGTTCTTCGAGACCTGCTTCATCCGGTCCAGCGGTCGGCCATTCGCCGCGGCCGCGATCGCCGTGTCGAGGATCTCTTCCACCGAGTTCACCACGCCGGGGATCGCCGCGTCGGGGCACTGCACCCAGCACTGGCTGCAGCCCGTGCAGAGTTCCGGAATGAAGTCGGGGACCTCGAACCGGATGTCCGTCATGTCGCGGATCGTGCTCGTGCCCGCCGGGATGGCGCTGATCGCGGCGAACGGGTCGGCGATCGTGTCCTGTCCGACCTTGCAGACGCCGCACACCTGCTCCCAGAAGCGTCCGGGG
>JBDHFW010000046.1:0-15911 GCA_039590175.1 Gemmatimonadota bacterium | reverse complement strand
TTCCCGGAGCTCCGCCGCATCATCCTGGCCGACGCCCGTCAGGTGGTGATGCAGCGGACGCTGGACGCCTCCGTCGCCGCGCTGACCGGGGAGCTGCCCGCCGTCGCGCCGGTCGCCGAGGCCGCCGTGCCGGGGCCGGAGGAGGCGGCGGTGGAACCGGCTGCGGCGGCCTCGGAGCTCGTGGACCAGGTCCGCGAGGAGCTGCGGGCGACGATCGAGAGGCTGGAGGCACTGCTGGGAGGCACTGCTGGATCGGTTGGAGGGGGGCGGGGGGTGAGGGGGTGGGGCGGATCTCCTCACCTGGTACGGCTCGGCTTTGGCGCCCTCCCTCTGGCGACACCGAAAGAGGGCTGAATCTCCCACGCATAGACACTCCTCCCCCCGCGCATGACCTGGTCTGGCGCTATATTTAGCTCCAACTAAAGTACACGCGCCTGCTCTGGGAGCAGGCCACCGATCGCTGAGAGCCCGCCATTCGCGGGCTCTTCGTGCATCCGGGATCGGTTCAGCGGGCCGGATTCAGGGCGGGAAACGATCCGGTCAGCGCCAGCCAGGAGGAGGCACCACAGATGGCAGAGCGAGAAAGGTGTGCCGGAACTCGCTCGGACGGCGAAGCGTGCGAGTCGCCGTTCGTCGGGCAGGACGGTTACTGCGACGCCCACAGTCCGACCCGAGGAGGCCCCGATGAAATGCAGCGGCGCGGTCTGATGGGCGCGTTGGCGTCCCGCAAGCCAGTCGGGCTCGATCCGGACGAGATCGGAACGCTGGAAACACACGCCGACGTTCGGAAGCGGCTCGATTTGATTTGCCGGGCGGTGCTCATGGGCCGGCTGCGGGACGGTCAGGCGCAGGCAGCGATTCGGGCGTGCGAAGCCTGGATTCGGGCACGTGGCGAGGAGGTGACGATGGAGGTCGTCGGGGATCTCCGCCGTCAGGTGGAGGACCTAAAGTCTCAGCTAGCGAAGAAGCCGGCTGCGAAGGTCGGGGCGTGGAGCGGATGACCGAATCAGCGGCGCGACGACCGGCGACCCATCCACTCCCCCAGGCAAGCCACCGGGGAGGTCACGGAAAGGCGAGAGAGCCCGATCTCTCGCTTCAGTCAGCCGGCTCGCAGCAGACGCGGAGGTACTGATGGCAGGTATTCGCAATCTCGATTCCTGGCTGCGGAGAATGCGGGATGATGTCTCTGCACTCGAAGTCCCGCAGGATCTCGACGAACGGTTCGGACCCTACCGCGAAAACCCGGTCGGCTTTGTACGAGACGTCCTGGGGGCTCGCCCGGAGCCGTACCAAGAGGAGGTCCTGGGGGCCTGCGCGACCGATCCGCGAGTCGCGTGGAGAGCGGCGCATGGCGTCGGGAAGACCGCGACGCTCGCATGGATTCTCCTTTGGTGGCTCTTGTCCCGGCCGTTTGCACGGGTGCTCGTGCTCGCTCCGGCGTTCGAGCGGCAAGTCGGTCGATATCTGCTTCCGGAGGTGAAGAAATGGATTCGCAATGCACCTGAGGCTCTCCCCGTGATCGTGCGCGCCAACAGCGTCGAGGTGGTCGGATTCGAGCGCGAGTGGTTTGCGCTCGGAGTGCAGGCGACAGACGCGACGATGGTCGAAGGCGGGCATGCACCGAGCCTGGCCGTGCTGGCCGACGAGGCCAAGGGACTCGATGCCCAAGTCGTCGCGGCACTCCACGGCACGCAAACGGACATCGGGCGCGACCGATTATACGTGCTCGCGAGCGTACCTGGAGGGCCATCGGGACCGTTCTATGACACGTTCCGGAAGGGGTCAAGGCTGTGGCGCTCGTTTCATACGTCAGCGGATGATTCCGGCCTGGTGTCATCGCGCTGGATCGAGGAGAGGGAAGAGGAGTGGGGTCGGGGTTCACCACTCTTTATCAGCCGCGTCGAAGGAGATTTTCCGGAAGAAGACGACGGAACGCTGTTCCGGCTGTCCGATCTCGAGGCCGCTGTCGAGCGCGAGCTGGAGCAAGATGATGAGGCGTCGCTCCGGTTCGGCGTCGATGTGGCACGCTTTGGTTCCGACAGCTCGGCCCTGGCTATCTGGAAAGGCCCGGAGCTTCTCACCGTCGAAACCCGCCGGGCGCTCGACACTATGGGAACGGCGAGCTGGCTCGCGGCGGAAATCAACCGGCGGAAGCCCGTACGCGTGGCGATCGACGAAATCGGGGTCGGCAGCGGTGTCGTCGATCGCTTGCGTCAGCTTGGGCACCGCGTCGAAGCCATAAACGTCGGCGCCTCGGCTGAACGATCAGATCTGTTCGCCAACACAAGGAGTGAGATTTTCTGGCGGTTGCGAGAAGCTCTCGAAAAGCGTGAGGTCGTGCTGCCGCGAGATGACGACCTGCTCGCTGAGCTTACGGCATTCCGATTCACCTACACCGCGAACGGCAAGATCGCGCTCGAACCGAAGGAGGAAACGAAAAAGCGAGTCGGACGATCGCCGGACCGAGCCGATGCGCTGGCGCTCGGGTTTACCACCGGCCCAATCCAGCATGAGCTACGGATTTGGGCCCCCGAGGATCTGGTGGAAGAGGTCGAGCAGAAGCCCGAGCCTCTTCGTGTAGGCCCCGCAGGTTGGTTTCCGTTCGACGAATCGCGCTATATCGGCCGGTGGGACCCGGAGAAGCTGCTGTGATGGGCACCCCACGTACGCAGCTTAGCTATTGGGTACCCCAACTTAGGCTCTCGGCAGCTTAAGAAGCTACTTTAACCGCAGGTTGTCAAATGACTTAGCGGCTCATGGGATCTTGCGCCGAGCTGGCGAATGCCATATGGTTGCGCTCGTAAGCAAGCAAGCAACGAGGAGAACGCCCGGAGCACCGGGGCGAGAAAACGGTGCCAAAGGTGGTTGTGGACAGTGCTTGCTTGCGTTGGACAGTCGATAGTCGGGCAAAAGAGGGCCAGATTGCTGTGCGTGGCGCACGGCGGTCTGGCTTTTTTGTGTCCAGCTGAGATGGTGGACCGAAGTGAAGGTTGAGCAGGTGACGATCCGTTTGGAGGCGCCGGAGCGTCGGCAATTGGAGCATGCGGCGCGCCGGATGGGACTCGGCCTCACGGCGTTCGGTCGACAAGCCCTGCTTGAGCGCACTCGGGACGTGCTGCTGTTGGATGCGCGCCTGGGAGCGGCGCGTGAAGTCGAATTCGGGATCAAGGTCCCAAGGTCCTAAGAAACGCGGAGGTGGGCCGTGAGATTCCAGGATGTTTTCGCCGAGCCCCTGGTAGGCAATGAGCACGCAAAACGGGCCGGCGAGGTGAAGCGCCGACTCGTGCTCGATCGATCGATGATTCAGGCACTGTCGCTGACGGCCGATAAGGAAGGGAAGGCAGACGCGAGAGAAATCCTGAACGAAGCAGCTAGGGCGATCACGGTCGCTATCAGGGCCGTCGTTCTCGTGTCGACTCCAAGGCCAAAGCGAAACAAGCTGGGCGCAGAAGCAAGGGAACCCATAAACATAGGCCACCGAGCTTAGGACATGGCCCTAAGAGGGGTGAACGCCGGCTTGGCCAGCGGCGAAACCGATGGATATCGGTGAGAACCCGGGGCGCAATCCCGTCGGAAGTCGACTTTCGACACGGTGCAGAGCGCTGAGGCCGGTGCCATTCAGGTGTGCGATTGGAGCCCAAGCAGGCGCGGGTGGGCTTGAAAAACAAATGCATCAAGAAATCAGTCAGAAAACATGAGATCGGTCGACCAGACAGTCGCAGATCTTCAAGCAGAGACCAGTCGGGCGTGGGGACAGATGCTCGCCAGCGTTCACTGGCATCAGTGGATCACAGCCACTTTCAGCCCAGCCAAGTTCAGTATGCTGAGTACGGATCTCGCTTTCCAGCGTGTGCGGGATGCCATCAACTGGTTAGGTGGCCTACTGCATCGACCTCTCGCCTGGATCTTTTTCACCGAGCCGTCTTCCGTAGGTCACGTGCACGCGCACGGTCTGGTTCAATACACCGACGATCGTCGTCCCACAGACGATCAGATTCAGTCGTGGGACCAGTGGTGGAGAAAGAAGAACGGCTTCGTGAAGATCGAGAAATATGAACAAGGTCTTGGAGGTGCCGAGTACGTGTCCAAACTCGCCGGTTCACCTGAGACGGACTGGGATTGCTCAAAGTCACTCATAAAGGTGATTCGCCAGACTCCGATCCCGTCTTCACCATCGGACAATCGTTGCCGGGTGGTACGGTGACCGTCGAGGAAGCAATTCCTGGTCTTCGAAAGAAACTCGCCCGTGCACCTACCGACAAGATTCTGATTCTGCGGACGCTCGCAGACCAGGAAGCTGCCCGTCGCATAGAACGGTACTTGGGCGATCCCGATCAGCTGCGAAACGAAGTGAGCGAGTGGAGCGATCTCGGAGTCGAGGCGATGCGCGAATCGGCAGCCGTCGTCACCGCCGACTCCTGGCGACCGCAGACGGACGTGCTCATGGAAATCGAGCGGATTCTGGCAGCTGAAATGCTGACGCGAGATGTGGAGGTGTTAGATGAACGTGAGAGTTAAAGCGTACACCGCCATCAACAAAACAAATGTCGAGAACCGAACGGTCGAGTCGGTCATTAGCACAGCCGCGCGAGATCGAGCCGGCGACACCATCGACCCAGCGGGCTGGGATCTGGAAAACTACCGGAAGAGTCCCAGCGTGCTCTGGGCGCACAGTTACTCCACTCCTCCGATCGGTCGCGCCCGTTCTGTGTTCCGGCGTCGAGACGCGCTCGTCGCTGTGACCGAGTTCGTTCCCAAGGCGGTGAGCCCGTTCGCCGACACCATCTTCGAGATGTACGCCAGCCATTTCTTGCACGGCTGGTCCGTCGGCTTTCGCCCGCTGAAATGGGAGCCGAGAGCGGACGGAGGAATCGACTTCATCGAACAAGAGTTGTTGGAATACTCGGCTGTCCCCGTCCCCGCGAATCCCGAAGCCGTATCCCGGGCTAAGTCGGCCGGAATCGACCTGCTACCTATCAGGAAGTGGGCAGAGGAACTGCTCGACAGAGATTACGGATTGGAGACGCTCGAAGACGTCTACTGGTTGTCTTCCACGCGTCGTTCGTATCCCTCGGCGTCGTGGCGACGGAATCCCGATCTGCTCGACACCTTCGAGGCCATGACCACCTGGGAACGGAAGTCTGTGGTTAGAGGTGCCCTCCGGCTCGCCGTGCTCGATGGGTATGCGAAGGCCTTGGCCGCACGAACCGGGAGGCTCCCGTGACCCGGACAGCGACGAAGGTCGCGGACAAGATCGATGTCCTCGGACTCCAGTCCCTAGGGGCTCATCCCAAAGTGAGAGGGGCCACAGAGCGAATGCAGGAATTAGGTCGCCAGCGTGCCGATGCCGAAGCGTATCTGCGGGCTTTGCGAGAAAACCGGGGGCGTCTCGAAGCTGAAGCCGCAAAGAAGCTCAACGGCGACGGGAGGATTCCGGCTGAAGAAGCGCGAAGGCTAGGCGAGGTTCGGGAGCGGATCGCTCAACAGGAGCAGATCTGCCGAGCGCTCGACGGGGCGATTGAGCGCGAGACACGGGCGAGATCACAGTTGGAAAAGCAGGTGGCGGCTGAGGTGGTGGAGGAGCTGAAAGAGCGGCAGAGACACGCCGTGATCAACCTCGATGGGGCGCTCGCGGCTGCGGCGGAGAGAAACGAGGTGGTAATGAGCGTTCAAGACGCGGGCTCCCGCCTCGCTCGACGGACGTTCGGCTCCGGTTCTACGAATTCGGCCGGCGTGGGCACCGGAGGCAGCGACATGATCATCACGGCAGATCCACTCCCGACGCTTCACTGGCGCGAGTTGAGTTTGCGAACAACGCCGGCACAGACGGAGACCCGCTTGAGCGTCTGGCGCGAGTTCGCGAGCAAGGCGCTTGGTATCAAGCTGTGCGGACGTGGCCGAAAGGGAAGGTGATGGAAGGCCCACATCCTCTCTCACAGAGCTGGCGTGCTACGGCCAAACTGATACAGGAGGAAATCTTCGACGATCAACTGGTGAAGGTCTTTGAACTCCATGCCACGCAGCTCGACGAATGGTGGCACGACCGCTTGAATCAAGAACTGACGATCGCTGAAGCGGCTCTCGAAAGCGGCTACAGCGTCTCGCATTTGTATCATTCTCTCCGCGACGGGAATCTCCGCAACACAGGCCAAAAAGGTCGACCTCGTATCCGTCGGTGCGATTTGCCCCGACGGCCTGGAAAAGGTGCTCCAGATCTGATTCCAAGCGAGCGCCTGGCCCTCCTAAATGATCTAGAACTGACCTCACCTAACGACTCGTAACGCACTCTTGCGATAGCAGTTGGCGATCACATATGCTTTAGCTAGAATCACTAAGTGCTGATCTCGCAAGGAGTTGAACGTGGGTCGTGTTAGACAACGCCAGACATGGTCCTACTCGGCAGGCTCTCGGGGTTGTCGCATCCGTGTCTACGAAGAGCAACCCGGCGGAAACATCTATCGTGCTTTCTACGATCCAAGCACGCGCGAAGAAATCCGAAAATCTCTCCGGCATCGCGATCGCCACGCGGCTATGCGATTCGCCGATGAACAGGTTGCTCGCATGCGGCGCGGCTTAGATGAGATGCGAGGCGCCGTACCGACGCTCTGGCGGGTCCTTCACTATTACTATCGCTTTCACACGCCGACCAAGCGGCCTGAGCAGCGGAAAGAGGATTACCGTCAGGGCACGTTCTGGCTTCGGACGCTTGGCCCGAATTACGACCTGCGGAAGATGGGTCGCAGGGAATGGGAAAGCGCCGAAAGGAATCGCAAGTCGGGAGCGACTAACGCGACCGGTGAAGTTGTAAATGACCCGGCAAAGAGAAAGGAAGTAGGCTGGCGATCCGTGGAGCGGACGCTGGGTTTCTTGCGCTCGCTGTGCCTTTGGGCGGTCGGTTTCAGAGACGATGACGGCAACTTTCTCCTCGAGTTCGATCCAAGTCGCGGCTTGAAGCTTCCGCGCGAGCCAAATCCGAATCGGCCGGTCGCCACTCACGACCGCGTTGACGCAATCCGAAAGGTGTATCGCCAGGTCATGATGCGGGTGCAGCGCGGACTCAATCGGGTGTGGGTCGAGAGTTACTTGGTTGAGCTTTTTGAAATCGCCGTGGGCAGTGGACGGCGAATCTCTGCTGTCTGCTCTCTGCGAGTAGAGGATCTGCATCTTGAGAGCACGGCGACGTGCCCGCACGGCAGCGTCACCTGGGCAGCCGATCGCGACAAAATGGGCCGCGAGTGGAACTGCCCGATTTCCGCCGACGTTCGTGAGGCGCTCGAATCAGCGCTACGGAAGCGAACGAGGCTGGGCGTGATCGGGTCCGGCTGGCTCTTTCCAGCCCCGGGAAATCCGAGCCGAGCCCTCAGGTACGAAGAGGCTTCCGTTTGGCTGCGGCGAGCAGAAGCCCTTGCGCAGTTGGAGCCCCAGAAAGGCACTCTTTGGCACGCCTATCGCCGACTCTGGGCGAGCGCGCGCAAGGATCTCCCCGATGTCGATGTCGCGCAGGCTGGGGGCTGGTCCAGCTTGGAGGCATTGAAGTCGGCGTACCAACAGCCCGACGACGCTACTTTGCTGAGGGTCATCACCCATCGGGCTGAGCTGCGTGAGATCAAGTAGGCTCTTAGGCCGGCGGCAACTCGGTGGGTACTTCGGAGCCAAGCAGAAGACTGGCGACACACTCAGAGTGATTAGAAAGCATGAAGCATGCGCTACCGTGTGAGCAATCCGATCGAGCCTGACGAGTTGTTAGATATCGGGGGCCTTCCGGCCACACTGCCCAACGGCGTGGAGGTAGGTATCGTTGCGAACGACAGCGGGAGAGGGCTGGCTGTGTACGCTGAGACCAAGGTAGAGCCTACGTCGCCGCTGCCGAGCCTCACCTCCCAAGACGGCGTTCCCACGTTCACGATACCAGCCGTTCAAGAGCGCGAACGCTTGTCCCAGGCACTACGATACATGGCAGCTTTCGGCGGCTTTCTCCTGGGAGTCTCCCGGGTGGACTGGAGTCAGACCAAGGAACAATGGATTCCAGAGACGCCGGAAGAAGAGCGTGCCAGCAACGTGCTTAGCTTTACTCGACGAGAGGAGGATTTCCCCCCGTGGCCACATATGTTGGAGTCGCTCAACTGGGACTCTCTAACTCGCAACTACACGCAGTGGATGCCAATCACCACCCCAATGATCTTTCTGATCGAGGGGCGTGAGGCATACGGAGTACGCCGATACTACGAAAGCTTCGTTTTCTCCTACCTGTACCTGGAGGGCATGTACGCAGGCGGCAAGTCAGCCGCGAGGCAAGTGATCCAAGAGTTTCGCGGAGCACGACCCCTAGCCCTGGCCGCAACGCAGACGGTCAAGAACATCTCGACACACAAGTGGCACGGTGCTCAGTTCAAAGACCTGTGCAGGGAGTTCGGCTGCGACGTGACGGGGGGAGGCCTACTTGAACTTATGGTCAAGCTCAGAGGTGCCCTTTTTCATTCTCAACCACGATCTCCTAAGCGTACTGCCGATCTCATGGTGCAACGGGTGTACCTCACGCCAGCATATCTGGCGATGTCACTTTCAACATTGACGGCCACACTCGAGCTTCCTGATCGCGGCATTCTACCGGAGGCCTTCGGTCCGTCGTAAGAGCCAACACATGGCTACTCGATATGAGACTCCCGAGGGCAAGCGTCGATTCATCGAAGCTTTCTTTGACGACCTGCAGTCACGAATCAATTTCACTCGCGAGTTGCACAAGACGGGGCACAGGGACGAGGCTGTGCTCCTGTGTGGCTGCTACATAGATGGCCTCGGTAATTACCTGTATTCCGACTCGGGCACACACGAGAAGTTCGTCCGGGTAGTCTGCGAGTATGGTGACGCTGAGTTCCTGACTAGGATCCACATCCGACAGCTGCGCGAGAGCCTTGATAAGATGAGTGGCAAGAAGGCTGTCGCGGCGCTGAGAGCGTTGGATACGGCTTTTCCCGAAGTGCCTAATGAACTCCTGACGGAGGCTCAGGTTCTTGATCCACTCAAGGAGATGGACGACGAGACCCGCATGTGGCTTACCGAGCAACTCTGGCGCGGAACGCTCGCTTCAGTTGCCTACACACGCCTCCGCTCACCGTCAGTGCACGAACTGGGGGCGCCTGGAGGCATCGCGTTTGACGATTCGCGAATCGACGGAGATCCCGTACCTACCATTGACTTCGATCTCCTATACTCGATTGCCTGCCGAGTAAACGCTGCCGCTCGTGATATGTCGTTGGAAACGGAGCAGTTCTTCGGTCGTTGGTAGTCATCTGCTCTGGCTCCTCATGAAACCCGCCCAGAAACCCGCCCACCTGATCGAGAAGCGACCGGAGGCGGACCTTCTACTCCACTGATAGTTTAGTAGTTAGACCCATGCGCCGGAGTGGCGGAACTGGCAGACGCGCCGGACTCAAAATCCGGTGGGAGCAATCCCTTGAGGGTTCGAGTCCCTCCTCCGGCATGGCGACATACGAGGTCGGATGCAGCCTATGGCAGAAGCGCTACTCAAAGCGGCCGGGTTCTACAGCCTCGGTTTTGCGGTCTTCCACCTGCTCTTCTGGCGCCTGTTCAACTGGAGGGAGGAGCTCAGGAGACTCTCTTTTGGCAATCGCGCCGTCATGCAGGTGCTCAACCTGTCCCTGACTTTCGCCTTCCTCATCTTCGGCTACATCTCGCTGGCACACACCGAGGAGCTGCTGTCTACTCCTCTGGGACGCGGCCTGCTTGCGCTGCTGGCGCTCTTTTGGCTCGCTCGTGCCGTCGAGCAGATCACCTTCTTCGGGCTCCGGCACTGGGGCTCCTGGGCTTTCCTCGGAATCTTCGTCGTCGGCTCCAGTCTGTACGCGGTGCCGCTGCTGATCACCGCCTGACCGTCCGGTGCGTCCATCGCCGTGTCCTCGGGCCGCGCTGAGCACATGACGCGGCGTAACGCGGCAGCCGCCGGTCTCTGCCTCGCCGCGCTCGTTGTCGGCTGCTCGCGCGGCACCGACTTCTCCCCCGGGGCGCCGGAGACTAAGGAGATCGCCACGGAGCGGACGCTGCGCACCGATCTGGAACGGCTCCACCGGGACCAGGTCGCCCACCTCGTCCAGTACGGCGTGTACGCCTTCACCCTCAGAGAGCTGGATTTCAGGGAGAGCGACGGCGTGACGGTCATGCTGCGCTGGATCAGCGAGCGATCCTACTACGCGTACGCGACGTCGGGCCCCATCGAGTGCATCACAGCGGCGTGGGACGTGAAATCCAACCTGCCGGTTCACGTCCAAACGACTCTGACGGCACCGGGTACCGTCCATTGCGAGGAGGGGGGCTAAGGGCGACCCTGGCGGACGGCTCGAACATCCCGACTACATCAGACAAGCGAGCGAGCGATGGATCTGGGAGCGTTTTCGATCAGCCTTGCGGTGAAGGACCTTCGCGCGTCACGCGCGTTCTTCGATCAGCCTTGCGGTGAAGGACCTTCGCGCGTCACGCGCGTTCTATGAGAAGCTCGGCTTCGAGGCCACCGGTGGCTCGGAGGAAGAGAGCTACCTGATCCTGATGAACGGTGAGGCGTTGATCGGCCTCTTCCAGGGCATGTTCGACAAGAACATCCTCACCTTCAATCCGGGCCTCACGAACAAGAAAGAGCGCCTCGATGAGTTCACCGACGTGCGCGAGATCCAGCGCACGCTGAAGGAACAGGGGATCGAGCTGATGACCGAGGTGGACGAGGGCACTTCCGGCGCGGGCAGCATCGTGCTTGTCGACCCGGACGGCAATCCGGTGCTGATCGACCAGTTCTTTTAAAACCGCCGCTACCAGTCCAGATTCTTGATCGTCGGCTCCTGGCCCGTCATCTGGTGGCAGGCGGCACAGGTGGAGAGCAGCTCGCCGTAAGTCCGCGCCCTCAGGCTCGGCTCCGTCTCCAGGCCGGCGCGCCGTCCCAGCTCGTGGGTGCGGTTCGCCAGGGCCCGCACGCCCTCCGGATTGTCGAAGGCCAGGTCATCGGTGGCCAGCGGAACGCCTGCGAAGGCGTCGGCGCCGGCTTCCCAGGCCGTGTTCGAGGGGAGGGCCAGGCCTTCCCACAGACGGTCGGCAGCCCAGACGTGCCGCACCATGTGCGTCGCGACGTCGCTCTCCTCGCCTGGAGGTGGCTCCACGTGCTCGGTCGGCTCCATCCCCGGCTCGTACTCGCGGTGACAGGAGCCGCACGCCGCCACGATGCGTCCGGTGGCCGCCCCCGCCGCTTCGATCGTCTTCGCCTCGATGACGCGAGCGGCGGCCCGCTGCAGCTCCCGCAAAAACGCCTCGGCTCCGTCGGGGAGTCCCGGCTCGTCGTACTCCGCCAACCAGGTGGCGGGCTCTCTCGCGGCCTCCAGGTCGCCGCGGATCACGGCAGCCTGGACGTCGACCGCAGCCAGGAAATGGGACCACATGCGTTGGTTGGTCGGCTCCTGAGCGGAGCTGGAGGAGGGCTGAAACGTCAGTGTCGCGAGGGCCGAAAAAGCCGTCGTCTTGAGGAGCCTATTCACCTTGAGAGACCTCCGGTCGTCCTGTAACGGTGAGTCGGCCTACCATGCCGAGTGCGCCTACTATACCGAATATGCGTGTTCGGGAGCATTGGGCAACGGAGGTTCTTGGGGACTGAGCCGACGCCCGAGGTTCGTGGGCTCGAAGGCAACGAACGGGCTGTTCGAGCTTGGCTGCCCGAAGCCTACCTCCTGAGCTTCGCGACGGCGAAGCGCCGAGCCGCTTCGGTAAGGAGATCCTCGGCCCGGCCCACGATCTCGTCGAAGCTCAAGTCCGGCGGCGCCGAGACCTCGAGGGCGCCGAGCCCGAGGCCGGCGGCACGCTCGGGGGAGATCGTGCTGGATCCGGCGATCACCGCCACCGGGACTCCAGATCGGCGAGCGACCTCGGCCACGCCCGCCACGACCTTCCCCCGCAGCGACTGCTCGTCGAACCGGCCCTCGCCGGTGACGACCCAGTCGGCTTCCGACAACGCCTGCTCCAGGCCTGTGGCCTCCATTACCGCGTCCACACCCGACATGAGGTCCGCGTCCAAGAACGCGAGCGCGCCCGCGCCGAGGCCGCCGGCCGCGCCTGCACCCGGCACGTATCTCACGTCTTTGCCCAGATCGCGCTCGATAACGTCCGCCAGACCGGCGAGCCCGCGCTCCAGGGCGACGACCATCTCGGGATCGGCTCCCTTCTGCGGGCCGAACACCCGGGCCGCCCCTTCCTCGCCGACCAGCGGGTTGTCCACGTCACACAAGACCGTGACGTGCGGGAGGGCCCGACGGGCTGGCTTGGGTGCCTGGATGTGCGCGATGCGCTCCAGCTCTCCGCCGCCGAAGCCGACGGGTCGCCGACGCTCGTCCAGAAACCGCCAGCCCAGGGCCATGGCCGCGCCGGTACCTCCGTCCACGGTCGCGCTGCCTCCGATGGCGAGCCAAAGCCGGTCGGCTCCGCGGGCCGCGGCCGCGGCCAGGAGCTCGCCGGTGCCGAACGTGGTCGTCTGGAGCGGATTCCTCTCGCTGCCCTCCAGAAGCTCTAGGCCACTCGCCACCGCCATCTCCACGAGAGCGCCGGTCCCGTCGCCGGCGAACCGATGGTCGTTCGCGTCCTTTTCGTCGGAATGTCCGGCCGGCAACCAGGCGTACCGAGCCTCCACACGCATCTCGGGCAGCGGTCCCATGACCTGCGCCGGTACCCACTCACCTCCGGTCGCCGCGATCACGGCCTCGGCCGTGCCCTCCCCGCCGTCCGCCATCGGCAACATGAGGACCTCGGTCTCCGGAAGCGCGTCCAGGATTCCGGCGCGCACCGCCGCGCAAGCCGTGCCCGCGCGAAGGCTCCCCTTGAAGGAGTCCATGGCCACGACCACTTTCATCTCGCTCGCTCCGTTCTTCTATCGCCCATCTCTATCACACATGTTTCTGATATTCACAGACCTCGACGGCAGCCTGCTGGACCACGCGGACTACTCCTACGAGGGAGCCCGCCCGGCCCTCGACCGAATCGCCCGCGAAGGCTGGCCGCTCATTTTCGTCACGAGCAAGACCCGGTCCGAGGTCGAGCATCTTCAGCGGCAGATGGGGATCGAGGGTCCGTTCGTGGTGGAGAATGGCGCCGCCGCCTTCTTTCCGTCCAGCCTGACCGGGCTCGAAATTCCCGGCGCGAGGATGGAGGGAAGCTTCCGCGCTCTCGTGTTCGGTCGTCCATACACGGAGGTTCGGCGTTTCGTGGAAGACGTGCGCAGGGCATACGGCTTGCGGGGGTTCGGTGACCTGTCGGCTCGGGAGATCGCCGAGCGGACCGATCTTCCGCTGGAGGATGCGGAGAGGGCGAGGCGGCGCGAGTTTACCGAACCCTTTGTCATGGCGGACCCGGAGCGGCTGTCGGAGCTAAAGGGCGACGCGGCGGCGCGGGGGCTCGCCATCACGACCGGAGGCAGGCTCTACCATCTGATGGGGGCGGACCAGAGCAAGGGGAGGGCGGTGCGGAAAGTGCAGGAGATCCTCGCAGGCCCGGGGCCGAAGCCGGTCGTGAGCCTGGGGCTGGGGGACAGCCCGAACGACGCGGAGATGCTGCAGGTCGTCGATCACCCGATCGTGATTCCGCGACCCGACGGCAGGGTTATGGACGTGGGGAGGGACGACTCGGTGATCGCCCCGGAGCCCGGCAGTCGAGGTTGGAGCTCCGCGCTCCTGGACGTCGTGTCGGGGCTCTCCTCCTAGCGAAACGCGAGAGAAACGAGGATGCGGCCGGAGCGATGAGGCGAATGGGACGCGCGAAGAGATGGTAGCGAAAAAGCCGGATCGGGACGTCTTCCTGGCCCCCGACTCCCCGGACATCCAGCAGCAGCTGCGGTCACTCGCCCCGGCCGACATCGTGGTGGGAATTCCATCGTACAACGAGGCAGACAGCATCGGGCACGTCGTGCGCCAGGCCGACATAGGGATCCGTGAGTACTTCGATGGGATGCGCGGGGTGATCGTGAACGTCGACAACGACTCCCCGGACGGGACGCGGGAGGCCTTCCTCACGGCTGGCAGCCGAACCCCGCAGGTCTACATTTCCACGCCCGAGGGCCTGCGAGGCAAGGGGCGGAACTTCTACAACCTGCTGCAGGCGGCCTCCATCCTGGACGCGAAAGCCGTCGTCGCGGTCGACGCCGACCTCATCAGCATCACCCCGCAGTGGATCCGCAATTTCGCGACTCCGCTCGTCGATGAGGAATACGATTACATTACCCCCGTCTATGCCAGGAACGAGTATGACGGGAGCATCACCAACCACATCTGCTATCCGCTTCTGTACGGCCTGTTAGGCAAGGATATCAGGCAGCCGATCGGAGGGGACTTCGGATTCTCCGTGAGGTTTGCCAGGCACCTTCTCGAGAGGAAATGGCAGGAGAGCACCTTCGAGTACGGCATCGACATCTTCATGACGGTGAACGCCCTGCTGGGGGACTTCTCGGTGGCGCAGACCACGCTGGGCGCAAAGGTGCACAAGCCCAGCGCTCTCAAGCTCGGCCCGATGTTCAGCCAGGTCGTGAACACCCTGTTTACTTACCTCGTGCGCCACCCGGACCGGTGGTCGCTCACGGGCCAGACGTACCGGCTGCCGCGGCTGGACGGCATCGAGGTGCTGGAGCCCCAGGGCCTCGCCCTGGACTACAAGGCCATCAAGCGCACGGCGCTCCACCAGTACGACTCGGCCACGGACCGATTGGCCCGCTATCTGACTCCAGAGTCGAATGGAAGGCTCGAGGATCTGGTGGCGACGGGCCGGATGCGGCTCGGGCCGACCCTCTGGTCGCATATCGTGTACGATCTGTTGCACTCGTTCGGGAACGGACGGGGCAGGGCGCGGGCATCGGTCGTCGAAGCTCTCAAGTCGGTCTTCTTCCTGCGCGCGGCCTCCTTCTACCGCCGCACACTGGACATGGATCACGCGGAGTCGGAGTCCAAGATCGAAAAGCAGGCCAGAGTCTTTCGCAGGGGGCGAAAATACCTGGCCGAAAAAGCCTAGCCCCTACAAAGGAGGATCATGGCGGATTTCTTTCAGAACGGCGTCATCACCACCCTCCAGGATATCACTCACCGCCCGGTCGACGAGCTCGAGGCGGATCTGAAGAAGTACTGCGAGCCCCAGCCGTTGGTCCTCCTCCTGCCGGCGCTCTATTCGGAGTTCGAGGGCCCGGCGATGCCGCGGATCGTCGCGGAGCTGAAGAAAACCGACTACCTGAACCGGATCGTGCTCTCGCTGGACCGGGCGAGCGAGGAGGAATTCCGCCGTGCGGTGGACGACATGTCGCAGCTGCCGACCGACGTCCGGATCCTCTGGAACGACGGACCTCGTATCCGCAGCATGTTCAGGGAGCTCGAGGAGGCCGGCTTCTTCGTGGCCGAGCGGGGGAAGGGCCGGGGCGTGTGGCTGGCGTTGGGTTACGCGCTGGCCGACAAGCGGGTGCGCAACTTCGCTCTGCACGACTGCGACATCGTGAACTACGACCGGGCGATGCTCGCGAGATTGGCCTATCCAATCGTGCACCCGGGAACCGCTTTTGAGTACAGCAAGGGCTACTACGCCCGGGTCAACGAAAAGCTGCACGGACGGGTGACGAGGCTCTTCGTCACGCCGCTGGTTCGGGCCTTCAAGCGCGTGGTGGGCGCCCACCCCTTCTTCGAGTTCCTCGACAGCTTCCGCTACCCCCTGGCCGGCGAGTTCGCGCTGATCCGCAGCCTCGCCACGGGCATCCGGGTGTCGCCCACCTGGGGTCTGGAGATCTCGCTGTTGGGCGAGGTCTTCGACAAGACGACGGTGGAGCGCGTCTGCCAGGTCGAGATCGCGGACACCTACGAGCACAAGCACCAGCCGCTCCTCAAGGGCGAGACCGAGAC
>JBDHFW010000045.1:0-32483 GCA_039590175.1 Gemmatimonadota bacterium | reverse complement strand
GATCATCGGCAACCACATGTGCCCGAGCTCGTGCGCCGTCACGTAGTAGAGGGCGCTGTCACTCCGCGTGTTGTAGCTGCCCATCAGGGTCATCATCGGAAACTCCATGCCCCCGCCCATGATGCCGTCCCCCTCGATCAGGCTCATGTGGTTCCAGGGGTAGGGAAGGGCGAAGTAGCGGGAAAAGAAGTCGATGGCGTGCTGTCCGTAGCGGGCCGCCTTCGCCCAGCGAGGCGCGCTGGGTCGGTAGACGGCATCCACCCGCGCATGGTCGGTCTCCCCATCCGCGTCGCGGTCGCCCACCGGCGTGCGCACGGCATCCCACAGCGAGGCGCGGGAGGCGCTGAACGAGACATCGCGCGCGGTGTCGGCCCGGAAGTGCCAGGCGAGCGGGCCGCCGACGCTCGAGCGCGTCGCTCGGCCGGCCGCGAGGTCGCCTTCACGCACGACGTGCACGACCGAGTCCGAGTCCTCCGCCTGCCGAAGCCGCGCCAGGACGGAGGGGTCCAGGACCTCCTCGAGGTTCAGGAGCGCTCCGCTCGCGAGCACGAGCCAGCCTTCCGGCACCTCGACCGTGAGGTCGTAGCTCCCGAAGCCGGTGTAGAGCTCGGCGGCGCCCAGGAAGGGATCGATCTGCCAGCCGACGACGTCATCGTAGACGGCCATCTGCGGATACCAGTAGGCGATGAAGAATAGGTCATCGCCGTTCCACCCCATTCGATTCCCGCCACCCTGGCTCGGGATCTGGAGGGTCCAGTCCAGCTCCAGCTCCACGGACTCAACAGGCTGCAGGGCCTCGGGGAGAATCACCCGAAGGATCGTGCCAAGGACGGCGTAGCCGGGCGGCAGCTCATCCTCGCTTCCGGGCGGCCTCCGGCTGGCCTGCAGCGTCAGCTCCGCGCCGGCTGCCACGACCCGGGAGAGGACGATCCCTCCCGTCACCAGCTGGGGCCGGTTACGCATGGCGCCCACCGCGTGCACGTTCTGCATCAGGTGCAGGTAGAGGGTGGACAGCGAATCCGGCGAGCGATTGTGGTAGATGATGCGGCCCCGGCCGTAAAGCCGGCGCTCGTCGGGCCGGATGGCGGCCGTCAGCTCATAGTCGGCCCACTGCTGCCAGTAGGCGGGTCCGGGGCGGCCCGACGTCGTCCGTGTTCCGGCCTCCACCCCGGCCAGGAAGCCTCGCGACGGAACGACCGGATAGGGGATGGGGCGGCCGGCACGGTCGGCGTTCGGTCGCTTGATCGTGTCCGCCGGGACCCCGATCGCCGTTTCGATCGCTTCCGCCGGGATTCCGGCGGAGGATGCCGGCGAGGAAGATGCCGCGGATGATGCGAAGCTGGCCGAAGCGAACCCGGTGGCCGCGGATGCCGCGAGCACCGATCCCAGGAGTACGATGGACAGCGATCTAATCATCCGGGGCGTCACCGACATTCACGATCCCCTTGCACTGTTCCCGACACGGGATAGCCTGAAGAATGCTCGTGGACCGGAGACCGCAGTGCTAGACCTGGGCAGAATACTCGTTCACGGCGCCTTGCTTTCGGTGCTCGCCTCGCTGGTCCTGATGGCCGCCGTCACGTTCAATCCGCGCTTCGCCCTCAAGGACCTGCCGGAGGACATCCGTCAGAGCGTGCCTCCGTTGACAAGGCGCGAGACGCTGCAGGCGCTGATCTTCTTCCTACCCTTCATGGCCCTCGTCGTCGGGATCCCGCTCCTGTCGGCTCTCGGGCTCGAGGCCGAGGGGGCCGCCGACGTCTCGTTAGGGGGGCTGTTCGTTCACATTCTCGGGGTGCTGTTCGTGTTCTTCGTCGTTGATCTCGTCGTGCTCGACTGGCTCATATACTGCACCATCACCCCCAAGCGTCTGGTCATAACGGGCACGGAGGGCATGGCCGGCTACAAGGACTACGCGCACCATCTGCGGGGACACGCGCGCGGGGCTGTCTGGCTGGCGATCGTGGCGCTGGTTCTCGCGGCGATCGTCCGGATGATTCGCTGAGGGCGCGGCGGTCGATTCGGGCAGCGCCCGGGTCAGGCCGACTCTGACACCTGGTAGACGGTATCGATCACCGTCCCGTCGACCCACTTGATCACCGCCACCGGCACATCGGTCACGCGAGCCTTGTGCGGCTTGCCTCCGCACAGGCGCTCCACCTCTCGTTGAATCTCCTCGATCGGCCGGATCGGAAGATCGGATCCGCGGACCGCATCCAACAGATCTTGGCGTCGGGGGTTGATGGCGATGCCCCGCTCGGTGGCCACGACGTCGATCAGCTCGCCCGGCCCCGTCACCGTCGTGACCTCGTCCTTGATCACCGGGATCCGGTCCCGGAAGGAGGGAACGGCCAGGATCGAGCAGCCCGAAGCCAGGCAGTTCTGCCAGCCGCCGATCCCGTGCAACAGGCGGCCGTCGGAGTGGGTGTTCACGTTCGCGTTGAAGTGCACGTCGACCTCCGTCGCACCCAGCACCACGGCGTCGACCATGGAGGCGAAGTTGCCCTTCCCGTGGAAGTTGTAGGAGGTGAACGGCGAGGTGGCCACGTGCCGGGGATCCGAGCCGATGGAGCGAACGCCGTCGAGGTCGAAGGTCTGGCCGTCCAGGATGTAGTCGGTGAGCCCCTCCTCGAGAAGCTCGACCAGGTACCGGGTGGAGCCGCCCCGAACGAAGCGGGCCTTCACGCCGGCCTCGCGCATGAGCTCGGCCAGGTAGTCGACGAAGGCGAGGGCGATCCCGCCGGCGCCGGCCTGGAAGGAGAAGCCTTCTCGCATGATGCCGGTTTCCTTCAGGAGGCGCGCCACGTTGCGGGCGATCATCAGCCGCTCCGGGCTGCGGGTGATCCGCGTCGTGCCCGAGACGATCTTCTCCGGGTCGCCGATGCTCTCCACCTCCACGACGAAGTCGACGTGGTTTCCCTGGATTTGCCAGGGGATGCAGGGGAAGGGCACCAGGTTATCGGTGACCACGATCACGTGGTCGGCGTAGATCGAGTCGGCGAGGGCGAAGCCCAGCGATCCGCAGGCCGACGGCCCGTGGGATCCGTCGCAGTTGCCGAACGGATCGGCGCTCGGCGCCGCGATGACCGCCACGTCGATCTTTACCTCTCCATCCTGGATCGCCTGCCACCGCCCCCCGTGCGACCGAAGCACGCCCAGGCCCCGCATCCTCCCCCGCGAGCAGTAGTCTCCAAGGGGACCGTTGAGGCTGCCCTCGATGTGGTGGACCACTCCCGCCTCCATCAGATCGATGACCGGGGCCTGGCAGGGGAAGGAGGCGCTGGGAAACCACATCACGTCCTTCACGCCGAGGCGGGCCGCCGCCTCGAGGGCCATCATGCCCACTTGGTCTCCGTCGCGGAGATGGTGGTGCGAGGAGATGACCATGCCGTCCGAGAGTCCGCAGCGCCGGAAGGCCTCCTCCAGGCTGTCCACGCGCTTGTCGCCGTTGGCTGGATAGTCCCTACAGCTCCGGATCGGGGGCGCCTGCTTTCCCCCCACGGGCTCGTGCTTGCCGACGCCCTTGAAGGGCACGGCCTCGCGGCCGTTCACCTCCCTCGGGATCAGACGGCCCAGCGCGTTGGCGACCATGCCCCGGTCGCTCCGCGACGGGTCTCGCTGCCGTTTGTCGGTCGGCTTCGTCGCTGTCGTCATTGGTCGGCCTTGCTCCCGGTGTTTACCAGCCCGAGCGCCGTCGCCTGCTCCACCAGCGTCTGGGCCTGCCTGACCACAGGCGGGTCGATCATCTTCGAGCCCAGGCTCACCACGCCTCGGCCCTCCGCCCGAGCCTGCTCGTAGGCGGCCACGATCTTCAGCGCTTTCTCGATCTGAGCGGCGGGCGGCCGGAACGCCTCGTGGATCACCCGGATCTGGCGGGGGTGCACGCAGCCCATGCCCTCGTAGCCCATCCCGCGGGAGCGCTCGCCCCAGCGCTTCAGGCCCTCCAGGTCGTCGACCTGTCCGTAGACGGAGTCGATGGCCTGAACGCCCGCGGCCTTGGCCGCGTTCACCAGCCGCTTGCGCGCCCAGGCGGATTCGGCCCCTTCTTCTGTTCTTGGGACCCCGAGGTCGGCCGAGTAGTCCTCGAGACCGATGGTGATCGCCGCGATCCGCGGGCTCGCGCCGGCGATCTCGAAGGCGTTCTCGATCCCGAGGGCGCTCTCCAGAATCGGCATCAGCCACAGGGGACGATCCCGGGCCGCCAAGTCTTCCGAGCCTCCGGAGTCGCCCGACGCTTCCGAGCCTCCGGAAGCGCCCGAGCTCTTCAGGATCGCGTCGATCGCATCATCCACCTCCCTCACCTGATCGGCCGACTCGACCTTGGCGATAAGGATCATGTCCGGACCCTCCGGAACCACGGCGGTCAGGTCCTCCAGGCCCAGCGGCAGCTGGTTGATGCGGACCATGCGCTCGGCGCTCCCGAAGTCCACGCAACGGAGGGCGTTTCGGACCACGAGCCGGGCCGCGGCCTTGGCATCCGGGTGCACCGAGTCTTCCAGGTCGAGAATGACCCCGTCCGGCCCGTACAGCCCGGCGCTGATGAAGAACTTGGGCTCGTTGCCGGGCAGGTAAAGCCTTGAGCGGCGCATCCTCGTCCGAGGCGGCGGGGGCGGGAGCGGAGCGGTCCGGGCGGGCCGGGCGTCCCCCTCCGGAGCCACGCCAGCCGCCAGCGCCGCGGCCTCGATCCGGGCCTGGATGACGAAGGGCAGGGCGCCGGCATCCTCCAACGTCACCCGTGCGTCCGTCACTCCGAGAGCGGCGAGCACCTCCTCCACCTGGGCCCGGATCGCATCGCCGTAGTAAGCCTCGACCCGGGAGCTCAGGTCAAGCTCGATCCCGCCGCGGCTCCGCGCCTCCAGCTGCACCCAGAGGTCGGAGCGAATCGCCTTGCCGCGGCGGCCCGCCGACCCGATCCCGGCGGCCCTGGATCCCACCGTCACGCTCATCTCGTTCTCCTGTCTATCGCCGTCCGGACGTGGCGGACGGAGCCGTGGTTCAGACGGCCGCGGGCACGCCGAGCCTGGCCATGATGGCGTCCGTCATCTCGTGGGTGCTGGCTGCTCCGCGCGCGATCACGTCCGGGGCTCCGACGAGCCTCATCATGTCGTAGACCCGAACCCGGCCCTCCTCCACCACGCCCGCCACGGCGTGGCGTATTCGATGCGCGGCTTCCAGCTCGCCGACATGATCGAGCATCATCGCCGCGGCCAGAATCATGGCGATCGGGTTCACGATCGGCGGGTCGAGCTCGGCGTACTTGGGCGCCGAGCCGTGCGTCGGCTCGAAGACGGCGACTTCGTCACCGATGTTGCCCGAGGCCGCGAAGCCGAGGCCCCCGACGAGTCCCGCGAAGGCATCGGAGACGATGTCGCCGAACAGATTGCCGGCCACGATCACTCCGTAGGCCTCGGGGTTCTTGGTCAGCCACATCATTTGCGCGTCGATGTTGGTCGACCAGAGCTCGATCTCGGGGTAATCCGCGTGGATCGCCTTCGCCTCCTCCTCCATCATCCCCGAGGTCTCCCGGAGGACGTTGGGCTTCTCGCACACGGTGACCGACTTGTACCCGTGCTTACGGGCGTACTCGAACCCGGCGCGGAGGATGCGCCGGCAGGCCTGACGCGTGAAGACGCGCGTGCTGATCGCCAGGTCCTCCGGGGAGGTGCCGGCGAACTTCTCGAACTTGGGGTGGGTCGCCAGCGCCGCGAGCACAGGCTCCGGAGGGTTCGTCCACTCCAGTCCGGCGTACATGCCCTCCGTGTTCTGGCGGAAGAGCGCCGGATGAAGTTGAGGGGGTTCCCCGCGAAGGAGCGGCAGGGCCGGATGCAGATGTCCAGGTTGAAGAGCTGCCGCATCGTGACGATCGGGCTGTAGTACGTGTAGCCCTTCCCCATCAGCGACGGGTCGAGCTCGGCGGCGGCCGCCGGCTTGGGCTTGGAGGTGATGGCCCCGAAGAGCCCCAGCTTGTGTTGCTCCAGAAGCCGGACGGTGCGCTCCGGGAGCGCGTTCCCCTCGCTCTTCCAGAACTCCCATCCGATGTCGCCGTGCACGTACTCCGCGTCGAAGCCCACGGCCTCCAGCACCCGCAGCGCCTCCGAGAGCACGACCCCGCCGATTCCATCTCCCGCCATCGTGACCACGGTGTATTTCGCCATCGTTCCTCTCCGATCTCTATTCTCTATGCCGCCAAAGGCGCCGGCACTACGCGATGCCCAGCTTGTCTCTCACCTGGTTCTCCACGCCTCCCGCCACCACGAGCCCCTGGGGGACGGCCCCGAGGGGAGGGAAGCGAAAGCTCTTCGACCGGTAGGCGATCGATCCGCTGGAAAAGTCGATCCGGAGCTCATCGCCCGGGACGATCGTCTTCTCGCCGGCCTCGATCCGGTCGGCGAGCTCTTGCTTCAGCCAGTCCACCAGCTCCGGGCACGTCACGCACGGGAAGCCGTTGTTGAACGCGTTTCGGAGGTACGTCTGCGAGAAGCTTCCCGCTACGACCAGCGCGATGTCGGCGGCCTGAAGGGCCGTGACCGCCTGCTCGCGGCTCGAGCCGGTGCCGAAGTTCCAGCCGCCCAGGATCACGTCGCCCTTGCGGACCCGGCCGCCCAGCTCGGGGTCGTAGTTCTCGAACACGACCCGCGCCATCGCTTCGACCGTCATGTCGTCCCGGTAGGTGTAGTCTTTCCCGTAGATCCCGTCCGTGTTGAGGTTGTCCGCAGGCAGGAAGAGGAGCCGTCCGCTGATCCCCTCCGGAAATCCCGGCAGGATCTCGACGCGCACGTCCGCGTCGCCGCCCTTCGCCGGATCGGCTCCGTCCAGGGCCTCGAAGCGGCGGGTGAGCCGGCGGCCGTTGATGCGCCGCGGGGCGGTGATCCGCCCCGCCGCGGCCGATGCGGCGACGACGGCGGGGCTCGCCAGGTAGCAGCGGGCGTCCCGGGAGCCCATCCGGCCCTTGAAGTTTCGGTTGGTGGCCGAGATGCCCACCTCTCCCGGCTCGAGGAGGCCGGTGCCGAGGCCGATGCACGGTCCGCAGCCGGGGGGCAGCGGAACGGCGCCGGCGTCGATCAGCGTCTGCCACGTTCCCCGCCGCTCCGACTCCTCCTGGACCTCGCGGCTGGCGGCCGCCACGTAGAGCTCCACGCCTTCGGCGACCCGCCTGCCCTCGAGAACCGCCGCGGCGGCGGCGAGGTCCTCGGCCCGCGAGTTGACGCAGGAGACCAGGTAGGCCTTCTGGATCGGCATCCCCTCCGGCTCGACCTCGGCCACGCCCTTGGTCACCTGCACCGTGTCCGGGCCGGCGAGCTGGGGCGTCACCTCGGAGAGATTCAGGGCGATGCAGGCGGCGCAGACGGCGTCGTCATCCGGGGCCGGCGGCTCGAACTTCCACCGGGCGAGGTCGTCCTCGCTCACCCGCTCGATGCCGCGGGCGCTCAGGATCTCCCGCCGTGCAGCCAGAAAGGCCAGCGACTTCGCGTCCACCGGAAACCAGCCCACGAGGGCCCCCCACTCGGTCGTCATGTTGGCGATCGCCAGCCGCTCGGCCACGGAGAGCGTCTCGACTCCCGGCCCGGCGAACTCCACCGCGGCGTTCAGGACCTCGCCCTGGTTGTAGAGCCCGCAGAGCGCCAGGATGACGTCCTTGCCCGCGGCGCCCTCCGGAAGGCTGCCCTCCAGCACCACCTGCACGGTGCGCGGGATCTGCCACCAGAAGGTGCCGGTCGCCCAGATCGCCGCCGCATCGGTGCGCACCACCGGCGTCCCGACCGCGCCCACGCCTCCGTACATGTTGGCGTGGGAGTCGGAGGCGACGACGAAGGCCCCCGGCACGGCGTACTGGCCCTCGATCATCACCTGGTGGCCGATCCCCGTGCCGGCCGGGTAGAAGTCGATCCCCTGATTCCGGGCGAACGCCTCGATCGCGCCGTACTTGGCCAGGTTCTCGTCGGAGCTGTTCTGGATGTCGTGGTCCAGAGCGAAGACGGGTTGCGACGGGTCGAGGACCCGGGTGGCCCCGATCGCCTTGAACTTCTGCATGACCGGCGCCGAGTTGTCATGCGTAAGCACGTGCCTGGGCCGGATGGTCACGAAATCCCCGGCCGCCAGCGAACGGTCCCTCGGCCCGTCGGCCATGTGACTCTGGGCGACCTTCTCTACGATCGTCTGTCCCATCTCTCACTCCTCGGCCGTGCCGCGACCCCTCGGATGCGACGCGACGCAACGCACTGCCTCAGACGTGGGCGAGGACCGCCGCCCGCGTCAGCCGCATCAGCTCCGTGATGGACTCCACGTTCTCCAGGTTCCAAACGGCTTCCTTGAGCTCCTGCCGTTCCTCGGCCGGTATGATCGGCGCGGCCAGCGCCTCGAACTTCTCTTCGATCTCATCGTCCGTCAGCGGATTGCGGGGGTCGCCTTTCGGGTAGTCGATCTGCTTGGTGAACTCGCGGCCGTCGGTGGCTCGGATGGTTACGATCACGCGCTGCAACTCGGGGAAGAGGGCCTCGATCTCCGGGTCGGCCACCACTTCCACCTTGTGGAGTTGGGCCCGGATCGTCGGGTCCATGATCTTCTCGTTCGTGAACTGGAGGGGCGTGATCTGACGCTCCGCGACCGCCGCCGCGATCACGTAGGGCAGGCTGTGATCGGCGGTTTCCTTGGTGCGCGGATCGTACTTGCTCGGGTCCGCCAGGATGTCCGCCGCCCGGGCCAGCGACCGGATGTGCACCTGCTCGACATCGTCGGGTGCGAGATCGTTCTCTTTGATCAGGTCCAGGGTGCAGGAGATCGGCGCGTGCGTGAGCGCCTCGGTCGGGAACGCCTTCATCCCGCACCCGGTGATGCGGAAGCCGTCGCCGAGCCCCTCCTCGAGGATCTCCAGCTTCCACTCGGGACCCATGCAGTGGGCCAGCCCTTCCTTGCCGTCGATCACGTGCTCGGGACCGCTGTAGCCTTTTTCCGCCAGGAGAGCGGCCAGGACGCCGCTCTGCGTGGCCATCGGATCCACGGTGTTCTTCATCATCGTGAGCTTCCCGGCCGTCACCGCGCCCAGCGTGGCCATGCGCGAGCCCGAGATCCCGATCGCGTGCTGCATCTGCTCGGGATCCAGGTCCAGCATCCGGGCCGCCACGATCGGGGACACGAAGGCGGTGAGGGTCGCGTGGTGCCATCCGCGCTCGCGGATCCCCGGGAAGGCGGCCTCGCACAGCCGCATCTCGAACTCGTGGCCGAGCACGATGCCGAGGATGAGGTCCCGGCCCGCCTTGCCGGCCCGCTCCCCGCATGCCGTGGCGGCGGGGATGATGTCCGAGGGGTGCGACGGGTCCTGCTTCCAGTAGATGTCGTTGTAGTCCATGACGCGGACCATCAGGGCATTAAGCAGCGAGGCGGAGATCGGATCCAGCCGCTGCCCCGTTCCGATAACGGTAGCCGGGCCCGTGCCAGCGTGCTCCTCGAGCACCTCGAGGGCGATCTTCACATCGTGCTGCTGGAAGCCGCCGAGCGCGCAGCCCAGGGAGTCGAGCAGATAGCGCTTCGCCTCCCGAACGGCGACGTCACTCAGATCCTCGTAGGTCAGGTCGCAGGCCCAGCGCGAGATGCGGGCCGTGATCGTGTCGCTCACCGCTCAGTCCTTTCAGTTACTTCAGGTTCTTGAAGGGCTCGAAGCTCATGAAATCGGCGTGATGGACGATGAAGGCCTCGGTGCTCCGCTTGACGAGGTCACCCTCGGCCGCGTGCGTGGCGATGATGTGGCAGACCTCATCAGGGACGCCGCACCCCATCGCCAGGTGGACGCCCGTGAACGGATGCCGAAGCGCCTTCCCTCGCTCGCTCTGCACCGCCTCGCCACCGACCCGCTCGTACTCGAGGAGCTTGCCGACGTCGGCCAGGATGGCCCCGGCGATGACCACGTCCATGTCGATCGGGAGCGCGCGGCCGAGGAACTCCTGCATCGCCTCGGCGGAGCGCCGCGCGATGTGCACGACGCAGCGCTTGTGCTCCATGAAAGTCGCCGGGCAGTCCGGCACCAGGAGCGTGAAGGGGATCTCCTCCAGATCGTCGGGCTCGAGCGGGCTGGCCTCGAACGCGCGGATCCAGGTCAGCAGAGTGCTGTCGTGAAGAGCAGGGTCCTGGATCCACTCCAGCTCCGGCCATAGCCGCTCGACGGATTCGCGAGCGGGCGAGGCTTCAATGGCTTCAAGCATGGGGGTCTCCCGCGGTATGGGTCGGCCTTGAACTGGCGTCACCTGTCGGTACCGACTCGGCGGAAGAGGGCAGGGTCGCCGAGCCGGAAACGGTCGAGATTCGCGCGCTGCGCGCTCTGGAATGCGCGGCCCGAGTGAACGGTAATCAGGTCGTGCGGGGTCGCAAGTCGGGAAAGAGCCCACCGGCCATGTCGGGAAAAGCCGTCAGGCTAACCGACTTGCTCTTTGTGGGTGGCCCACGCCGGAGCGAGGTGTCGGCCACACCGCTCTCGGAGGTCGCAAAAAAATCGGGACGGCCCCGAAAGACCGCCCCGATCGGGTCCCGATGCAACATTGCTGATGCAGGCTCTTCTCGAGGTCTGCTACGACAACGGCAAGGGCACCCTAAACTGTGATGTCTCTGCTGCTCCGGATCTTACGGCGACCACTCGAAGTGCCCATACAATACCGGCCGTTTCGCCGGCTGTTCCCCGGTGGGGTGCCGTCCTATTTATGGGAGTCGTCCAATGAACGAAAGACCGCAGATCAAGACCGCAGAGGAAGAGAGGCACGGGTGAGACGCTCGCAACTTCAGCGACGGGCAGCGGGTTTGGGCTGCGCGCTGATCCTGTCTTTCGCTGCGGGGGCAGCGGCGCAGGAAGCGGCCGCGGGGTGCGCCAACTGCGATGCCGAGGCCCTGATCGCCGAGGTGGGCCTTCGCGAGGCGCCGGCGCCCGTGCGCGAGCGACCCGGCTGGACCGCTCCCCGCAAGATCGTGGTACGCGGAGACGACGCGTTCGTCCGCTCGCTGCAGTCCGTCGCTCCGGGCGTCGAGCTGGTCGCGGCGGCGAACCACGAGACTGCCGTCCGCGCGGCCCCCGGGGCCGATGCGGTGATCGGCTACTGCAGCGCCGAGATCCTGGAGGCGGGCGAGCGGCTGGAGTGGATCCAGATCCTCTCGGCCGGCGCGGAGCGGTGCGTAACCGTCCCCGCGGTCCGCGACCGGGGCCTTCTCCTCACCAACGCCCAGCGGATCTACGGACCCGAGATCGCGGAGCACGTGATTGCCATGCTCTACGCGTTCTCGCGCGGCCTCTACCGGTACATCCCGGAGCAGCTGGAGGGTCGCTGGAACCGGAACGCCGTGCCGCGAGATCGGATGTGGGAGCTGGACGGAAGGACGATGCTCGTCGTCGGGTTGGGCGGTATCGGGACGGAAGTGGCCCGGCGCGCGCACGCGCTCGGCATGCGCGTGGTGGCGACGCGGCGAAGCAGCCGGAGCGGCCCCGAATTCGTCGACTACGTCGGCCTGGCCGATGAGTTCAGCGAGCTGGCGGCGGAGGCCGATGTGATCGTGAACGCCGCTCCCCTCACGCCCGAGACGACCGGGATGTTCGATGCGGCTTTCTTCTCGCGCATGAAGCCCACCGCGTACTTCATCAGCGTTGGACGGGGACGAAGCGTCGTGACGGATGATCTCGTGGCTGCGCTCGAGGCGGGGGAGCTGGCCGGCGCCGGGCTCGACGTGACCGATCCGGAACCGCTGCCCCAGGGTCACCCGCTCTGGCGGCTTCCGAACGTGATCATCACGCCGCACATAGCGGGATCGTCCGTCGAGGCGGTCGAGCGTCAGCGGACCCTGGTCAGGGAGAACATCCGACGCTACGTGGCGGGCGAGCCGATGCTGTCCGTCGTGGACGTCGGCCGCGGGTATTGACGGGCATTACGGGTCATAGCGGATGTATTATGGGTTATCGCGGAGATTGACAGACAACAGGGAGCAATCGTGACGTTTCATGAAGCGATGCGCCGGCTGGTAACGAGTGCCATCTCGATTCGGGACGTCGCCAGCGTGACCGGCGTGGACGCTCAGGCGATCCGAGGGTCAGGCCTCGACCCTTCGAACGCCTCCTACGAGGTGCCACCTCCGAGCTGGCGAGAGGGGTGCATCCGCCTGGCGCAGACGCGGATCGAGGCGCTGCAAGAGTTGGTCGAGGAGTTGGAAACCGATCTCCGCACCCTCCCCGCGGAGCCGCCAAGACCGGAACCGCTGGCGTAGCCCCTACGTCCACTTCCGCGTGAAGGCTCGACGCTTCGCGCGCGCCCTTCTGCGCTCGGCCGCTACGGCCTTTCGCCGCTTGGCGATGCTAGGCTTCTCGTAGAAGCGCTGCCTCTTCATGTCCTTGAACAGGCCCGAGCGGATCATCTTTCGACGAAACTGCTTGAGCGCCCAGTCGAGCTTGTCGTCTTCCTTCAACGTTACCAGAACCATTCCTCTGCCTCGGAGAATCCACAGAAAAAAAAGGGCCGCCCCCGTTGTGTCGGGGACGGCCCTGGTCAGATCAGACAGACGGTCCTCAGACCTAGTCCGTCTTTCTCACGTTCTCGGCGGCCGGACCCTTCTGGCCCTGCACGACCTCGAACTCGACCCGATCACCCTCGCCTGAATCGCCGACTGGTGCACGAACACGTCGTCCGCGCCATCCTCGGGCGTGATGAAGCCGAAGCCCTTCTGGTCGTTGAACCACTTGACGGTACCTACGGTTGACATCGCCTTACTCTCTCGTTGCTGTTGGTGTGGCCGGGAGCGCAGGCGTGCCTCGAACTACCGACTACGGATATGGGCGGAGACAGGTCTCCGCATGTGCTTGGGCGGCCACCTGCCACAATTCGGTGTCGGTGACCTTCGTCCCGGAAAAAAACGGACCCGAGGCGGACCCCGAATCCGTCAAGTACACGCTTGCCTTTTGACGCGATGCCAAAGTATCCGGCCGAACCCGGCGCGTCAACGCGGAAGCACCCGAATACCTATAGATCCGCCAGGTGGTCGGACCACCATCCAGCCGCCCGCTCCGGGGTCCAGGGGTCACCCACATCGGAATCCGCCAGCATGACCGCCAGCTCGTCGACGGTCTGCGGCCTCCGGGCCGGATCCTTCTCCAGACAGGCGAGGACGATCCGGTCCATCGCGGAGGGAACCGGCTGGTCGGTGCGGCTCGAGGGGGCCGGCGGCGTCTCGCGCAAGTGCATCACCATGGTCTGCAGGGCCGATTCGCCTTCGAACACGTAGGAACCCGTGAGCATCCAGTACGCCACGCAGCCCAGTGAGTAGATATCGGCGCGGCCGTCGATCTCCTCGCCGGCCACCTGCTCGGGCGCGATGAATGCCGGCGTCCCTCCCGCCGAGTGGTCGACGGTCAGCGCGAGGTCCCGGCTCTCGCCGTGATGGTGGAGCTTGACGAGCCCGAAGTCGAGCACCTTTACGAAGTCCACCTGCCGCGCGTACCGGCAGACATAGATGTTCGCCGGCTTGACGTCGCGGTGGATCAGACCATGCTCGTGCGCCTCGCCGAGCGATTCGCAGGTTTGTTCCAACAGGTAGGACGCACGGGCCGGCGGCAGAGGACCGAATCGCCTCACGAGCTCTTCAACGTCCAGGCCGCGCAGCAGCTCCATCACGTAGTAGAAGGTCCCGCCCTGCTCGATGCCGAAGTCGTAGAGCTGGATGGTGTGGGGCGAAGACATGGCGGCCGTGACCTGTGCCTCCTGCTCGAAACGGGCGAGCATCATGCCCTGGCGCTCGGGGTCCGTGGCCACGATGTCGGGCCGGATGAGCTTGACGGCGGCCGGACGGGCCAGCAGCCGGTGCTGCGCGAGCCACACCTCCCCCATTCCGCCCTCGCCCAGCCGGGACTCGAGCACGTAGCTGCCCAGCCGGCGGGCTTCGGCGAGGTCGACGTTCATTCCGTGCACGATCCGGGACCCCAGGTAGGCGAGCACGACGGCAAACGCGGGGCTGATGGTCGACCCCACGTAGCGGATCAGCGGGATCTCGAATCCGGCGAACCCCTCGAGCAAGGCCAGGCCCAGGGGCCGCGTCGCGGCGGCGGCGATCGCCGTGATCAGGGTCAAGCGCGGCGGGCTCGGGACGATCAATGGAAAAAAGATGATGAGGGGCGTCACCCACGTCACATAGGGAACATCTCCCACATCCATGTACGTGAGCCACGGAGTGAAGAGGGCGAGCAAGAAGCAGATCACGACCTCGTAGGCCAGCGCCAGATGTAGCACCGTGAGATGGCTCACCCGGTTGCTGTTGGCGATCAAGATCAGCCCTCCGGCTAGCGCCACGCCGAGGATGCTTCCCGCGACCATGATCGGATCCGGCGCTGCTACATACAGCTGGGCGTACAGCAGATCGATGAAGGCGCCGACGCCCATGAGGGCCAACATGATCCACGCCAGGGTCCGGACTCGGCCGCGCGCCTTCTCGAGCAAATCCGGCGTGAGGCCCGACCAGGCGCGCCGGGCGGTACCGGGGTCCGTGATTCGTCGGAAGAAGACCGCTTCTTTCATAGGACGTCGTAGGTCACGCCGGTACGCTCCTCCGACACCGCCCACAGGCGGGCCGCATCCTCTTTGCTCTCCGCCCCGCGGGAGGTACCCACCCGCTTCGGGTAGCCCCGCATCTCGTAGAAGCCGCCTGGCCCGAAGTAGTCGCCGCCCCGCACGTCGGGGCCCGTGGCGGCGCGGAGGGTCGGCAGCGCCCCCTTCGCCTGGTTCATCCCGAAGATGGGATTCAGCATCCGGATGAGACGTGAGTGCCGCTGGAGGTTGGTCACCGTCCAGCCGGGATGGGCCGCGGCGGCCGTGATGTCGGCTCCGGCGGCCGTCAGCCGCCGATCGAGCTCGAAGGTGAAGAGAAGGTTGGCCAGCTTGCTCTGGCCGTAGGCCGCAGCGGCCTGGTAGCCGCGCCGCTCGAAATCGAGGTCATCGAAGTCCATCTTGCCCTGGCGGTGGGCCTGGCTGGAGACCGTGACCACGCGGGCACCCGGGGTGGCGATCAACAGATCGAGGAGCAGCCCGGTGAGCGCGAAATGTCCAATGTGGTTGATGCCGAATTGCAGCTCGGAGCCCTGCTCTGTGCGGCCTTCGGGCGGGATCATCACCCCGGCGTTGTTGATGAGCAGGTTAAGGCGGTCGAACTCCGCCCGGAACGCGGCGGCCAACTCGCGGACCTGGTCGAGATCGGCGAGGTCGAGCTTCATGACCCGGACGACCGCGTCGGGCAGCTCCGCTTGGATCTTCTCCTCGGCGTCGTTGCCTCGTCCCTCGCTGCGGCAGGCGAGCACGACGCTGGCTCCCTTACGCGCCAGCTCCCGTGCGGACTCGAAGCCGATCCCGCTGTTCGCCCCGGTGACAATCGCCACCCTACCGTTCTGATCGGGGATATCCACGCTGGTCCAGCTGCCTCTCATGCTCCGCTCCGTCGGCGATTATCGGCACGGCGGGACTGCCGGCCGCACGACAACATAGCAATCGAGAAGTCTCGCGAGAGGAGGGGCTCTGCGTCCGGGCGCCGCTGGCACCCGGACGCGCTCTGTGGGGGGGTGGACCGGGTCAGATCACCTGAACGTGATCGGCTGCGCCAGCCATACGGGGGTCGCCTTGTCCCGGTTCATGGCCGGGGCGAACCTCATCTTTTCCGCCGTGCTCAGGGCCGCTTCGTCCATCGCTTCGTACCCGCTCGACTCCTTGACCTCCGTCTTCTGTACGACACCCTGCTCGTCGACGAAGATCCACAGGATCACCGTGCCCTCGACACCGGCATTGCGCAGCGGCGAGGGATAGAACCGCTCCAGGAGCTTCTGGATCTCGCGCGGATTCTCCAGCTTCGGCGATACGTCGTACGGAATGAAAGACGGTCGTTGGGTCGGGTCGCCGGTCACCGGCAGCGCAGACGAGCTGGTGATCGGAATCGGCCCCGAGGTGGCTGGCTCGAGGAGAGCCAGGTCCACTTCGAGTGCGGCAACGTCGGGGGCGCTCGGGCTGGTGATCTCCAGCTCCGGCGGTGCCGGCCATATTTCGGCCGGGGCCGTCTCCACCGGACCGATCGCGTCGTCGAGGGCCGATCCGCCAGCCAGCGCCGGGCCGGGTACGGGACCGGCGTCCGTCTCACGCGGTTGGGGGGAACTGGCCGCATTCACAACCTGGGATACGGCGTCGTCCCTCTCGGCTGCCGGGAGCGCTCCATCCAGCAGCTGCGGCAACTCGAGATCGCCGAACTGCATGAGAGCGACGCCGCCGATCAGGCCGAGACCCAACAGGACCGCGGCGCGGAGCGATCGCCTCTTCTTGGCTCGAGGTGCGGCAGGCTCTTCGCCTGCGGCGGGGCTGTCCGGTCGGCGCTGAGCTCTTGGCCGCCGAGGCGGTCGCTGGCTCTTGAGCGTCTGAGACTTGGCGGTCGCCTGGCGTCCCAATCCTTGAGCGGCCCGTTTCGCCTCACCGGCTAGCACCGAGATCTTCCCGGCGAGCGCCGCCGCCGCTGCAGATAGGGCCGAAGGCCGCGGGGTGCCGGCGACGGGTGTCGCCTCGGCCGGAGGCGTCCCCGAGAGCCAGGTCGGCCGTTCAGAGTCAAGCGGTGTCGTGGCCGCCACGATCGACTGGTGGTCGGCGGGAGCCTCCATCGGCGGCGAGGTCTCGAGAACCGGCAGCCGCTCCGGTGGGGGCGGAGCCGGTGGCTGTGGATCCGCTGGCGGCACGGCCGACGGCGACGGAACCGGCGGCGTTGATTCCGATGCCTGCGGAGCCACATCCACGGCGTGCGCGACGGGAGCGCAGCTCGGCCTTCCGCTCCTCGGTCAGCTTCTGCAGACGGGCCTGGAGTTCCGCCAGCCTCTGCTGCCGGTCATGCTCCGAGGGTTGATTCTCGCTCATTGCGACCTCCGGTGACGCATCGCAAGAAACCGGTGTCGGGCCAAAATCCCCGAGATACCTCCCGATTCGTGATCTTCGCATGCCCTCGTCGAAACTCCGCCGCGCGCTGTCCCCGTAACCGATTGCGGTTACTGGGCATATAAGAGCCCAGCCGAGGCGGCGACATGTCGCCTGTGTCTCGCGAGCAAGCTCGCGATCGGCTGCCGAGAGCACGTTGACTCCAGCGAGGAGCGCAAGTTCAGGACCGGTGGAGGACGCGATATCAGGCGGGGTCAGGCTTCGCCGCGGCCGGAGGTTGGCTGGCGCGCCAGACACCGGTAGCATAGGCGGCATGGCTCGCCGACTTCTCCTACTCAGCAACTCCTCCACGGCCGGGATGTCGTACCTGGAGCACGCGCAGGAGCCGATGCGGGAGTTCCTGGGCACGACGCCGACGACCGTGCTGTTCGTTCCGTATGCGGCCGTCCGCCTCGGCTACGATGAATACGCAGCGAAAGTGCGGGCGGTGCTGGAGGCCATCGGCCACCGGCTCGTCTCGGTACACGACGGGGCGGACGCCGTCGGGGCGGTGCCGGAGGCGGACGCGGTCGCGGTAGGCGGCGGCAACACGTTTTATCTGGTGCGCGAGCTGCAGGAGCGAGAGCTGCTCGGGCCGATCCGCGAACGCGTGCTGGAGGGGATGCCCTTCATCGGCTGGAGTGCCGGCTCCAACATTGCCTGTCCGACGCTGCGAACCACGAACGACATGCCGATCGTCGAGCCCCGGAGCTTCCGGTGCCTCGATCTCGTCCCGTTCCAGATCAACCCGCACTATCTCGACGCGCATCCCGATGGGCACATGGGCGAGACGCGGGAAGAGCGGATTCAGGAGTTCCTCGTCGTCGAACCGGAGCGCTACGTCGTGGGCTTGCGGGAAGGGAGCGCCCTCCGCGTGGAAGGGGACAGGCTGCGGCTGATCGGCGACAAGCCGATGCGGGTCTTCAAGTACGGCGAGACGCCGCTCGAAGTCGGGCCTGGAGAGGCGCTCGACTTCCTGCTCGACTGACCCCTAGGATGCCCTGACTACCAGGTCAACGTCCTTTCCAAGCAGATGAAGTAGGGCGAGCATCTGCCCGACAGACTTTCCGTAATACGTGGGATCGAGCAACCGGTAGAACTGGCTGGGCGAAGTTCGGAGCCTTCTGATCAGCTCCCGCTTGCTGAGTCCGCTCTCCTCCAGGGAGTTGAGCGCCTCGACGGTAAGCCCGTGGAGCAGCAGCTGGTTCATTTGTGCCGGATCCCTGTTGTACTCCAATACCGCATCGAGGTGAACGGTGGCCTCCGCTCCGGACTCCAGGCGGTAGGTGAAGCCCTCCATCCCGAGCTCCTCGTCCCGAAACACCTCCTTGATCGGGTCATCGGTTCTCGGTCTGGTCTCGAGCTTCGCGAACGGGAAGGAGTACATGCCTTTGCGGGTCTGTATTTCGAACGTCTTCTTTCGGTTGTTCGCCTCCACTTCGAGGATCTTCACAACAGGCCCTCCTGCTCCAGCACGATCAGATTCACGACCCGGTTGCTTGCTTTGCCCTTCATGGGTACGCGGGCTTCGAGGTTGAACTTGACCACGAGTCTTCCGTTCCTGTACACGTGCACATGCCGCGGCGAATGATCGCCCTTCCATGTCACGAACACGTAGCCACCGCGGCGGATCTTACCTATAATAGTACCACGGATGGTAACACTTATACAAGCACAGCCCTCGAGCACCTCAACCATGGCCGTGCGGCTCAACCAGCACTCATATTGGACGACCAGATCGAACTCACGGATGGGAGACGAAGATGCGTGCGACTCCTTTGGGGCTAGCGGGAGTGCTGGCGGTCGCGCTCTCCGGCTGCGGCGGCGGCATCAGCGTGCAGAGCGACTGGGATCCGGGTGTGAACTTCTCCGCCTTTAGCACCTTCGCGGTATTTGACGAGGCGACGGGAGGCGGCGGTCTGGACCAGCTCACCCAGAATCGGGTCAAGACGTCTATCGCCAACACGCTCACGGCCAAAGGCATGCGTCAGGTGGACGCCGGCGAGAACGCCGATGTGGCTGTAGGGTGGCAGCTCACGACGGAAGAGCGTTCGTCCCTGCAGACGGTGAGTACCGGGTGGGGCAACTACGGCTCGGGCTGGAACAGGGGCTGGCACGGATCCACGATGGGCGTCGGAATGACGACCAGCCAAACCACCGAGAGGCGCTACCAGGTCGGTTCGCTGGCCATCGCCATGTTCGATGTCGAGCACGAACAGATGATCTTCACGTCCACCGGCTCCAAGACGCTATCCGGCGGAAACCCGAGTCCGGAGGAGTCCCAGAAGCGCATCGACGAAGCCGTGGCGAAGATCCTGAAGGACTTCCCGCCCGGCGGTGACTAAGGACGGTCGGCGCGGCCGCTTCGGCATCACTCAGCTGCGGGGCGCCCTTAAGCCCGCGATCGCGTTCGAGGTCTGGTTCACGCTGGTCTTCGCGGTCTCGTTCACGCCGGTCTCCGCCTGGCTGCTCAACCGGCTGGTCGTGCGCAGCGGGCAGTACGCGGTAGCGGACCACGACCTGTTGGCCTTCGCTCTCTCTCCCGAAGGGGCGCTGTTTCTCCTCCTCAGCGTCGGGCTTGCACTCGCGTTCTGGTTCGCGGAGCAGGTCGGGCTGCTGTTGATCGTGGTCAACGCGGCCCGGAACACGAAGATCCCTATCAGCCTCGTCATGTGGCAGAACCTCACTCGGCTACCGGCGCTGGTTCGACTCGGGCTCCTCCAGGGCCTGGCCTACCTGGTGGCGGGCGTCCCCATCGGTATCGGGATCTGGCTGGCCTTCCGGGCGCTGCTCAGGGAGTGGGACTTCTACTACTACCTGAACGTGCAGCCTCCTAGTTGGTGGGCCTTCGTGGCCATCGCGGGCGCGCTTATCGTTACCTACCTGAGCTTCGCCGTCTGGCTGTACGTCCGGTGGTTGTTCGCTATACCCGGTCTCGTGTTCGAGAACGCCAAGCCCACGAAGGCGTTGCGAGTGAGCTGGCGGCGTACGCGCGGCCGGTTTCGTGAGCTTGCGTGGCCCCTGGCCCTCTGCTGGGTGGTCGTGTTCCTCTCCTCGTTCCTGATGACCTGGCTGATCCGGGCCCTGGCTTCACGGGTGCTCGACGGAGCCGGGCTCACGTTGGCGCTCATCGTCCCGACCGTGCTGGTTACGCTGGCCCTCCTGGCGATTGTGGAACTGGTGTGGTTCATCGCCGGCAAGACCGCGCACGTCATGCTCGTGGCCAACGCTTACTTGCGGTCGACCGCGGCGGAGGGGGTGCCGCTACGGGCCTACTCGGAGCAGCAGGTGCCGGGGGCCGCGGCGACGCCTAGGATCTCGCCCGCCGGCTTCAGAAGGCTCGGTTGGTTGATCGCCGGCGTCGCGTCCCTGATGGGGATCTCGGCTGGAGCGGCGATCCTCGAGAGCCTGGACCTCCGTCGTTCCGTCGCGATCACGGCCCACCGCGGCAGCAAGTACGAGGCGCCGGAGAACACCCTGAGCGCGATTCGGCGGGCCATCGCCGATGGTGCGGACTACGCCGAGATCGACGTGCAGACCACCGCCGACGGCGCGGTGGTGCTGCTGCACGATGCGGATCTCATGCGGGTGGCATCGGTGCCTCGTCGGATCTGGGAGATCGGCTTGGACGAGTTGAGGGAGATCGACGTCGGAAGCTGGTTCGCTCCCGAGTTCAGCGACGAACGGATCGCCACGCTGCAAGAGGCGATCGACCTCGCACGGGGCCGGATCAAGTTGAACATCGAGCTCAAGTACACCCGCGACGACCCGACGCTGGCCCCGAAAGTCGGAGCGATCGTTCGAGAGAACGGGTTCTCCTCGGAGTGCGCGGTCAGCTCCCTGAACATCCGAGCTCTGAGGGAGATCGAGGAGGGGTCCCCGGAGCTGAAGACCGGTTTCATCGTCTTTCGGGCCGTAGGAGATCTGGCCCGTGTCGAGGTGGACTTTCTGAGCATCAGCGCGGCCAACGCCACGACCAGACTGGTGAGAGACCTCCGACGCCGTGGACGCGATCTCCACGTATGGACCGTTGACGACCCGCAGAACGCCCTCGCAATGATCGAGCTGGGCGTCGACAACATCATCACGGGCCGGCCCGTGGGCGTGCGCAGGGTGCTGGACGAGTGGAACGAGCTCTCGGACGGCGAGAAGATCGCCCTCATGCTCAGAAACCTGATCGTCGCGATCGAACGCCCCGAGCCGGGGCAGCTCTAGTATCGCCGCGATGACCTTCGCCCGGCTCGCGATCGCGCTGCTGTCGCTGGGCATGCTGTGGACTCCCGAGGCGTTCGCGCAGGAGGAGCCCGAAGAGCCGGAGGAGACTGAGACCGATGTCAGCCCGCAGATCTGGGTCGACTACAATCCCTCCGTCTATCTGAATCCGAAGCTCAACCTCTACGGCGATGTCGGCTACCGAGCCGAGCTCCAGTCGGAGGGTTGGTGGCGTCTGCTGCTGCGCGCGAACACGATGTACTCCCTCAGCAGCAGCCTCCGGGTCGGCGGCGGCCTGCACAACTTCTTCACCTTCAACGACTCCATCGACAACCGTTGGGAGCTGCGGCCGTGGCAGGGAGCGGATCTCGTTTGGCCGCGCTGGCGTGTCCCGCTCGACCATCGCCTGATGTTCGAGGAGCGGTTGGACTTCAACACGGCGACCTGGGAGATGCGGGCGGCGCTTCGTCTTCGCTACCGCCTCCGCGCCACGTTCAGGTGGAACGCCATCCAGGAGGACCGCTTCTGGAGGGCGCTGGCCAGCACCGAGGCGTTCGTGAACCTGGCTGGTCAGCAGGGACAGTTTCGTGAGCAGGTGCGACTCTCCGCCGGGATCGAGCGCAGCTTTCGTTGGACCCTGAGGCTGCGGCTGGAAGTTGCCTGGCAGAAGGAGGGCGAAGCGTTCTTCATCGGTCGCGGCGATGTCAGCGACATCTTCTTCCGCTTCCGGATCTACCAGAACTGGGGCCAGTGAGATACGTACATCGGCCTCGCCCTCTACATGTACACCTGTACAACTAGAGGATGAGCATGATAAGTAGGCGCATCCGGCCTGCTAGCTTTCGCCTGCTTCTCGACCCCGCTCCCGGCCCACCCTGCTGGGTGCGGCCCGGGTACCTGCTCAATACTTTCAGCGGCGAGACCCGCAGCCAGCTGCAGTTGGCGTTCTTCAATCCTGACCTGCGGTTGGGACCCCGTCGACGACGAGAGGCAGAATGACCGCCCGGAAACACGGAGCATGAATGACCGGAGCTGACCAGCAGGCGTCGCTCGAGGGCGTCCTGAAGGACGAGATCCTGCGTATGTATCAGGAGGTCGCCGACAATCCGGACGCCGAGTTTCACTTCTTCCACGGCCGGGAGGCGGCAGAGATGTTCGGCTACGATCCCGAATGGCTCGACCGCGCGCCGGCCGGCGCCGTCGACTCGTTTGCCGGGGTCGGAAACCCACACGAGCGCGCGGAGCTGAAGCCGGGTGAAACGGTTCTCGATCTCGGAAGCGGGGCCGGGCTCGACGCGATCATCGCATCCTGGCTGGTCGGTTCCGAGGGAAGGGTGATCGGCGTCGATCTGAACCCGTCCATGTGCCACAAGGCTCAGGCGAACCTCGCGGCGACCGGCGCCTCCATGGAATGCCACGAGGGCCGGATGGAAGACATCCCGCTTCCCGACGCCTCGGCTGACGTGGTTATCTCGAACGGCGTCGTCAACCTCTCGTTCCGCAAGCGGCGGGTGGCGGAGGAGATGTTCCGAGTGCTCAAGCCCGCCGGCCGCATCTCGATCACGGATATCGTGAGCGGCCGGGAGCTTTCCCAGTCCATCGTCAACGATCCCAAGCTCTGGGCCGCCTGAATCGGGGGAGCTCTCCTGGAAGGAGAGATGTTCGAGCTGCTCGAGGACGCCGGCTTCACGAACGTGCGGACGGCCGTCGTGCCCGGTTTCCAGTTTCGGAAGGCATCGACCCGGAACGCGGCGGAGGCCTATGGCGTGAAGGCGGTGATGATCACCGCCACGAAGGCCGAGGGCTAGGGAGCTCCCGACAGTCAGCCAACAATGAGCCACACGTTCACCGTCGCCCTGATCCAGAACTGCGCCGGGTCCGAGGTCCAGGCCAATATCGCGGATACCCTGGCCATGAGCCGCGAGGCGGCCGACCGGGGTGCTGCGCTGATCTGTCTACCGGAGTACTTCAGCGCGCTCTCGTCCGAGGGGCCGCGGCTCACCATGCAGGCGTTCGCCGAGGAAGCGCATCCTGCCCTCCCAATCTTCTCCGAGCTGGCGCGCGAGCGCGAGATCTGGCTCCTGCTGGGCTCGCTGCCGATCACGGCGGCCGGCGGCAGTACCCACAACCGCAGCTACCTCCTCGGCCCGGACGGCGCGGTGGTGCAGCGTTATGACAAGATCCATCTCTTCGACGTCGAATTGGCTGGCGGTGAGCATTACCGTGAGTCAGCGACCATCGAGCCGGGACGAGAGGCGGCAACGGCCGAGCTGCCCTGGGGCCGGCTCGGGATGACGATCTGCTACGACCTTCGCTTCCCCCACCTCTACCGGACCCTCGCCCAGGCTGGCGCCGAATTCCTCGCGGTGCCGGCGGCGTTCACCAAGACGAGCGGCGAGGCGCACTGGCACGCGTTGAACCGGGCGCGCGCGATCGAGAACGGCGCGTATGTCCTTGCCCCCTGCCAGTGCGGCGAGCACGCGGGCGGAGGCCGGACCTACGGCCACTCCCTGATCGTCGACCCCTGGGGCCGGGTGCTGGCCGACGGCGGCGAGGAGCCCGGCATCGTCCTGTGCGACATCGACCCTGCCAAGGTCGCCGAGGCCCGCTCGATGATCCCCTCGCTCCGGCACGACCGGCCCTACGGGCGATCTGTGACTCGAGGACGAAATCGCCACGGCGTTCTGTGACTTGAAAGCGAATCAAAGGAGACGGTACGTGAAGACGAGATTGATGACATCCAAGCGCACGGCGCGCACGACGCTCATGGCCCTCACGGCGGTCCTGGTAGCGAGCAGCGGCGAGCATCGCCAGGCGGTCGCTCAGGAGGCACAGCCCCCTCGCGAAGCCACCGAGAAGCTCTATCCGGGACAGCCCTACTCACCGAACGCCGGCGACGCGATCCCGACCCAGGTGTACTGGGGCGACACCCACCTTCACACGGAGGTGTCGATGGACGCGGGTGCTTTCGGGGCGCGGCTTAGTCCGGAGGACGCCTACCGCTTCGCCCGCGGCGAGGAGGTCATCTCATCGACCGGCCAGCCCGCGCGGCTCGCGCGGCCGCTCGACTTCCTGGTCGTGGCCGACCACTCCGACAACATGGGCTTCTTCCCCGACCTGTTGGGAAGAGATCCCGCCCTGCTGGCCCATCCCACCGGCCGCCGCTGGTACGACATGATCCAGGCGGGCCGGGGCGTGGACGCGGCCATGGAGATCATCGACATGTTCTCCAGAGGGGAGATGCCGGAAGAGCTCATCTATCGCCCCAACACCAGCCTGTATCGCAACGCCTGGGGCCGGACGGTCGACGCGGCCGAGCAGTTCAACGATTCCGGTCGGTTCACCGCCTTCATCGGCTACGAGTGGACGTCACAGGTGCCGCCGGGCGACAACCTGCATCGGGTCGTCATCCTCCGCGATGGCGGTGACAAGGCGAGCATGACGGTCCCGTTCACGACCTATCCGCCGACCGGGAGCCGCGACCCCAACGATCTGTGGGTGGCGCTGCAGGAGTACGAGGACAAGACCGGCGGTCAGGCGCTCGCGATCCCGCATAACGGGAATCTCTCCAACGGGCTGATGTTCCCGGAGATCGATCCGGAGGCGAATCAGCCGCTCACCCGGGCCTACGCGGAGACGCGTCGGCGGTGGGAGCCCCTGTACGAGGTCACCCAGATCAAGGGGGACGGCGAGGCCCACCCGTTTCTGTCGCCCAACGACGAGTTCGCCGACTACGAGACGTGGGACAAGGGCAACCTGAACCTGAGCGTCGCCAAGACCGACGACATGCTCCAGTACGAGTACGCGCGCTCCGGGCTCAAGCTCGGGCTCCGGCTCGAGGACGCCCTCGGAGTGAACCCGTTCCAGTTCGGCATGATCGGCTCGACCGACAGCCACACCGCTCTGGCGACGGCCGACGAAGACAATTTCTTCGGCAAGCAGTCGGGCAGCGAGCCGTCGGCCGAGCGCACCCAGCACCCCTTCTTCCAGACCGACCTGGCGACGATCATGAGCTGGGAGGAGGTCGCTTCCGGCTACGCGGCCGTGTGGGCGCGCGAGAACACGCGCGAGGCGCTGTTCGACGCGATGATGCGGCGCGAAACATACGCCACCACCGGCCCCCGAATGCTCGTCCGCTTCTTCGGCGGCTGGGAGTTCGAGCCCGGGGATGCTGAGACGCGACGTCCGGCCGTCGCCGGTTACCTCAAGGGCGTGCCGATGGGCGGGGAGCTGCCGCCGGCCGCCGGGGGAGGCGCCCCGAGGTTCCTGGTGGCTGCGCTCAAGGATCCGATCGGCGCCAACCTGGATCGCGTCCAGATCGTCAAGGGCTGGCTGGACGCGAACGGCGAGCTGCAGGAACGCGTCTACGACGTGGCCGTGTCGGACGGGCGTGAGATCGGCCCCGACGGCCGGGCCAGGACGCCGGTCGGCAACACCGTCGACGTGGCCAACGCGACCTGGACAAACAGCATCGGCGACCCCGAGCTGCTCGCGGTCTGGGAGGATCCCGACTTCGACCCGAGCCAGCGCGCCTTCTACTACGCTCGCGTGCTGGAGATCCCGACGCCGCGTTGGCCCGCCTACGACGCCAAGTACTACGGCATCGAGTTGCTCGAAGGCACCCGCACAGTGCAACAGGAGCGCGCCTACACAAGCCCGATCTGGTACACGCCGTAGCGATAAAAAGGTGACTGCGATGCTTGGGTTGCTGCGCTGGCTTCTCATTCCGCTGTTTCTGATCGGGCTGCCGCTGTTCATCTACTTGGGCTTCATCAGGGATGAGCCCGTACTGGAGGTCGAGTACGATGTCGACCTCGGCCGCCAATCCGCCCGAGCGATTCTGGAGGATCCCGCGGCTGGATAAGCCGCTTGCAATAGCATGGATTCCCGGCTAGGCAGAAGGAACGGACAGCACAGCGCCCGAATCAAAAGGGGTCGACCAGATTCGCCGCGCGGATGCTCGGTGTGGTGCAGGCTCATGCAGGGCCCTCTACCTGTACACCTGTACAACTGGAGCTCGTGCGGCGTGCTCCTCACGCGGAACCCTGTTGGCGCAGCCCGGTCCAGCCGATGGTCTGAAGGGTATACTAAGCCCATGACGAAATGGGCCTTTCGAGCCGGGTTGGCCGGCAGCCTGATCGCCCTCGTCTCCTGCTGGCCAGGGAGCCAGGCTCCCCGCACCAATGCACCGCAGCCGGGCCTCAATCCCTACGTCACCTATTTCTTGATCGACGGCCTGAACCAGGATGTCTTCGAGGAGGAACTGGCTCGGGGCAACCTGCCTCATATCGCACGGCTCGTGGAAGACGGCGTGTACATCCGCAACGGCATCGGCGCCTATCCCACCATGACGGGATACGCCTTCTATCCCTTCCTGACCGGCGTGGACGCTGTCCGCAGCGGGATCTACGGGCTGCGCTGGTTCGACCGCGGCCGGGACCGGGGCCCGTTCCGCCACTACGTGGGCAAGACCGCCGTCAACATGAACCTGGATATGCGCCCCGATGTGAAAACGATGTTCGAGCAGTTCGGCGACGACCACTCCATGTCTGTCAACAGCTTCATGACCCGGGGCGTGGCCAAAAGCACCGGGAAGGTCTGGGATTTCACCATGACCAAGTACCGGGACGACTGGTGGCTCGCCTGGTTCCTCGCGCACATACCCGTCTTCGGGCCAAAGATCGTCCCGACGCTCGAGGAGGTGGAGGCAGAAGTCGCCGATCTGCTCATCGACGACCTGGAGGCTGCCCCCAAGGTCCAGTGGGTGACCTTCGCTTCTCCCGACGCCTATGCCCACGTTTACGGCGTCGATGACCGCTACCGCGAGCTGGTCCGCAACATCGACGTGCAGATCGGCCGCTATCGAGATGCCAGCCGGGCCCTGGGGCAGGAAGAAGGCCGCATCTACCTGGTGCTCTCCGATCACGGCAGCGAGACGGTCACGGAAAACATCCAGATGGAGGATGTCCTGGGTGGCTACGGGTTGCGCGCATGGCGCGGAAAGGCCGCGCCAGGGGCTCTCGAATCCAGCAAGATCGAAAACGAGGTCTCCGAGTGGGAGGACTACGATGTCCTCGCCATCATCAATGGCAACCTCATGAACTACCTGTACGTCCGGAACCCGGAAGAGGCGGGGCGGATCTGGTTTGAACGTCCCACCTACGAGCAGCTGACGAATTATCCCACCCAGGGCGGCGGCCGGGTCGATCTGGTGGAAAGACTTTCGCGGGAGGAGTTCATCGAGCTCGTGGTCTACCGCCATCCCGACGGCAGCACCCACATCCGCACCCGGGAGGGGCTGGGAATCGTCACCAAAGCGGGGGATACCTACGGCTACCGCATCGAAGGTCGGGATCCCCTGCAATACGGCGCCCCTGCCCGGCGTACAGCGGCCCAATGGCTGAACACTACGGCCGAGGCCGCCTACCCCTACGCGGTGGTGCGGCTGCACGATCTCATGTGGCGCGAGAACGCCGGTGACATACTCATTACGGCCAGCCCGACCTACGATTTTGGCTCGGATTACGAACCTTTCGTGGGAAACTACCGTGGCGGCCACGGCGGAATCCGCGGCAAGCAGCTGCGGGTACCCTACGTGATTTCGGGTCCGGGAATCTGCAAGGACAAACAGGTCCCGGTGGCTACGGCCGAAGGCCTCGGCGCCACCCTCAACCAACTGCTCGGCATGACTAATCCGGAACAGGCCAGTCCCATCCCCGGCGCGCTGTGTCCGAAAGGAGCGGCCACCGCCGGCCTTCCTCGAGCCGACGGAGCGGGCACGCGCCGACTTGTCATAGAGCCGGCGTCGCAGCAGGATCGCAAAGACGTTGGATGACGGATCGCGCCGATTGAAGCGAGAAGCACGCCCGTGATGCGGACCCTCAACAATCCTGCGCACCGACGAGAGCTCTTCGATCGTCTGGAACGCCTGGATCCCGAGCAGCCAGCACGATGGGGGCGGCTCACGGCGCCGCGAATGCTCGCGCACCTCTGCGATCAGATGCGCATGCCCTTCAGTGACCAACCCTCTGCACCCGTACCTGGCCCCACGCGATACCCGGTGCTTCGTGAGCTTTTCCTCTATGTGTTGCCGTGGCCCAAAGGCAAAGTCCAGGCGCCTTCTGGGGCGTTTGAGACCGATCCCGCCGGGTGGTCGGAGGATTTGGCCACGTTGAACCGGCGGGTCGACCGGTACCTGGGCCTCGAGCCGGACCGAGGTTGGCCGGACCATCCCCATTTCGGTCGTATGAGCCGGCGTGCCTGGGGGGCATTCTGCTACAAGCACTTCGATCACCACCTGCGGCAGTTCGGCGGCTGATCTGCCTCTTCCTGCTCGCACGCGAGCAAGTGAGCGGTATTCCCCACGAGCAACCGCAAGCATCTCCCGACAGACAGTCCGGAGTGTCGGCCTTACGCTACGCTGGGTTGGTAGGCTCTCCTCAAACCGCCGGCTTGGGTGGGTCGAGCAGAGGCCGTGCTCGCGGAGTGTGCAGGCACGGCCATCAGCCGACCGGCGAGCCAGTTTTCCGAGGCATGACACTGAATCGCAAAGACAAGGAGTTCATCTCCGTTGGTGTCTCCGTGGCGGCGGGGTGCAAGCGCTGCTTTGAGGTACACGTCAAGGAGGGGCGATTCCAAGGGCTCACGGAGGACGAACTTGCCCATTCGATGAACATCGGTCTCGAGGTTCGAGAGCATGCCCAGGCGATCGCGAAGGAGCACGGGCTAATGGTGCTCGGCCTTAAGCTGGCACAGCTAGTCACCCGGACCGGGGAGGACGGCGGCGGGGAAGCGGACGCACCCCCGGGCACGAGAATCGAAGAGCTCACGGCCGTGGCGTGCGCGTTTGCCGTGAACTGCGAGACGAGCCTGGAGCGGCACCAGGCCAACGCACGGACCGCGGGGGCGACGGACGAGGAGATCCAAGAGGCCCTGAGGATCTCTCGCTTCATCAAGGGCAAGGCGGACTCGCTGTGCTGCAAACGGATCTAAGGAGCCACGACCAGTCGACGCTCGACGTTGGATGGTCCTAGGGGCCGCGGCAGCGAGATGAAGAACGGTTACTACACGGCGCGACGCCGGGCACTGCTGCGCGATTTCGACGAGACCGCACGCCTTGCGCGAGCGAGACTGGCTTCCAGGTACGGAGACGACTTTACCGAGGCCGTCGCCCGCGAAGTCCGGCGCGAATACGAGCGACTGATTGTCGAGATCCCGTTCATCCCCGGCGTGAAAGCTCGGTCGCTCAATGCGTTCCTTCGCATCACAGCGCAGGAACTGGCCGTCTACCGGGTGATGAAGAGACGTGGGAAGAGCGCCGACGAAGCCTGGGAGCTATGCCACGAGGCCATCGTCGCCCGGATGGAGGAGTATCCGGCCTGGAAGGCCAGGATCCTGGGAAAGCTCATGTTCTCGGGGGCGATGAAGCGGCGGGTCGGGAGGCGGGCCGCGAAAGGCGAACATCTGCGATTCGGCGACTTCGAGGTGCGCTACCTGATCGGCGACGGAGAGAGCTTCGACTGGGGCGTCGACTACGTCGCGTGCGGCAACTACGAGTTCATGAAGGAGCGGGGCGCCGAGGAGTTCGCCCCCTATGTCTGCCTGTCGGACATGGCTCTCGGCGAGGCCCTCGGTTGGGGGCTGGCCCGAACGCAGACTCTGGCCGACGGCTGCGACCGATGCGACTTCCGATTCAAGCAGGGCGGGAGCACGCACATCTCCTCGCGGACACCCGCAGTCCAGAAGACGATTGAGCGCATACGAGGGAGAGAGCGACTGGCACGACTCGCACAGGGAGGTCACGCATGACCACGCTGACCGCGGCGGTAGAGCAGCACCCCAAGCTCATCATCGGCGTGCTCGGGCTGATCATCGTCTTCTTCCTCGCCGCCTGCCTGCTCCACGACGTGATCCCGATCTGCCATTGGCTGTTCGGCTGTGATCACCGCATGCACTGAGCACGCCGCTCACCTGCGGACGGACTCCAGACCCGCTGGCCCTCCACGCTCGCGATCTCCTACTCGCGGCACAGAGTCTTCATTACGGGGGCGGCCGAGGTATTCCTGGCAAGCGGTGTCGACCTCTGCCCGATAAGAGCTTTCGCACCTCTCGGCGATGTTGAAGTAACGCCCACTATCCACCGTGTGCCGCTGCCTTAGCGGTGTTTGGCCAGCTTACGGAGGCACGATGAGAACCAGAGCTTGTTTCCGCGGATGGCTGATCTGTGGACTGGCAGTCGCATCGCCCGCGCTAGTCGGGTGCAGTAGCGGGACCGGCCCAGACGGGCCGCCGGAGGCCGTCACGGTGGAAGCCACGGTCGATGGCCTCACGGTCACGGTCTCCTGGAACGCAGCGGCAGGCGCGACCTCGTACCGGGCCGAGCTTTTCGGGGATCTTCCGATCGGCAAAGTGACGACGGAGAGCCAGATCCTGTTCACCGAGGCAGACGGGGTTCTGGCCAACAGCACCTACACGGTGACCGTGTTCTCGATCAACGACGACGGGGAGACGCAAAGCACGAATAGCCCCACCGTTAGCACATAGTCTCTAAGGGGCGGGACGATGAAGCGTTTTCTCACTTTCGTCCCTCTGTTGTTCCTCCTGGTCGCCTGCGGTTCCGAGCCGACCGGCCCGGCGGTTCCCCCTCCGGCACCCAGCGTTCCCGTGGTTCCCACACCGGGCGTCCAGGGATTCGCGGCCCAGCTGGACAGCCTGCGCCTGGCGCACCAGATCCCCGGAATGTCGGCAGCCATCGTGGATAACGAGCGCATCGTCTGGTCCAGAGGGCTGGGCTTCGGCGACGTAGCGGGCGGCAAGCGCGCGACCGATACCACGTGCTTCCACCTGGCCTCGCTGACCAAGCCGTTCGCTTCGGTCATCATCATGCAGCTCGTGGAGGAGGGGCTTCTCGATCTGGATGATCCCGTGAGCGAGTACGGCGTCGATCTGAGCAGCAACGGCGTCATCCTGGTGCGTCACCTTCTGACCCACACCTCAGAGGGGACGCCGGGGTCCAGCTACCGCTACAACGGAGCCAGGTTTGACCAGCTGGGCAGGGTCATCGAACGGGCATCAGGGCGGACCTTCGGCGAGCTCCTGGTCGAGAGGATCCTCGGGCCGCTGCAGCTGAGGCACACCGCTCCGAACGTCGAGGATCGGGTGAGTTTCGCTCTCACGGGGCTCGATCGGGACGAGTACATGGAGAACATGGCGACGGCTTACGGCAACACGCTGCCCTACGGACTGGGATGGTTCATCCAGCAGCGCGAGGGTGTCGAGCTGCAGTGGCATTACGGCTACTGGTTCGGCACCTCGACGCTCATCGTCCGAGCCCCCGAGCTAGAAAGAACCTTCATCGTGCTGGCGAATTCGGACATGATGAGTCGACCCTACGGGCTCGATATCGGGGACGTGTGGCGCTCGCCATTCGCTCGTCTCTTCCTCGAATCCTACGTGTTCGGGAACGCCCTCCTGCCAGCGCAGCGCTAAGTCGCGGAATGCGACGGGGCAGGTCAACGTTGCTGGTTGGTGGTTTCGCGGAATGTGGGCGGCTCGTAGGTCCAACCGCGACGCAATCGACGATCCTCGCGCCGCAACATGAAGCGGAGGTACCGGCCGACGAGTGGCCCCGCCGCGCGGGCCTTGAGGCCGAATTCGCGGTAAAGCTCCCCCAGGTTTCGAGCGATCTTGGACTCGAGAACCGGATCTGAACGAAACCACCGCCGGGCGGCCCACAGCGCACCGGCGTAGCCGACTGCGAGATGACGGGCCTCCCAAGCGAACCGCTTGCGTATCCGGGCCTCGGGATGGTTCCCATACTGCCGCCACCCCTGCAGCGTCGTTCGCGCCAGCCTCACGATGCTCGGTCCGTTCACCCTGAAGTCGCGATCGAACGCCTTTCGCAAGAACTCCGTTTCCTGCCCGTGCCGGATGTGGAAGTGTCTATGGCTGAACCTGAACTGCCCGTGCCGGTCCGCCTCGGGGCATTCCCGGCGATCGAGCAGTGTGCCGTTCTCCACATGCTCGGCGTGCAACGGGGTGCCGCCCAGGGGTGTGTACAGCATGAACTGATGAAACTCCGTGTCGTGAGCCACGGCGTGCTCGATGGCCGCGTCGATGTTCTCCGGCCTGTGTTCCTCGAGCCCGATGATCGTTGAGCCGAGCACGCGGATCCCATGGCTCTGCAGCGTGCGAACCAATCGCCGCGTGTCAATCCCCTTGAGCTTGACGTAGTCCGCGCCCGGGCCCTCGAGGCCCATCCAAACCCAGGAGACCCCGAGCGCCACGAGCTGCTCCATCGTGTAGCGGCACAGCACGTTCGCCGAG
>JBDHFW010000044.1:0-15871 GCA_039590175.1 Gemmatimonadota bacterium | reverse complement strand
GAACGGTGGCGAGTTGAGGGGTCTCAAGGCCCTGGGTTGCCCCACCGGGCAGGGCTTCCACCTCTCGCCGCCGCTGAGTGACGAGGCGCTGCGTGACTGGACGGCGGGCCGCCGCGCGGCGCGTGCACAGGGCTCGCTGAGCTAGGCTTGGATCGACCCCTCGTGGGGGCGCCGGCTCAAAGCACTGCGGGCTCAGCCGTCTCGGTCGTCTCCAGCGGGCCGATGGCCGGGTAGTCGGCGATCAGGTCGTCCACGTATTGCACGTCGAATCCCCGCCGCTTCAAGTACGACGCGGCCGCCGCCGCCCTGGATCCGGTCCGGCAGTAGACGAGCAGCGTCTGGTCCTCGGGGATAAGGGTCTCGTACTCCGGAAGCCGCGTGTACGACGTGTTGAGCGCCCCCGGAACTCGACCCTCGCCGAACTCGGATGAGAACCGGACGTCCAGCGGCAGCGCCCCGTCCTCCTTTCGAGCCGTCTCGAGATCCGCGAAGTCGATCACCTCGATCGAGTCGTGGGCCCCTCCGTCGATGAAGTAGGCCTCCAGCGCCTCCGGCTCCACGAAGCCGGCCACGTTGTCGTAGCCGATTCGCACGAGGTCGCGGACCGCCTCGTCCAGATCCTCCTCGCGAACCACAAGGAAGAGCGGCGTCGTCTCGTCCTCGACCAGCGAGCCGACCACCTGGCTGAACGCCCGGTTGAGCGGCGCGTAGAGCGAGCCCTTGAGGTGGCGGGCCATATAGGCGTCCCGGTCCAGCCGCGTGTCGACCACAAGCAGCTCCTCTCTTCCCGAGAGCTTCTCGAGCTCCGAGCGGGCGAGCTTGCGCGGCGCCGGCAGGTCGCCGAGGACCGGAGCCCCGAGCTTGTTGTCCCGCTTCATGCGGGCGAAGTAGGTCGGCGGCTCGGGCTGGCCCGTGAGGATGTAATCCACGAAGGCGTCCTCGCCGCGGTTGGCGGCCTCGATCGCCGGGCTGAAGCGCCTCTCGTACCCCACGGTCGTCTCCGGCACGGCCCCCAGGGCCTTCCCGCAGGCCGAGCCCGCTCCATGGGCAGGCCATACCTGGAGGTAGTCGGGCAGCTCCAGAAAGCCCTGAACCGAGGAGTACAGCCGTCGGGCCGACGGCTCCATCATCCCCTCGACCTTCGCGGCCGTCTCGAGAAGATCCGGTCGACCCAGGTCCCCCACGAAGACGAAGTCGCCGCTCGCCATCCCGATCGGCTCGTCGGCGCCCCCTCCCTCGTCGGTGATCAGGAAGATCATGTGCTCGGGCGTGTGGCCGGGCGTGTGAACCGCCTGCACGCTGATGTTGCCGATGCGGAGGGTGTCCCCGTCCTTCAGGAGCTCGTAGTCGTAGTCGCCGTCCTTGACCCACTCGTACTTCCAGTTGGCGTCCCCTTCATCCGAGAGGTAGAGCTTGGTGCCGAAGCGCTCGGCGAACTCCCTGGCCCCCGACAGGAAGTCGGCATGGATGTGCGTCTCGGTGACCGCGGTGATCGTGAGCCCCTCGGACTCGGCCAGCTCGACGTAGCGGTCGATGTCGCGTTCCGGGTCGATGATCAGGGCTTCTCCGGTGGCCTGGCAGCCGACCAGGTAGGCGTACTGCGCGAGCTTGTCGTCGAAGATCTGTCTCAAGAGCATCGTGTCGTCTCCTCCTAATCGTGCCTAGGTCGTGTCCTGCCTGAGCCGTGTCCTGCAAGAGCCCCGTGTCTAATGATGCGGCAGCCGGGGCGCGAAGTAGCCGTAGACCCATGCGCCCGCCAGTGCGGTGAACAGAGCCATGTGCTTTGGAGACACGTCGGCTCCGCAAGGTTCCCGCGCCCCCCGTCACATCTCGGCGAATCTCTCCTTCAACACATCACGGACGGCATCCGGGAGCTCTCCGTCCGAGATGCGCTGGCACGCCTCGTGGGCCATGTCCAATGAAAGGAAGAGGGAGCGGCAGCGTTCGCAAACGGCCTCGCGGGGCACGGGAAAGGGAACGCCCTTGTCGAGCGCGTCCTGCTTGGCCTTGAGGAGATCGAGGCACTCTCGGCGAGCGTGATCTGGGGGTGAGCCCGCGCGCGTCGGCAGCTCGGCGCTTAGAACCCTCCGCAGCTTCATACGCGCCCGGTACAGCCGCGTCTTGATCGTCCCCTGCGTCAACCCCATGATGTCCGCGATCTCCGCCACTGATAGATCCGCCATCTCCTTCAGGACCAGCGGGATACGGAAGGCGTGAGGGAGCTCCCCGATCGCCCGCTGAACGCTTTCCCGCACGTTCTCCCTATCGAGCGCCTCCAGGGGGTGCTCGTCGTCGACGGCGGCCAGGACGCCATCCTCACGGGTGGGCAGAAGCTCGGAGAGCGACTCCAGGTGGCGGGGCTCGCCGGCTCGCTTCCGCTTCATGCGCTGGCAGGTGCGCGCCGCGATCGTGTACAGCCAGGTGGAGGGCTTGGAGCGACCCTCGAACCCGTCCCATCCCCGGTAGGCTCGGATGAAGGTTTCCTGCACGAGATCTTCGGCCGTCTGGGGGTCGCCGCACACCTGGACACCCAGCCGGTATATCTGATCGCCGTGCTCGTCCAGGAGGCGCGGGATCGCCGCCTCCGCCGTCTCGGTCATCATCTCAAGATCATCCCGTTTCGCCTCCGAGAAGTCCGTCATGGACACTGGCGGTGCTGGCTACATCGTGTTAAGAGAATAGGTCATTACGGCTTCCCGGAGGATCCGAAATCACTCTGACCATACGGCCACGTCTGCTGCGTCTTGCGCTAATCTGCGTCAGCCTCGCCTTGGCGATCAACGCCGGCGACCTACTGGCACAGCAGGAGCAGCGAAACGGCTTCGGGTTCAGCGGGTCGCTCGGCTGGTCAACGATCGGCGGCGACTACGGCGAGCTGATAACCAGCGGCATCCCCGCCGAGGGATCCATCTGGTATCAGCCGAGCTGGTGGCGCGTCGGCGTCTCGCTCCACGTCGCATCCTACGATGTAGTGGAGCCCTTCTCGAGCGAGAGCATCAGCCAGGTCGAGTTCCAGCTCTTCGGCACCTTTCTCTTCCTCCGAGGCAATCTCTTCCAGCCCTACGCACAGGTTCGCGCGGGAACCACCCGGTGGCGGCCGGAAGGGCCGATATTCGACCCCAATCCCCCGCCCCCGGAGGTGCCGCCGGGAGAGAACCCCGCACCGGGCCGAAACGGGTTCCAGGGCGGACTGGCGATCGGCTCGGAATTCTGGATCACGAAGAACTTCGGCATCGACGTAGGTGGCTTGTTCTCGGCGTTTTCCACCGAAGAGCTGGATGTCCCTGGCCTCGGGATCACGGGCCTGAAGTCGGGCTCCGAGCTCGGTTTCCGCGTCGGCGTGGTGTGGTTCCCGTGAGCCGGGCCGCTGGGGTGACCGGCAGAGCGATTCGACGTGCATCCCGGCGGTCGGCGCGACGCCTGGTGCTCGTCGCCGCCGCGATGGTGGTCGCCGGGGCCCCTCCGGTGCTGCACGCCCAGGAGGCGGGCCCAAGGGCCTCGGAGGGTGCGCTCGCCCTCGCCGCGCGGCTCCCGGCGTCGAGCGACACGACTCGCCTCTCCGCCTTCTTCCCACCCGGCGCTCTCACGCTGAGCGGGAAGGGGGCTCAGGCCGGTCAGGATGTGACCAATCGGACGCGCTTGATGACCGCGTCGGGCGGCACGGCCGAGTTGCTCCAGGAGCTCTTCGAGGCGAGCGCCGAGGAACCGACCGTAGCCGGGGAACCGCCCGCCGCCGAGAACGACCAACCGGCCGACGACACCCGCTACGACGTCTGGGGCGCCAAGCGTAGCGTCGGCCTCGCTCTCGGCGAGGTCGCCGGGATCAACGCGATCGTCTGGTTCTTCAACGAGTACATCCGGGGCGGCAACTTCACGGCGGTCAATCCGAGAAGTTGGTGGAAGAACCTCTCGACCGGTTTCTTCTACGACGACAACCACTTCAAGACCAACATGTTCGCCCACCCCTACCACGGGAGCCTCTACTTCAACGCGGCGCGCTCGAACGGCATGAACTACTTCGAGTCCGTCCCGTTCGCCGTTCTCGGCAGCCTCATGTGGGAGTGCTGCGGCGAGACGCACCTGATGGCCTGGAACGACTGGGTCATGACCAGCCTCGGCGGCTCTTCGATCGGCGAGATGCTGTACCGGGCGGGCTCCGGCTTCCTGGACAACGAGAAGGCGGGCGGCAGCCGCACGATGAAGGAGATCGGCAACTTCTTCCTGAACCCGTTGCGCGGCTTGAACCGGCTCACCTCGGGCCGAAGCGGCCGGATCTATCCGAACCCGTCTGATCCATACGATCGCATCCCGCCGAACCTCAGCACCTTCATGAAGGCGGGTGTCCGGCTCATCGGCGACCGCTCGACGAGCGAGAGCTTCGAGTCGGACACGACCATAACGACGGCGTTCTTCGAGTTCGACATGAACCACGGGAACGTCTTCAAGGACACGCGGAGGAAGCCCTTCGACTTCTTCACGCTGGGAGTGCAGCTCAACTTCGGTGACACGGAGACGATCGGGCGGCTGCAGATCCACGGAAACCTGTTCACGAGCGACATCGCGAAGGGAGAGAAGTCCCACCACGTGTTCGCGATCACGCAGAACTACGACTATGCCAACAACACGGCCATCGAGTTCGGCGGCCTGAGTTACGGGGCTGCGTTGTTCTCCCGGTTCAGGATGTCCGAGACGTGGGACTTCCAGACGAACGTGAACCTCCACATCTACCTGCTCAGCGCCGTGGACTCCGAGTTCGCGTTCGTCGGCGCTCGCCCTCCCAACACGGAGCGGTTCCGGGAGTACGACTTCGGGATGGGCCCCGGAGCCTGGGTGCGCTTCGGTTTCTCCCATAGCGGACGGCACGTGGCGAGCTTCCTGTATCGCTTCACCTACAGTGAGACGCTGAACGGATCCGCGGTCAACGGTGCCGACACTCACCACACGATCCAGTGGGGCAGCTTTCAGGGTGTCTTCCCGATCGGCCGTTGGGGCGTCGGTGCGGACGTGACCGCGTACGTTCGCCGGAGCTTCTTCGAGGACGTCGGCTTCGAGGACATCAAGCAGAACGTCGGCCAGGTCCGCTTCTACGGGGTCTTCCAGAGCTTCTAGCCGCTGCATGATCGCCTGTGACTCGCGGGCGATCCGCCCCTCCAGCATGAAATCCTTCGCTCTATGCTCGGCAGCCGTCTGCTGTATTTCTTTCCCGACATGGGCTCCCGGTGAAGCCGGCGAGGCGCACGCGCAGGAGACGACCGGATCTGCTGGCGCCGCCATCGGCGGTGCAGCGCTCGGGGCGGCTTCCGGCGCGATGCTCGGCGTGACGGCCAGCCTGATCCCGTGCTCGAAGACACTCTCCCAGCTCACGTGCGCCCGTGCCTCCACGCTCTCGGCGGGTCTGATCGGCCTCGGCAGCGGAACGTTCGTCGGCGCCTGGGATTCGAGGCGGCTAGGAAACGCCGCCAAAGGTGCGGCGATAGGCTTCGGGGCCGGCGCGGCCGTGGGCATCGTGCTGAAGGAGGTGGTGCGGCAGTACGGCTGGCCGGACGTGGTCTCGACGGGTGCGCTCGGTATGGCGTTCGGGGCTCAGCCGGAGGGAACCGCGCTCGGCCTGGGAGCGGGCCTTTTCGTCGGCTCCGTGCTCTGGCTCGCGATCCCTTCCTACGAGCTGCCCGACCTGGCGGCTGCCGGCCTCATCGGCATGGCGGCGGGAGGCCTGGCCGCCTGGGTGGTGGATGCCGTCGAAGCGAACTCGAGCGGCGGGTCCGGCGTCACGATCCCGTTCTCGTTTCGAATATGATCCGTCCGGCTGGAGTCTGCGTCGCGGGATGCACGGCCCTGCTGTCGGCCGCCTGCGCGATATCGGCCGGCATGCGGCTCGGACCGGCGGATCGCGGATGCCCGGACCGCGATGTGGCCTCGCCCGGCACAGCCATCACGTGGTACGCTCCCGCCGGCCCGAGCGACGGGAAGAGCAACGAGCGCTGGTGCGAGACCGTCGGACCCTCCGTACTGGAGGCGCTCCCACGCGCCTCCTTCCCGAGCCCAGGTCCGGCGGACTCGATGGCCGTCGTCGCCTGGAACATCCTCATCGGGGGCGGCGATGTACCTCTCTTCCTCGAGGAAGTGCTCGGTTACCAGTGCCATCCGACCTCGCCGGAGCTGGGTATCGGCTTCTCCCACTTCGTCCTCCTCATCCAGGAGGCCCACCGACGGTCCGCAGCGATCCCGGACGTTCCGGAATCATTCACGTTTCCCCCGCGGGTCGTCCCCGAGTCGCCTCCGGAGGGATGGCCGGACATAGTGGAGCTTGCCCGCGGTTGCGGCTTGGCGCTGTTCTACGTGCCTTCTGCGCGAAACGGCCCGGAGACGGTCGGGGGCGAGCGGGAAGACAAAGGCAACGCGATTCTTTCCACCCTTCCGCTGGAAGACCTGCTCGCGATCGAACTGCCGTTCGAAGCCGGCCGCAAGGTGGCCGTCGGGGCTACGATCCGAACGGCTGGCGGGGCCCAGCTCCGCGTGACAAGCGTGCACCTGGACGTCGCATCGACGCTGTATCGAACGTTCAAGACGGCGAACACGACACGTCTCAGGCAGGCGACTGGTCTGATCGAGGCTTTGGCCTTAATCGAAACGGGCGGAGTGACGAGCGGGATCGTCAGCGTCGGCTCCGGAGCGACCGGCTGCGAAGACCTGCCGGGTCCGATCGCCACGGTGGCCGCCGGAGACTTCAACACCTGGTCTGCGGGAGAAAGCGCCATCGATCAGCTGAGACTCTGCTTCCCCGACTCGCCACCCTGGGACGGGAGGCCGACCTATGGCTCCTTCCCGACTGATTTCATCTTTTTTCGCACAGGCGCGGACGGGCAAATCTCCTCCATGGGTGGGTCACAAACGCGCATCGAGAAGCGTTATGGTTCCGACCACCAGGCCCGGATCGCGTGGTTCGGTCCCAGCGAGTAGATTTGCCTGGGCAGAGGTATGGGAAGCAGTGGCTGCAGCGGTTTTGGCTTGCCGCGAACTAAGCTGGAAGGGAACGGGATCTTCGGAATGAACGCGTTTGAGTCGAGATCGCCAAGGCTACCTCAGCGCCGCCTGCTTGGCGGCCTGTCGCTCTCCGCGATCGGTCTGGTCGCTCTCGCCGGCTGCGGCGACCTCAGCGAGTTCGTCAAGCCGATCACCCCCGCAGAGATCTCCGGCGAGTGGCACGCGACCGACATGGTGATCACCAACGCGAGCGACCCGACGATCTCGTTCGACCCGATCGCGGCTGGAGGCGCCGCCTTCCTCCGCTTCTCGATCGACGGCGACTTCACGTCGATCATCCAAACCCCGGGGCAGGACGACGACGTCGAAACCGGTACGTACCAGATCGAGGGCGACTTCATCCTAGTGGAGCCGACTGAGGCGCCGGAGGACACCATCCACTTCGCCTACGAGTTCCAGGAATCCAAGACGGCGTTCTCGTTGACGCTCATCTCCGACGACTTGGACTACGACTTCGGCGGCGACGGGGTCGAGGTGCCCTCGCTGTTGTTCGCGATCGTGATCCGGTAAGGAGCCTTGGCCGGTGGTGGCCCGGACCACCGGCCATTTCTTCGATGCCTGCCGGCAGCCTCTCTCTCCCACAGAATACCACGCCACTAGTTTTCAGCATGGCCTCTGAGGCGCAACATGCAGCTACTGTTTGGATTACGCCGTCTGTCGCGTGTCCACGAGCGCTACATCTGGAAGCCCCTGGGTGGGACACGAACCCTGAACCCCCGCGCGACGTCCTACTATGATATCCGCCTCGGATCTGAGCCCGCGCAGCCGCCAAAGGATAACCTGCGCCACGAGCGTGAAGGCGCCGCCGACCACGTAGCCCTCGGCGATCGAGCGGGTACGGGCCAGCCAACCGAGGCCGGCTTGCTGCAGCACGCCGCCGCCGTTTCCGAACATCGAATCGAACGAGGCGACGGAGGCACGCTGCTCGGAAGGAATGCTGTTGTGCAGGAACGCCTGCTTGACGGGTCCGGCCGCTCCGACCGCGCCTGTCATCACCATGAACAGGACGACAGCGAGCCAGAACGAGCCCGCCAGTCCCACGCCTACCGCCGCGAGCGCCTGGACAACAGCCGCCCAGAGCAGCAGGGTCGTGCGCCGTCCGCAGAAGCTGCTGAACCAGTCGGCGAGGGCGTTCCCGGCGATCATCGAGGCGGCCATCAGGGATGCCACCACGCCCGCCACCCAGACCGCATCTCGGCTGAGAAGCTCCAGGAAGTAGGGTTGCCAGGCGTAGACGGCCCAGGCCATGAAGCCGTACTGGACGAAGGAGCAGAGCATCAGGAGTCGCACTGGCTGCTCCCGCCATCCATAGCGGAGGGAAGCCGCCGCGACAGACTTCATCTCGCCGGGCAGATCGCTGGCGCGCACGGCTCGTGGGGTAAATCCGACGTCATGCATGGTGAAGAAAGCGACGGCAAACGCAGCGATCAGCATCCCCGTCCGCACGACGTACGGCACGGCCAGGTCGATGCTGCCGAGCAAGCCACCCGACAAGGTGCCGATCAGCATGGCGGCCCCGCTCACCATGGAGCCGCGAGCGAACACCGAGTCCAGCTGCCCCTCGAACCCGGTGGCGTTCAGGGCATCCACCAGCCAGGCTTCGACCGCGCCCGAGTAGAAGGTGAAGCCGAGCCCCATGACAACCGAGACGGCAGCGAAGGCGGCCAGGCCGCCACCGGTCCGGGCCACCGCCAGGTAGCCGACCGTCGTGAGCGCGAGGATCACGACGCTCAGGAGGAAGGACGCCCGGCGGCCGGCCGTGTCCGCCAGAACGCCCGTAGGGATCTCGAAGACGAACATCCCGGCCGTGAAGGCGGCGTTCGCGACGAAGACGCCGAAGATGTCGAGGCCGGCGTCGAGCAGGAACAGGGTGTTGACGCCCCAGATGAGGGCGGCGGAGAGGGTGTAGAGGCCGGCGATCGCGAAGTAGCTCGCCAGGATCCTCCTGGCGGTCACGGCGCAGTGGGGATCAGTCGACGACTCCTTCGGCCGTCTCGGCGATCAGGCTGTCAACGACGGCCTTGAGGTCGCCGGTCTCCTCGAAGACGCGCAGCTGGCGCTCGGCGCTCGATCCCTCCTCGAGGATCCGGAAAGCGTACTCGACCTCCCGGCGACTGCCCAACTCATCGAGCACGTCATCCAGGAACCACTCGATCATCTCGCGGACGAGTTCGCGGGCCGGCAGCTCCGCCTGCTTCCCGAAATCGATCAGCTTGCCCTCGACCCCGTAGCGAGCCGCCCGCCACTTGTTCTCGGCGATCAACTCGGCCGGATAGAGACGGAAGGTCATGTTGTCGCGGCGCAGCTTCCAGAGCTTGGCCACGATCGCCTGGAAGATCGCGGCGATACAGATGACCTCGTCGACGCGGGTGCAGATATCGGTGACGCGGAACTCGAGCGTCGGGTAGACCCAATGCGGCCGGACGTCCCACCAGATCTTGGTTCCGTCCGGAATCGAGCCCGCGCGCACCAAGGTCTCGACCATGTATTCGAACTCGCCCCAGCTCGAGAACTCACGCGGGATTCCCGTTCGCGGGAAGGCGCGCCACGTGACGGTCCGGTAGGACCTGAGTCCCGTGTTCCGGCCCATCCAGAACGGGGAGCTGGTGGAAAGCGCCAGAACGTGCGGGAGGAAGTAGCGGGCGACGTTCATGGCGTCGATGAGGAACTCGCGGTCCTCTATCCCGACGTGAACATGCATTCCGAAGATCAGGTTCTTCTTCGCGATGTCCCGCAGGTCCTCGTAGATGCCGAGGTAGCGCTCGAGCGGCGTGATCTCCTGCTCCATCCAGGACGAGAAGGGATGCGTGCCCGCCGCCGCGATCCTCAGCCCGCTCTCCGCCACCTTCTCCGAGACCAGGCGTCGCAGTCGCACGACTTCCTCACGGGCCTCGGCCACGGTCTGGCACACTTCGCTCCCGACCTCGACCACGGACTGGTGCAGCTCCGGCTTGAACTCCTTCACCTCCTCCTGGTCGGAGTCCAGGATCTCGGTGATGTATGAGGCGAGCTCACCGGTCTCCGGGTCGATGACCTGGTACTCCTCCTCGATCCCGATCGTAAGTGACGGCGGCTTCATCCGATCACCGTATCTCTGGGCTCTAACGTCGGCAAGCCGTGCGCCCTCCTCTTCGCGACCCGACCCGAGCGGACTCTTGGTGCCTCCCAGTGCGAGGGTTGGCAGCTGCTTCTACATTGCGGCCCGTCACAGGCACCCCCGGTCGCCCGATTCCTGACCGGTTCGTGACGAACGGCGGCATTGGCGCTCAGTGTTTCCTCGAGGGAGGTAGTCATGAGAGTTCACAGGCTCTGGCTCGCGGGCCTCGCGGCTCTGCTCCTGCCGGTAGCTGCGCCGGCGCAGGAGGATGAAGGGCCGCAGATGTTCTTCGTCCACCAGGAGGTCGTGAAACCGTCGATGATCGGCGAATACGAAGCGGCAGCCACCGATTGGATGAAGATGATGGGCGGCAGCGACGCGGCGAAGGGGAAGATCGCGTACTACGCTTACTCCGGTCCCCAGATCGGCTACGTCTACGTCGTTCCGATCGACAGCTTCAGCGACTTTTCGGATATCGGCGACGCCTTCGATGCCGTGGCCGAAGAGGTCGGTGCGCCGTGGGAAGAGGCCGGGAATCGATCCAACGCTGCAGCCGACCACTTCGAGAGCGGCTTCTACGTGCACAGGCCCGACCTTTCCTACGAACCCGCGAATCCTCGGCTCAGCGATGACGAGGCCCAGATGGTCCACTGGGACTTCTGGTATGCCCTGCCAGACAAGACCGACGATCTGGAGGCGGTGGCGAAAGAGTTCGTGGAGCTCTACACGTCGAAAGGCATGGACACCGGCTGGAGCGTCTACCAGGCGATCACGGGAGGTGACCTCCCGCTCTACGTCGTATCCGTGCAGGCGCGGGACGAGGCAGATTTCTACGCCAACGAGGCGCGGCTGAACGAGATCGTCGGTGCGGAGGCCGAGAAGCTGGGGATGAAGGCGCTGAAGGCCGCGCGACGGGTCGAGCCGTTCATCGGCTGGTACCGGCCGGACCTCTCCTACCCGCAGGCGACAGAGATGGCGACGGAGGGCGGCGAGTGATGCTGGGCTGGCTGGCGGCGTTCTGCTTGTTCTGGGTGGTCGCGTCTCTCTACCTGGGCGGGCTGGACGTGGAGCTGGAGGGGGGTTCCGGCTTCCGTCAGCTTCTGGGGCTACTGGTCATGAACGTTCTCTTCCTCGCCGCCTGGCGGGCTCTGGCCGCCGCGCTCGGCGGCCTGGGTGGCCTGCCGGGTGTGGTTCTGCCCTACCTGCTCACCGTCCTCCTCGTGCCTGTCCTCGCCAGAGCGGGCTTCGGAGTGACGGGCGTCAAGCTTCGCCGAGGGGATGCCGCCCACGCCCCCTGAACACGGGGGCCGTACGGGTCGGGGGTCGGGGGTTCCCGCGGTTCCTGGGCCCCCGACCCGCTAATCGCCCCATGGCAGGATGAAATCCTCCGCCTCCACCCCGAGGGCGTCCGCGATTCGCGTGATGTAGTTGAAGTAGGCGATCACCTGGGTCGCGTCGTGGATCGCGGTGTCGTCGAAGCCGTGAGTACGGAGCCGGTCTAGATCCGCGGGTGACATCTCCTGCTGATGATGCGTGAGCTTTTCAGCAAACTCGCACAGGGCCCGGTCAGCGACGGAAAGGTCCGCCTCGCGCCAGTTCCTCGCGACGTCGTGCACGAAGCCGTCGGCTTCCTCATCGGTCTCGAACTGCTCGGCGACCTCGGCCCGGAGGTCGTGTGCGTGCGCTTGCGTTCAGTAGTGGCAGTCGAGCTCGGCCGAGACCACCGTGGCCAGTAGCTCGCGTTGAGCACGCGAAAGCGGCGAGCGACCGAACATGAGCGCGCCGTAAAAACCGATGCCCTCCCTCAGCACGCGCGGGTTCAGGCTCATGATGTGGACGATCTTCCACACCCGCCCCGCGCGCTTCACCGCCGTGTCGAACTCCTGCTTCAGAAGCCCGGTGGCCTCCTCGATCGGTATCTGGTGGATCCAGGGCATTTCTTCGCTCCCTCGGGTCGAGATCTGGGCATCGGGCTGTCGTTTACCGAAGATGGCGCGGCCCGCCGAGCCGGCGCCAGTGCAAGTTGGTTAGCTGTTGGCACATACGTTATGATCCGGCCGTGACGAACAAGACTTCCGACGCCGTGTGGGGGGAGCTTCCCCGAATCGTCGAGCCGATATTCGGCATCGATGAGCGGCCCGACAGCTGGTGGGAGACGCTCCTTTACGGCTGGCAGCACACGCTCGTGGACATCTCGCCCTTCGTGCTCCCGCTCGCGGTCGCCGCTGCCATCGGGATGTCGCCGGACGAAGAGGCCTCGCTCATCAACTTCGGCCTCTTCTCCATGGGAGTCGCGACCCTGATCCAGACGACGATCGGCAACCGGCTCCCGATCATCCAGGGACCGTCGGCCACCTTGACCGGGACCCTGGCTCCGGTCGCCTCCCAGTTGGGCCCGGGGGCGATGTGGGGTGCCGCCTTCGCGGGCGGCTTGACGGAGATGATCTTCGGCGCCACCCGAGCCCTGACTCTGCTCCGGCGGTTCTTCCCGCCCGCGGTGGCAGGGGTCGTGGTGCTCACGATCGCCCTCGCCCTCGGCCAGGTGGCCGTCCGCCTTACCGTCGGAGACGGCCAGGTCCTGAACTTCGTGCTGGCCGGGACGGTGCTGGCCCTCGTGGCGCTCCTCCAGCTTCGCCTCAAGAATGCCTTAGGCGGCATCCTGTCACGCGGCGCGATCTTCGTCTCCATCTGGGTGGTGGGGATCGGCCTCGCCGGCGTGCTGGGCGAGGTCGATTGGGCGTTGGTCGGCCGGAAGGAATGGATCGCCTGGCCGAAGCTGTTTCCTTGGGGCGGCCCGGGCTTTGGCTGGACCTTCGTCGGCGCGGCATTCCTCGCGGTAGTGGCCGGCTACTTCGGGTCGATGGTGGAGTCGCTGGGCGACTACGCGGCGACCTGCGCGGTGGCCGGAGAGCGCTACACGGTGCGCCACATGAACCGCGGCATCTTCGCCGAGGGTCTCGGCAGCGCGCTCGCCGCGATGCTCGGCGGCCTGCCCTGCACGAGCTACACGCAGAACGTCGGCATCATCGCGGCAACCCGGGTGGCCAGCCGCACCGTGGTTCGGGTGGCGGCGCTGATCCTCGCCCTTTACGGCCTCAGCCCCAAATTCGGAGCGCTCCTCGTGGCCATGCCACGATCGGTGCTCGGTGGTGTGTTCGTGATGGTGTGCGGGATGATCGCGGTTTCCGGCATCCGTCTCCTCGGCGCGGCGAAGGAGACGACGGCCAATTACCTCGTCATTGGCCTCACACTCGTGCTCGCGATCGGACTGCCCACGTACGTGCGGTACGGTCTCGGTGAGCCGTGGCTTCAGGAGCTTCCGCTGCTGCTCCAGCTCGTTCTCACCAACCCGGTCGTGCTCGCCGTGCTGGCGGCCGTGGGCCTCAACGCGCTCACCTCCCTGGTCGCCGCGCCCGATGGAGAACGGCAAGCCGCCGGCCGGCCTGATGCGGAGCGGCCGGCCGCGGAGGAGGTTGAGGAGGAGGTCGAGGATTAGGGGGCGAGCATCTCCTCGATCGCCGGACGGGGAAGGGCACCGGTCTGGCGCGCCACCGGCTCGCCCGCTCGGAAGAGGATGAGGGTGGGAATCCCCTGGATCCCGAACCGCCGAGCGACGTCCGGGCTGCGGTCCGTGTCCAGCTTGGCCACGAGCAGCTCGCCGGTGCGCTCTTTCGCGAGGTCATCCAGGATCGGCGCCATCACCTTGCAGGGGCCGCACCAGTCCGCGTAGAAATCGACCAGCACGGGCATTTCCGCCTCGGAGATCAACTTCTCGAAATCATCGCCCTCCACCCGCACCGGCCGGTCCACGAGGATCGGCTTCCGGCACTTCCCGCAGACCGGGCGTCCCTCGGCCCCGAGGTCCAGGCGGTTCAGTGTGAGGCAGAAAGGGCAACGGAGGGTGACGTTGCTGGAGCTGGCCGTACGCTCGGACATGCGTGCTCGCTCCTCCCCTAGTCGCCCGGTAGCTCGAGTGGCTCAAACCGGGGCAACAGCTCGAGTCCCGAGTCGACCACCAGCCCCCGGAACGCCGTCACGTCCTCGCGGAACACGCGGTTGATTTCTGTCAGGGCTTCGGCCACCGCTTCCTCCGCCAGCCGGAGGAAGGTGAGCTGCGCCGGCGTGGGCGCGTCGCTCGAAGAGCCGAGGGCGAAAAGGGCTCGGCCGGCGATGCTCCACGGCTTGTCGGCGCTGTACGGAATTCCCTTCGTGTCAGGCGGGACCCAGAGCGTCTTCTCCAGCTCGGTGAGCGTCTTCTTCAGCTTCTGTCCGGATTCTTGAAGCGCCTCGAGCGGACCGTCCGCGCCGTCAGCGTGCTCACCGCCGGCCGCGCCGTGTGCGTCCCCGGAATCCGCTTCATCGGCTTCCTTCAGCGCCTGCCGGACCTTGCCGAGCAGAACGTCCACGTCCTTTCGAGTTCGGTAGATACGTGTGATCGCGTCGGCGAGCACGTCTCGCACCTCGCCGGCCCGCGTCACCGCCTCGTGCTTGGCGACCCGCTCTGCTTTGGAGATGTTCTCGCGCGGATCGGGAGGGATCCGCACCGTCCCCTCTGTCTCATGGTCGCTCAGGGAGAGACGAACGGTGTACGTGCCGGGCAAGACGGCGATTCCCGAGGGCCGGAAGGGCGATACCTCCTGCGGCTCCCCGGTCTCCGGGCGCTTGAACGGATCGCCCAGCAGGTCCCAGGTGAGCCGGTTCACGCCCAGCTTGACGGGCCGCTCGAACGTGCGGATCAACTCCCCCGCGTCGTCGAGCACTTCGATCTTGATTTGCGGTCCCTTTTCCCTACCTCCGGGCCCGTCGCCCGGCCCGCGGCCCTCTACGCCCATCTCCGGTCGGTCGCCGGGATCCGCTTCCGACCCCTCCGCCTCGCGGCTCGGCCCGGCCGGCTCCGTTCCGGCACGCTTCTCGGCGCGCTCTTCTTCCTTGCGTGCCCGTTCCTCCTCCTCGTCCGGATGGGGAAGATCGGGCTGGTTGGCCGAGAAGGTGATCATCGCGCCGTAGGGCCGATTCTCGCCCCGGAATTCTCCGTCGCCCGGGAAGCGTGAGGCGCCGGTCTGCTTGACGCGATGCTGGATCGCGTCCGGGATCGGGAACAGATGGAGGGGTCGAGAGAGGACCTCGGCCGTCAGGCCTCGGAGGGCGCTGATGTCGTCAAGGATGTACGCGGCGCGGCCGTGAGTGCCGACCACCAGGTCGTGCTCCCGCGGCTGCACGACGAGGTCCCGGACGCCGACGGTAGGCACGCCGTGCGTCCACGCGAACCAGTCACCCCCTCCGTCGGTCGATACGTAAAGACCGAATTCCGTCCCGAGGAAGAGGAGGCTCGGGTCCACGGGGTCCTGAGCGATCGACAGCGCGTAGCCCCACACGTCATCTTCCCTCGCCAGACGCGTCCAGCTCTGGCCGATGTCGCTCGTGCGGTAGACGTATGGCGTCCAGTCAGAGCGCCGATGGTTGTCGAAGACCACGAAAGCCGTCGCCGCGTCGAAGCTGGAGGGCTCGATGTGCGGGATCCATGTATTGGCCGGCACGTCCGGCACGTTGGATTCGACGCTCGTCCACGTCGCGCCGCCATCCCTCGTCACGTGGAGCCGTCCGTCATCGGTACCCACCCAGATGACGCCACGCTCCACCGGGCTGGGCGCGATCGCGATGATGCTGGTGAAGTTCTCCGCGTTCGTGACGTCCAGCGTGAGGCCTCCGCTCTCGGCCTGTCGTTGCCAC
>JBDHFW010000043.1:0-15908 GCA_039590175.1 Gemmatimonadota bacterium | reverse complement strand
GGAGGTCGGAGACAAGTTCGGCTCGGGAGAGCTCATCCTCCCCTTCGTCCTGCAATCGGCCGAGGTCATGAAGCGGGCGGTCACGAAGCTGGAGAGCTACCTCGATCAGCTCGACGGGCAAACGAAGGGGGTGGTCGTGCTGGCGACCGTCTTCGGCGATGTCCACGACATCGGCAAGAACCTGGTTGGCACGATCCTGAGCAACAACGGCTATACCGTCCATGACCTGGGCAAGCAGGTGCCGGTGAACACGATCATCGAGAAGGCGGAGGAGTTGGACGCCGACGCGATCGGGCTCTCCGCGCTCCTCGTCTCGACCTCGAAGCAGATGCCGCTGTGCGCTCAGGAGCTGTACAGCCGAGACCTGTCGTACCCGCTGCTGGTCGGCGGTGCCGCGATCAACCCCTCCTTCGTCCGCCAGGCCACCTTCGTCGGCGAGGAACGCGACACGGTGTATCCGGCGGGCATGTTCTACTGCAAGGATGCCTTCGCGGGCCTCGCCACGATGGACGCTCTCTCGGACCGGGAGGGTCGCGAGGCGTTCATCCATGATCGTCACGCCGAAGTCCGAGAGGGGATCAGCCGGCGGGCGGAGCTGCAGGAGAAGGCCGCCAAGCTGCGGCCCACCGGTGCTCGGAGCCGCCCGTCAGCCGATGTGGAGGTTCCGAAGCCCGAGTTTTGGGGGGTGAAGGTGCTGGAGCGGATTCCTCTGGGAGAGCTCTTTCCCCTGATCGATCTCAACACCCTCTATCGGCTTCATTGGGGCGCCAAGAACGCGAAGGGCGAAGAATGGGAGGAGCTCGTGACCGTGCAGTTCGAGCCCCGGCTGGAGCGCTACCAGCACGAGGCGCTGGCGGGCGGCTGGGTTCGGCCCACCGCCGCCTACGGCTTCTTTCCGGCCGGCTCGACGGGCGACGCCGTGCTTCTCTTCGATCCCGAAGATCCGGCCCGCGAGATCGCGCGCTTCGACTTTCCTCGTCAGGAGGCCCGCGATCGTCTCTGCCTGGCCGACTACTTCCGGCCCGTCGCAAGCGGTGGCGACGTAAGCGATGACGGCGGCCGCGAGGTGGTCGATGGCGGCGGCCGTGTCGACGTAGTCGGTCGCGACGTGGTCGCCCTCCAGATCGTCACGGTCGGCGACGATCTGCTCGAGCGATCATCGCGACTCATGGAAGGCGGGGATTATTCGGAAGGGTACTATCTGCACGGGTTCGGGGTCCGGCTGGCCGAGGCGGGAGCCGAGTACCTGCACCGGCGGGTTCGGGAAGAGCTCGGGATCGAGCCGGGCCGCGGGCTGCGCTATTCCTGGGGTTACGGCGCCTGCCCCGACCACCGGCAGCACCGGATCGTCTTCGATCTTCTGCCGGCACGAGAGCGGTTGGGCATGGAGCTCACGGAAGCCGGGGCCCTGGTCCCGGAGATCTCGACGGCCGCCCTCGTCGTTCACCACCCGGAGGCCCGCTACTTCTCTGTGTAGCCGCCGGTCTCGTCCGCGGACAGCTTGCGCCGCAGGCTCCGCAGCATCTCCTCGGTCATGCTCTCCAGATCGTAGTCCGAGGTCCAACCCCACTCCTCTCGCGCGGCGGCGTCGCTGATCGAATCGGGCCACGAGTCGGCGATACGCTGTCGCACAGGATCCACCTTGTACTCGATCCGGAACTCCGGCAGATGCCGGCGTATCGCCTCGGCCGCTTCCGCCGGCGTGAAGTTCATCGCCGTGACGTTGAACGCGTTTCGGTGAATCAGCCGGTCCGGATCCGCCTCCATGAGGTCGATCGCTGCCTTTAGCGCATCCGGCATGTACATCATGTCGAGGCGCGTGTCGGGCTTCAGGTAGCAGGTGTAGCGACCGTGCTTGATCGCTTCGTAGAAGATCTCGACCGCGTAGTCGGTGGTGCCTCCACCAGGCGGAGCCACGTGCGAGATGAGGCCCGGATAACGGACGCCGCGGGTGTCGACGTCGAAGCGGGAGTGGTAGTAGTCGCAGAGAAGCTCGCCCGCCGCCTTGATCACGCCGTACATGGTCGTGGGCCGCTGGACGGTGTCCTGCGGCGTCTCCTCGCGCGGCGTGCTGGGCCCGAAGGCGCCGATCGAGCTGGGCACGAAGACGGCGCAGCGGCTGGCTCGCGCCACCTCCAGCGTCCGGTAGAGGCCGCCCATGTTGACGTCCCACGCCGCGTGCGGCTTCTCCTCGGCCACGGCGGAGAGGATCGCGGCCAGGTGGTAGATCGTGTCGATGTCATGACGCCGCACGGCGACGTCGATCTGCCGCTGGGCCGTGACGTCGACGAACTCGAAGGGGCCCGACTTTCCCTTCTGCGGCATGCGGATGTCCGAGGCGACGACGTTCTCGATCCCGTAGCGCCCGCGCAGAGCGCTGACGAGCTCCGCTCCGATCTGTCCCAGAGCGCCGGTAACGAGGATCTTGTTCAGGGTGCCTCCCGACCTGTCTGAACCTGTCTGACGTCACGTGAAGCGCCTCGAACTTATGGCACACCACGGGGGATGACGAGATGGATGGAGTGGTCTATACTGGCTGCGGTCGGGAGATTCAACCGTCCCACACCACCCTAAGAAAGCAGAATCGATGAAGATCTCGAGCATGACTTCCAGGATGAAACTCCTCGCGCCGGCGCTCGCCCTCATGCTGGCCTCCGCGGCTGACCTCTGGGCTCAGGAGGTACTCAGCCCGGAGTTGCTGTGGGGCCTGCCGCGCGTCGGCGCACCCAGCGTATCGCCGGACGGAGGGATGATCGCCTTCGGCGTGACGCAATACAGCGTCGAGGAGAACAAGGGCAACGCGGACCTCTACCTGATCCCGGTTGCGGGTGGTGAGCCGGTGCTTCTGGCCGGAACGCCACACCGGGAAAGTTCCGGACGCTGGCGGCCGGATGGCGAGTGGGTCGGCTTCCTCTCGAACGAGAGCGAGTCGACGCAACTCTGGGAGATCCGTCCGGATGGCTCGGGCAAGCGGCAAGTCACCGACGTCGAAGGCGGCATCTCCAACTTCCTCTACTCGCCGGGCGGCGGTCACGTGTCGTTTACGCGGAGCGTGGAGGTGGACCCGACGACCGCGGATCTGCATCCGGACCTGCCCGAGGCGAACGTCCGGATCATCGACGACCTCATGTTCCGACATTGGGATCATTGGCGAGACGGCAGCTACCGCCATCTCTTCATCGCCGCGTACTCGGACGGAGAGATCGGCGAGCCGGTCGACCTCATGGCAGGCGAGCCCCACGACACTCCGCTGGACCCGTTCGGCGGAGTCGAGCAGATCGCCTGGAGCGCGGACGGCAGCCGGATCGCCTACACGAGCAAAAAGGTCACCGGAGCCGAGTTCGCCCGCACCACCAACTCGGAGGTCTACGTCTACGACCTCGAAACGGGAGAGACGTCCAACCTCACGATCGGCATGATGGGCTACGACATCGAGCCGGCCTTCTCCCCCGACGGACGACACCTGGCCTGGCTGAGCATGGAGCGGGACGGATACGAGGCGGATCGGAACCGGCTCTTCGTGGTCGACCTCCAGACGGCCGAGAAGCGGGAGCTGTCCGAGGGGTTCGACCAGGACGCCCACGGGCCGAGCTGGTCGGCGGACTCGGGCACGATCTACTTCACGAGCGAGACCGAGGGCACGATCCAGCTCTTCGCGGCGGAGGTGGAGTCCGGCCAAATCCGCCAGGTCAGCGAAGGCGTCCACAACTACTACGGGTTCTCGCTCGCCGAGGGGGACGGAGGGCCCGACCTGATCGGACAGCGTGTGTCGATGTCCGCTCCCGCCGAGCTCTACCGCGTGGACGCGCGCACCGGCGAGACCGACCGGCTCACCTTCCTCACCGCGCCGATCATCGACCGACTCGAGCTCGGGCGGGTGGAGCAGAGGTGGATTCCCGCGACAGACGGGGGACGGATCCTCACGTGGGTGATCTACCCGCCGGGCTTCGACCCCGAGCGTCGCTACCCCACCCTCCTCTACGCTCAGGGCGGACCGCAGTCCACGGTTAGCCAGTTCTTCTCCTATCGGTGGAACTTCCAGCTCATGGCCGCCAACGGGTACATCATCGTCGCCCCGAACCGGCGCGGCGTGCCCAGCTTCGGTCAGGTCTGGAAGGAGGAGATCTCGCGCGACTGGGGCGGCCAGGCAATGAGGGATCTCCTGAGCGCGATCGATGAGGTCGCGGCGGAGCCCTTCGTGGATCGGGACCGGCTGGGTGCCGTGGGCGCGAGCTTCGGCGGCTACACGGTCTTCTGGCTCGCCGGGAACCACGAGCGCCGCTTCAAGGCGTTCGTCTCCCACGCCGGCGTCTTCAACCTGGAGAGCATGTTCGGAGCTACCGAGGAGCTCTTCTTCCCCGAGTTCGATCTCGGCGGGCCATACTGGGATAGCCCCAGGTCCGAGAGCTACGACCTCTTCTCACCCCACCGCTTCGTTCAGAACTGGGATACGCCGATGCTCATCATCGGCGGCCAGCTGGACTTCCGCGTGCCGGTGACCGAGAGCATGCAGGCCTTCACGGCGCTGAAGGCACAGGGGATCGACGGGCGGTTCCTCTACTTCCCCGAGGAGGGGCACTGGATCCTCAGCCCCCAGAACGGACTCCTCTGGCACCGGGAGTTCTTCGGCTGGCTCGACCGTTACCTGAAGCCGCCCTCCTCTTGAGGGGTCGCGGCAGCCCTACGAGCCGGTCGGGCTATCCGTGTTCCAGATGTTTCGGAGCAGCTTCCAGGACCCGTCGCCCTGTCGTTCGAGGATGGCCATCCACTTCCCGGCAACGGCGGCGGCTTCCTCACCCTCGGCCGCTGCTGTCGTGTAGGTGCCCCAGATTACGGCCAGATCGCCCGACATCCGGAATCCCTGCAGCACGTTGTCACTATCCTGGTTCCCTTCGAGGAATTGAGCCCACAAGCCCCGGACGGCGTCCGCTCCGGCGACCTCCGGCATGTCGGGCGGCATCGCGGCCGCATCCGCTCCGTAGATCGCCATCAGGGCATCGACGTCATCTGCGTTCTGAGCCACATCCCAAGCCTCGACGAGGGCGTCGAAGGCCTCCGTGGCCTCGGCCTGCGTCATCTCCGGCTCCGCCGGCGGTGGGGCCTGCTCGGCGGGGGCGCAAGCCAGGCCAAAAGACACGATGCTCGAAGCCAGCACGGCCGCGGGCGTTCTCATGCGGCACCTCCTGATGGGACTGTCCTGATTGGAATGATTGGGAACACTTGAGCGTAGCCGATGGGAAGCTCGGCTGTCAACGAAGAGCGGGTAATAAAAGGCGGGGGGCGCGCGCCGAAACGACGCGGCCCCCCGTTGAGGCTGGTCAGCTGTGCGTGGAAGCGGTGTTAGCGATCGCCGGTGAACCTCATGAGCAGCCGGAGCTGGTCAGATACCGTGACGACCGAGCCGTCTGGCAGAAAGATGACCGTGTCCTCACAGGTAAGGCTCGCCGACGCCGACGCTGCCAGCTGCGATCCTGTGATCGCTCCGTTCATCTGATTGTCCGCGTCGCTAATCCGGCATCCCGAGAAGATGTTCTGGTCGACGATCCCGGTTCCCGCGAAAATGTCTTCCCAGATGTCGTCCTGGCTCTTGGGACTCGTGATCGTGTCGCTCTGCGCCGAGGGCGGAACGGTCATCGTGAAGTTGACCCCGCCATCCGCGCGCGCGAATCCATCGACGATCGATCCGGAAACAGGGCTACCGTCGCAGTCGGCATCGTTGTCGACCAGGAAGATGCCCCCGAAGGTGTCCTTGCTCTGATCGCCAAGCGTGACCGAGCCCGAGCATAGCGACTCGTCTCCTATGGGAAAGCCAAAAGAATCGATACCCTCCCAGGACAGGGTCCAGCTCCCGAGGAAAGTGCCGTCCACTTCGACCGCGTCCCCGAACGGAGTGTTGTCACAACCGGCCAGCGCGATGGCGCCGGCCATGAGCATCAACGACGTTCTTCCTCTCATCGACCGCTCCTCCTGTGGGCGCTTCACCTTCTGTCGCGCAAAACGGTGATACGGGGGCCATCTAGATTTGTTGTACCAAAGCAGCTTGCACATGCAAGAATGGTACAACTCAGGTGAGCGGGACGATCAATAATATAATGGTTTATCGCAAAGGAAGTTAGGTCGGCTGTCGATTCCAAGCCGACCGAAGACGGTCATACGGTCACAGGTGGTGCATCCACAGCATCTTGCAAACTGTTGCGCCGCGTTGCGATCCTAGGCCGCGTACAGATCGATCACCCGCTCAAGGGCCCAGCGACACACGCGGCAGAAGCCCACGTCGTCGCGGGTGAACATGATGCAGTCGGTCTCCGACCGGTATAGCCCGGCCGCCTCGTACATCGCCCCCTCGAAGGCACCCACCGTGGCCGAATGGCGCATGGTCGCCAGCAGATCGGTCTCGATGCGCTTCTGCTCCTCGAACAGGGCGTCGAACTCGGTTTCCGGAGCCTGCGCGTCGATCAGCGCCTGCCGTCGTGCCCGTATCTCGCGGGCGTGCTCCTCGTAGGCTTCCTTGCCCCACGGCGTGGGGAGCGGTGTGCCGGAGTCGACGAGGTGGGCCCACTTCACGTGCGACGGGTCTGGGAGGGCGGTCACGTTGGGCTCCCACGGCTCGGTCAGCTCCTCCGGAGTCTCGTAGCTGACAGGCGAGAGGTAGTACTCATCCGCCAAACCGGCGAAGTGGTGACCGAACTCGTGGATGAAGATGTACTCGGCGAACTCGGTGTCCACGGAGGTCGTGGACTGCGCGTTGAAGATCCCGCCGCCGCCGTACTGCTTCTCGTTGACGAGGATCTCAAGGAACTCGTAGGGCACCCCCGAGAGCACCTCCCGCAGCGCGCGGTTGTCATAGGTGAGCAGGTAGCGCTCGGAGTCGAAGATGTTGTACTCCGCCGAGATCGGCGTCCGCCGGAACTCCCTGACGTGCGGCCGGTTCACGCCGCTCTCGGGGGACGGGAGATCCACCGCCCAGACGTTGAAATCGGCCCGCCGGCTCTTGAACGGCTCGAGCGCGAAGAGCGCGTCCACCAGGCGACGCGCGTCCGCGTGGAACTTCTCCATCTCGTCGGCCCGGTACCCCTCGCTCAGGAGGACGATGTCCACCTTCTCGGTCGGCGACCCGCTCTCGAACACCGTCCACACGTTCGAGCGCGGAGGCGGATCGGCCGCGTTCACGAAACGCGAGTTGGGATCGATCGCCGCGGACCAGATCTCGTGGAACGCGTTTTGGTCGTCGCGCTTCTTCAGGACGACCTGGACAGGCTGCCGCGGCCAGGGAAAGCGCAGCGACTCGTGGAAGGTCCGGTGCACGGAGCGCGCCTCGCCCGTCGTCTCCCACTCACCGTAGATCGAGGCGAAGCCGCGGGAGTAGATGACCCGGTTCGTGGCCGGATCGATCACCTCGAACAGGTACTTGCCCAGGTTCGTGTCGTCGATGAGCCGCGTCAGGCTGCCGGCCCACGCGCCGTCCGAGACGACGCGGTCGAGCCCGAGGATCTCCTCGTCGACGTCGCCCGTGTGGAAGTAGTCCACGCGCATCGTCTTGGGAACGAAGTATCGGTCGAAGACGTCCGGTCCCTGGGCGAGGGACTCCTGGACGAGGGGCTCCTGGGTAAGACCGGCCGAGCTCGACAGGACGAGGATCCACGCAGACAACGAGAACAGTCGCATTGTCGATCTCCTTTCAGCCGCTCGCGCCGGAGGCGCGACGCGGATTGAGCAACACGGACTGGACGACACCAGAACCTACGCCGCCAGAGCCTGCTCGAGATCGGCGATCAGGTCGTCGGCATCTTCGAGACCGACGGAGAATCGGATCAGCGCGTCCGAGATGCCGGACGCGGCCCGCTCCTCCGCGCTCAGGGCCACGTGAACCGCCGCCGCCGGCCGGATGATGAGGGAGTCAACACCACCCAGGCTGGGAGCGACGATCGGGAGCTCCAGGGCGGCGAGAAACCGTTCCGCTCTCTCCACATCGCCATCGAGCTCGAAGCTGAGCATGCCGCCGAAGCCGTCGAGGAGCCGCCGGGCCAGCTCGTGCTCCGAGTGCGACTCGAGCCCGGGGTAGTGCACCGCCCTCATCGCCGGATGCCCCTCGAGGAAGCCGGCAATGCGCCCCGCCGACTCGTTCTGCCGGCGCACCCGAACCCCCAGTGTCTTGAGCGCCCGGTGCAGCAGGAAGCAGGCGTGCGGGTCGAGCGATCCGCCCATGTGGTCATGCAGGTGCTTCGTGCCCCGGACGAGCTCGGCCGAGCCGATCACGGCACCGGCGATCAGATCGTTGTGACCGTTCAGGTACTTCGTGGCGCTGTGCACCGACAGATCGAATCCGACCTCGGATGGGCGGAAGTTCACCGGCGAGGCGAACGTGTTGTCGATGATCGAGACGAGCCCGTTCGCCCGCGCGAACTCGACGACGCCTTCGAGGTCAGGGATCTGCACGAGCGGGTTGGTGAGCGTCTCGACGTAGATCGCCTTCGTCTCGGGCCGCAGCTCCCGCCTCCAGGCTTCCCGGTCCTTGCGATCGACCAGGGTATGGGAGATCCCGTAGGCGGGAAGATCCTTGGTGATCAGGCTGTGCGTGCCGCCGTACAGGCAATCCTGAGCGAGCACGTGATCGCCCGAGCGAAGAACCGAGAGCAGGACCCCCGAGATGGCCGCCATTCCGCTGGCCGTCACGAGCGCGGCCTCGGCGTTCTCCAACGCCGCGAGCTTCGCGTGCAGGGCCAGGTGGTTGGGGCTGTTGCTCAGACGCGCGTACCTGATGTCGTGGTAGTCGGTCTCGCCCCCGTAGTCGTACGTGCTGCTCTGGAAGATGGGCATCGCCACCGCCCCACCGATGCGGGGCCGAGGCTCGCCCGCATGTACCGCCTTCGTGTCTATCGCCCGGTCGCCGTCCGCCATCTCTCCCGCTCCTTGGTCAGGGCCCGCGCCGCCGCAGCGCGCATCGAGCTCGCAAGGATCATAGTATCTCCTCCCGGCAACGCTGGCGCGAGGTCGGGAGACACTGAATATTGAGAGTTCATATCGTATGCGAACCGAGGAGAGAGAAGATGCGTGTAGAGCGTCTGGCCGTGGCAGGAACCCTGGCCGTGGTGCTGTCCGGCTGTGGTAGTGGTGTCAGCGTTACAAGCGACTGGGACCCGGGAGTGGACTTCACCGCCTTCAACACCTTCGCGGTGCTGGACGAGGCGTCGGGCGGCGGCGGCCTGGACCAGCTCACCCAGAACCGGGTGAAGGCCTCCATCACCAACACGCTGCAGGCCAAGGGCATGCGTCAGGTGGACAACGCGGATGACGCCGACGCCGCAGTAGGATGGCAGGTCACGACGGATGAGCGCTCGTCCTTCCAGACCGTCAGCACCGGCTGGGGCGGCTACGGCTGGGGCCGAGCCGGATGGTACGGTGGCGGCATGGGCGGCATGAGCACCAGCAGAACCACCGAGACGCGCTACGAGGTCGGCACGCTTGTCATCGCCATGTTCGACACCAAGAGAGAGGAGATGATCTTCACGGCCACGGGATCGAAGACGCTCTCGAGCGACAACCCGTCGCCGGAGGAAGCCCAGAAGCGCATTGACGAGGCTGTGGCGAAGATCCTCGAGGACTTTCCGCCGGGAAGCGGTGACTGACGACGTTCGGCACATGCCGGCTGCCTCGTGGCAGCGGGCCAAGCAGACCCTGAACGCCCGTGGTTGTCCTCGGCCGCGGGCGTTCACGTCATGGAGGACCATCCATCTCTCTCGGAGAGCTGACGATGGCTACGAGTATCCGAAGCGTCGAGTACTTTCACACCACGGTCCGAGATAGGCCGGGAGAGGGTTTCCAGCTGTTGTCGCAGCTGGCTGACCTGGGCATCGAGCTCCTCGCGTTCTCGGCGGTGCCGCTGGGTCCGCTGTATACCCAGCTCACGGTCTTTCCCACGGACTCGGGGAAGCTGAGCCGTGAGGGGCGGAGAGCCGGGCTGGAGCTGGACGGGCCGCACCCGGCACTGCTGGCCCAAGGCGAAGACGTGCTAGGCGCTTTGGCCGGGATCTATGAGCGGCTCGCCGCCGCCGGGGTCAACGTGTACGCCTCGACCGGTGTCACGGACGGCCGGGGCGGGTTCGGCCAGATCTTCTACGTAAGGCCGGAGGAGTACGAGCGCGCTCGCGCCGCACTCGACGTCTGATCGGCAGCTTGCCTTAGCGAGCCACGGCCGGGATCGGATTCAACGCCACTATTTCCTCCCGCCCTTGCAGTCCGGCGGCCCCTCCCCTGGCACACCCTCGGGCGGCCCCTTTCCAGGGATCGGGACGCACTCGGTCGCGTCCCGGTACATGTTGTTGAGGGAGTCCGCGAACGTCAGGACGCCGGCGGTAATCGCCAGGGCGATCAGCGCGATGAGAAGGACGTACTCGACGGTGTCCTGCGCCCGTGTGGTGCTGAGGAGCCCACGAAGCAGCAGCCTCTTCCCACCTTTCGTTGGGGTCTTGTCAGAGAGACCATGCTGCCGGGTCCAGCAAATGACATGCCACCTATAACGTTGGCCGCTCGGCGACGCAGGGCAAACGTCAATCGGCTGAGAGATGGCTCGAAAACATCTTGGCCACGCCCGAATCGGCAGGCGTTAGTCGCCCGAGACTTCGACGATCATCTCGATCTCCACGGTGATGTCGAAGGGCAGGGACGCCATGCCTACCGCAGCGCGAGCGTGTCTGCCCCGCTCGCCGAAGACCTCCACCAGCAGGTCCGAGCAGCCGTTTATCACCTGCGAATGCTGGGTAAAGCCGTCGACAGCGTTGACCATCCCGAACACCCGCACGATCCGAGTAACCCTGGAGAGCTCTCCGATCTCATCCTTGAGAGAAGCGATAAGACAGACCCCCGTGCGGCGTGCGCTCTCGTAGGCTTCGTCAACCGTACGGTCCCGCCCGACCTTCCCCCTGTCCTCCTCGGCGAACTCGCACGGCCCGTGACCACCCAGAAAGACCAGCCTCCCGGACCGAACCGCCCTCACGTAGTTGGCGACCGGCGCGTACGGAACGGGAAGTTCGATCCCGAGCTCGCGCAGCCGCTCCTCCGGTGTGCCTGCGTCCTGCCCTGCAGACGCGACCGGCAGGCCGAGCGCGAAGGCGACGGCGAGAATCGAGGGGCGCTTCACTAGCTGCCGGACAGAGCCCTTCGCAGATCGTCCAAGTTCATGACCGGCGTGAAGTCGATCTCCGCTTCGAGCTGTTGGAGCAGCGGCTCGGCGATCCGCGGAATCTGGGCCGGATCGGTCATGTCGAAGACAATCATCCCGGTGGACCCTGATACCGGCTCTCTCAGCCATTTCAAGACGGGTCTTCGCACTGTGCCCGCTCCAATGTCTCGGCAGATTGGTCTTGCCGCGCAGCTCCTGAAAAGCGTTGCGAACCGGGTCACTCGACATGCCGCGCGCTTCGAGCGACGCGCATATCCGCTCAAGACCCTGCTCCGCTGTCTCGGGCGGGGTCGGAGCGGGAACCGGATCAGCTTGGCCTTCTGCAGCTTTGGCGTTCGTGTAATGCCTCTCTACCTCCAAGAGGACCCAAGCCAGAGATCGTGCGGCAGCATCTTCTTGGTCAGAACCATCCCGCGTCGTGAGATACCCGACATCGATAAGCGTCTCCGAGAGAAACCGCGCAAGCAATGGAGTTCGACGCACGTGCTGGTTCCGAGCGAGCAGACGAACGGCATCAGCCGCCTCGAAGGCTTTTTGCAGGTAGAGCGCGAGAGCGTGGTCGAACAAATACCGGTCTTCTCGTACTCGGTGCGATCTCAGGAACGCTTCGGTTTCCTCGACCTCTTGGTCCAGCTTATCGAGCGCCGCCTGGAGGCTCACAGCATTAGGTCATCGATTACGGGTTTTGGTCTGGATGAACATGGGACTTCATATCCACGGTGCGCTCGAAAACCCGCGTGGCGCAAGGGATTCTACTCCCACTTTGACCGTTCCGTGACCGTGGGCTGCACGCCGTGACTGGCGGGAAACCGGCTTCTGGGGGGAAGCGGATCTACAAGCGTCACGGCCTTACCCCGGCGAAACAGGTGATGCGGGCATGGGGTGAGCGGTCGATAGATGGCCGGACCAAGACCGGCAAAGCGCTCGCCGCCTGGCGTGATTCGCTAATGGAGGACCTGGGTGGCGAGGGGCAGGTGTCTGCTCAGCAGCTTACCGTGCTCGAACTGTCAGCTCGTACCAAGGTGCTGCTCGACGGAATCGACGCATGGCTGTTCGAGCAGCCGTCTCTGGTCAACAAACGTGACCGGAAGCTGTTTGTCGGTGGTGAAGGAACGGCAGCAGCTAGCTGAGTCTGGCCCGCTACATGGGCATGCTCGGACTCGATCGACGAGCGAAGGTCCACGACCTCGACGAATACGTCGTCGATCAATACGGCGAAGCGTCGAACGAGTGAAGGCCGCGCCCAACATCATCGAGTTCGTCACCGACGCGCAACTCCTCGGACTCACCCTCTCGGACGCCCAGGAAACCCTTCTGCGGGCCATCTACGGCCTGCCTCTGAGCGAGGGGCAGTTGGGCCTCTGGCGGGCTTGTACGGGCCGCGAAAAGTACCCACGAAAGCCGTTCTCCGAGGTCACGGTAATCGCCGGAGCTCGGGCCGGAAAGGACTCTCGGATCGCTGCTCCGGTCGTCCTCTACGAGGCGATCTTCGGTGGCCATGACCGGCATCTATCGAAAGGCGAACGCGGCATGGTCCCGCTTGTGGCGCAGGACCGCCGGGCCACCGCCATCGCGTTCGGATACACCCGCGAATACCTGGAACACAGCCCGCTCCTAAGCGGGATGGTCGCCAACATCCTCGCGAGCGAGATCGAGCTCACGAACGGGATCACGGTCGCCTGCTTCCCCTCCACGCTACGCAGTCTTCGAGGATGGTCGATCCCGGTCGGCGTGCTGGACGAACTTGGCTTCTTCCGTCTCGAAGGCCAGGCGGAGGCCGATGTGGAGATCCAGACCTCGATCCGTCGGGGCCAGCTGTCATTTCCTAACCCAAGGCTCGTCAAGATCTCGACGCCCTACCTGAAAGGCGGCGTGCTGTTCGATGACTTCCAGAAGCACTACGGCGGCGACTCACCGGACGTGCTCGTGTGGAAGGCATCCAGCGCACTCATGAACCCCTCGCTCACGCGCGAGAGGCTGGAGCGGCTCCGGCGGCTCGATCCACAGCGGTACAGCAGGGAATACGAAGCCGAATTCTCCGATGATCTGAGCGCGTTCCTGCCATGGGAATGGGTGGCCGACGCGGTCGAGGAGGGCAGGCACGAGCTGCCGCCGCAGAAGGGCGTTCTCTACCAAGCAGCCGTGGACCCGAGCGGCGGTGGTCGGGACGCGTTCACGCTGTCCATCGTCCACGGTGAGGGTGAACGCTCAGAGCCGCTTGTTGTCCAGGACCTGATTCGAGGCTGGTCACGTCGCGGCGGTGAAAGCCCCGAGCTCGTGGGTGTTGTCGAGGAGATCGCCCGGCTCTGTAAGACCTACCGCGTTCGGACCGTGACGGGAGATCGGTACGCTGCGGGCTGGGTGAGGCAATGCTTCGAGAAGGCGGGGATCACGTACAAGCCGTCCAAGCTCGACAAGTCTGCGGCCTATCTGGAGTCGCTGCCGCTGTTCAGCCAAGGCAGAATCCGGCTGCTCGACCACCCGCAGCAGACCCGTGAGCTGCAATGCCTGGAGCGAAGGACGCGGGCGGGCGGGAAGGACGTGATCGACCATCCCAGGGGCGGGCACGACGATTATGCGAACGTGGTCGCCCTGGCTGCCGTGGCCGCAACCTCGCGCACGGAGAGCGCGACGCGGCTCGCGCCGGTGAGTCTGACGCGGGTCAGCCCCTGGAAGTTCTAGCAGGATGTACAGAGGGGCGGCCCCGAAGGAACCGCCCCAAGATAATCCATGGACTGAAGCGAACGGTCGGCTGAGCTGACGTTCACCTACTTCGGCAGCGTCACGTTGAACTCGATCGCCGCCAGCTGCTCGGGCGACTTGCCGATGCTCTCCAGGAACGGCAGCCAGCGCGGGTCGTCGTGGATGTTGGCGAACAGGGTCTCCACCGCGATGAGTGCCAGGCCCGGATCCTCGTACTCCATCGCCTTGTCCAGCCACTCGAAGGCGCGATCGGCCTCACCGCGGAACGCTAACACATAAGCGATGTTAACAGCTGCCTCCTGTTCGTACTTCTCGATCAGCTCAGCCAGCGCGGCATCGGATTCGGCCGCCTGCCCCAGCGCATGGTAGGCCACAGCCAAACCGATCAGGCGAAGCGGCTCATATGACTCCTGCTGCATTGCCGCCAGCGCGGCCTCTGGTTTGCCTTTCCGAAGGAGCGCCAGGCCTATGCCCGACTGCACGGCGATACTACCCGGGCTCAGGCTCAGCGCGGTGCGGAATGAGGCGATGGCGTCGTCCAGGCGGCCGCTATCTAGGTAGGTAAAGCCCAGGCCGGCATTTGCATTCGGGTTCAGCGGATCGCGGGCAACCGCGTATTCCTGGAGAGCGAACGCATCGTCGAGGCGGCCGAGGTTCTTGGCCAGGCTGGCGGCGGAGCGAAGGACATCTGCGTCGGTTGACGCCAGCCTCAGGGCGCGCTCGTAGTGCCGTGCCGCTGCCGCCAGGTCGCCCTCATGGCTCATCGCGACGCGGCCGAGCAGGGCGTGCGCCGGTGCGTACTCCGAGTCGATGGCCAGCGCTCGGTTGGCGGCTTCGCGGGCCAGCCGGTAGCCTTCGTCAATCGGCCGCAGGCCGAAGCTCGTCTGGTTGCCGTAGTTGTTGGACAGGCCTGCCCAGGCCGCCGCGTAATCGGAATCGATCTCTAGCGCCCGCTCGTACAGCGCGATTGACTGCTCGAAGCCCTCGGCCGTGAACTGGCGGCCCAGCTGGCGCGCCTGCAGGAAAAGGGCATACGCTTCGGGATCGGTCTGCTCGACCTTCGGCGCCCCGCCCAGCAGCGTGACCTTCAGCTGCGCCACCACGTCGGCCGCGATCTCGTCCTGGATGGCGAAGATGTCGTCCAGCGAGCGGTCCCAGGTGTCCGCCCACACGTGAAAGCCATCAGCGGCCCGGATCAGCTGCGCCGTGATCCGTACCTCGTTGCCCGCTTTCCTCACCGAGCCTTCCAGCACGTGGGCCACGTGCAGGCGCTCGGCGATCTCCGGGATCTCCAGGTTCTGGCCCTTGAAGGAGAACGACGAGGTGCGTGCCGCCACCAGCAGCCCAGGGATCTTCCCCAGTAGGCTCAGCAGCTCCTCGGCGATGCCGTCGCTGAAGTACTCCTGGTCGCCCTCTGCGCTCATGTCGGCAAATGGGAGCACGGCGATGGCGCGGGGGTCGATCGTCAGCGTCGGTTGAGCGCCGGTCTCGGGTTCCTGAGGCGCTGAGCCCCGACTGACGTACGCTACTGCCACGCTCGCTGAGAGAAGGAGACCGGCGATGATCGATAGCTCGAGGCGGGTTACGCGCTGCTGGCCCTTCTCACCGTGATACCAGGCGAGAACGAGCGCAACGAAGAAACCGATGCCCAAGAACACAGCCGCGCCGCGAACGATACCGGCAGGCCAGCCGAAATTCTCGGCAATAAAGCTGAGCACCTCAACGAGGAGCCATGCTCCGGCTACATACGCGATCGCCCATTGGACGATCTTGCGCTGCGTCAGGCGTTGGATGAGGGATGCCAAGCACCACTCCAGCCCGTTGGGGAATCTAGCTCACCGCCTATGGCAGTTGGGAAGTTCGTTCGGCCGACCGAGCCGGGCAAGAAATACCGGCTCACGAGGACGAGATCAGGAGCGTGGGAGATTTGGGAGGGCTCGGCGCGCAGCCGGTCGCTTCTCTATACGTTCTTGCCACCCGCTGTCTCCTGCGAGCGCGCCGAGAAGGTCATGACTAAGGTCGTCGA
>JBDHFW010000042.1:0-15974 GCA_039590175.1 Gemmatimonadota bacterium | reverse complement strand
ACTCGAGGATCATCGGCTCCTCGGCCGCCGCCGGGATCTCCGGCTTGGCGATGTCCACCTTCTCCCGAACGAGCTGGAGCGCCTCCGTCATGTCCATCCCGGCCGTGAACTCGACCAGGATGCTCGAGTAGCCCTCGACCGAAGTCGATGTGATCTCCTGGGCGTCCGCGATCTCGTTCAGCTCTTCCTCGAGCGGACGCGTGATCAGGGTCTCGATATCCTCGGGGGCCACGCCGGAATAGGAGGTGTTCACCGCGACGTACGGCACCGTGATCTCCGGCATCGACTCCTTGGGGATGCGGAGATAGGAGACCAGGCCGCCCAGGATAATGATGGCCGTGAGGACGAGCACGCTCGTCGGATGGTCCACGGCGAGCGAGGTCAGCCAGAACTGCTTGTAGCGCTTTCCTCCAGGCCGTTGGGCGGTTGAGTCAGGCCGGTCCGTGTGCTCCAGCGGGCTCCCGGCGTGCTCGGACCCCGGCCCCACTCCGTTGCCGCCGGCGCCGTTTCCTTTCCCGGCGCCGGTGGGAGGGGTCGTCGGATCCGTCATCCTTCAGCCCGATCCGGGTTGCCGATCAACCGCACCCGGTCGCCGGCATCCACCTGCTGCTGGCCGCGGATGATGACCCGGTCGCCGGGCTCGATGCCGGCCTCGACGACGACCGCGTTGGCCGCCGACGGCCCCAGCACGGCCTGCCGCGCCTCGGCCTCCAGCTCGCCCTCGATCTCGGTGACGACGAGGATCTGGTAGCCGTCCTCGACGCGCAGCAGCGCGTCCTGAGGAATCACCAGGACGTTCTGGAGCGCGCGAGTCGGGAGCTCGACACCGGCCACCATCTGCGGCTTGATCAGGTTGTCCGGGTTGTCGAGCAGGATCTCGATCTCGAACGTGCGGCTCTTCGGCTCCACCGCCGTCGCCACGAAGGAGATCTCGCCCTCGAAGACGCGGCCCGGATACACATCCAGGGTTACTTCCGCCCGGCCGCCGGTCACGATATCGGCGGCGTACCGCTCGGGCACACCCCCCACGACCTTGACGCGGCTCGCGTCGATGATGCGGCCGACCTCGTCGCCCGGATCGACCATCTCGCCGGCATCCACGTACCGGTCGTCGAACACACCCGAGACCGCCGAGCGCACGGTTGTGCGCTCGAGCCGGGCGCGGAGCGCGCCCGCGCGCGCCTCCGCCGCCTCCGCCTGAGCTTCCGCGCTCACGAACGCGGCCTCCGTGCCGATCCCCTCATCGCGGAAGAGACGCTGCCGGCGCTCGTAGGTGTCCCGCGCCGCCTTGGTGGCCGCCTCGGCCTCCGCCACCTGCGCGGCAAGCACCCGGTCGTCGATCTTCGCCAGGGCCTGACCCGCGCGGACGCGCTGCCCCTTCTCCACGAAGAAGCGCTCGATGACGCCGCTCTCCTCGGCGCTCACCGTGATGTCGTGGAGTGCCTCCACGGCGCCGATCAATCGAACGGCGGACGCGAAGTCGGAGGGCTGCACCTCCACCACTTCCACGTTGACGGTCCGGCGGTACGCCTCATCGGCCGGCGCATCCTGGGCGGGCTCCTCCGCCACGCCCGTGCCGCACGCCGCGGCGGCCAACCCCACGACCCCGACGGCGACGACCACCGCCGCCCGCCGTAAAGGCATCGGCCCGCTGCTCCGCCCGCTCTCTCTTCCGGCTCTCCCGGTCACTCGCTCTATGATCGACATGTCTCCCGTTTCCCTTCTATCATCCCGACCCTTCACCCCACTCACCTTCATCTCGCTTACATCCCGCTCATGCGTCGCGCTTGCCGCCGCCGTTCTGGCTCGCCTCGTCGATCCCGTTGGAGCCGGCCCGGTTGGAGCCGGCCGCACCGCGACCCGCTTCCTTCGAGACGCCCGCATCCGCCTGCCCGTCACGGGGCCGAAGACCGTCGGCCAAGAACTCTCCGAACAGCTCGAACAGCTTCTCGGCCGTGAGGCCTGCGGTGCCCCACTCGTGGTTTGCCGCGCACGTGCACTCGCCCCCGTCCCTGCATCCGCACGAGCACTCGCAGATGATGTCGCAAGCGAGCGACAGGGTCGCCAGACCGTGCAATGAGCTCCACAGATAGAGCGCCACGAGGTCCGGGTCCGCCGCCCGGATCTCTCCCGAGGCGATCGCGTCGGCCACGGCCTCCCGCAGGATCCGGCGGCCGCCCTCTCCAGGCAGCTCTTCGATCTCCCTCGGATCCTCGGGCTGGATCGTGAACATGATCTTGAAGTACTGCTCGTTCTCACGGGCGAACCGGAGGTACGCCGAGCCGAGCGCCTGCAAGCGCTCGAACCCGCCGCTCGGAACGCCATCCACCGCGCGCCACATGTAGCTCTCTAAGCGCCGGAAGCCGCGGGCCACGACCCGGTCGACCAGCGCCTGCTTGTTCTCGACGTAGTTGTACAGCGACGTCGCGCTCAGCCCGACGCGAGCCCCCACGGCCCGCATCGAGAGCGCTTCGAGTCCCTCCTCCGCCAAGACATCCCTGGCGGCATCCAGGATCGCCGCGTCGGTCTCGGCGGCGCGCTGTGGATCTGCGACTTTCGGCATCAAGCCCTCGTCTCATCTGCGGGAAGCCGATCGAGTCTACGATCGGGCTCCTATAACCATGACTACGGCATCGGGGAGCTCTGAGTTTCGGCGCTCGGGCCCGGCATTAACATCGTTAAGCTAACACTGTTAAGTTAACACTGTCAAGGAGTGGTTCCAGGGCTGGTTGGACTCGAGGGAAGCGCGCCCTCAGGAGGCCTTGAGGGCGGGCGCGGCTCGGCCGAGCCTCTCGTTCGCTTCGGGGGTGGAGAGCGCCTCGTTCATGGCGCGGTGTCCTTCGTCCACGAGGTAGTCGTTGAACTCGAAGTCGAAGGCCGGGATATGGGTGGCGGCCGGACGAACGAGGGTGAGTGGAGGCCCCGACCAGCGCTCCAGCACGGCGCGGCGGCGGGCACCCGATACGATCCCGAACACCCGTTCGTTGATCGCCAGCATGCCCTCATCGATCAGGTCCACCGGCTCATCCCCTACCCCCTCCGTCGTGGCATCCACGGCGAGGATCCAGGTGGCGCCGAGCGCGGCGGCTCGCGTGAGGGCGAAGGTGTCCAGGATGCCGCCATCGATGTAGAAGGAGCCGTTGATCTCGACCGGAGCGTAGAAGGTGGGCACCGAGGAGGAGGCCCAGACGACGTCCAGGAGGTCGGCCGTCGGGTCCACCTTCTCCTCGCCGACGGGGGTCCCGAACCACTTCATCTCACCGGTTCCGAGGTTCACGGCATTGACCTGGAGCGGGATCTCGAGCTCCTGGAAGCTGCGGACGGGGATCAGGCGCTCCATGTACTCGCGGAGCACTTCGCCCCGGAAGAGCGCCGGGCGGCGAACGCCGTTGAGGAGAAGCACCCGGCGGTCGAGCGCCGCGATCTCCTTGCGGACGACCGACCGGGCGGCGCGCTCCACGAACGACCAGTCAGCACCGGCAGCGGCCGCAGCACCTACGAGCGCCCCGATGCTAGTGCCGACGATCACGTCGGGCCGCAGGCCGCGCTCGAGGAGGGCCCGCCAGGCTCCCACGTGCACGAGACCGCGCAGCCCCCCGCCGCTGAGTACGAGGATGATGCGCTCTGCGCCCCTATCGGCCGCCGGGCGGGCGGAGGGCTTCAGGAGGCGCTGGGCCGCGCTCACGCCCACTTCACGCACTCGAGAGAAGAGGCTCTTGCTCACGGTCGGTTACTCTCGCTCAGTGCTCCGGCCATGGTCCCGCTCGTGCACGATACCACCCCTCCGATCAGCCCCCGAACCTCGGGTTCACGACGTTGCTGTAGATAGACCCGAACGTGAAGGTGAAGCCGGCGGATAGCGAGAATTGGAAATCGGTGGCCAGCTCCCTCTGTTGCAGGAGGATCTCCTCCGGCGTCGCCTCGCCGGCGGGAAGGTTCACTTGATCCCGAATTCGGGACAGGTCCCCGCTGACGTTCAGCCCGAAGCCTTTGAACAGCGAAACATCGAGAGATGCGAAGAAGGACAGCCTGTTCTTTCCGGGCTGCCCAAGGTACTGAGACGCTTCGACCCCAGCGAGAGCGGACCCCCATATCTCTGTTACGTCGAAGCTCATGTTGAGACGCCCGTCGTAGAGTGTCTCCGACGTCTTTCCGAAGATCGTCTCTTCGATGTAGTTGAAGCTGTTAAAACCCACGGAGGCCAGGATTCGGAATTGCCTGCGCGTGGATTGGCTGTAGGGGAAGATATTGTATTCGACAGCGGGACCGACCCGAAGCGCCAGGTCATAGTTGAAGAACGTCGAAGACTCGGTCTCTTGCTGCAAACCCACTCCCCAGTGGTCTCCGACACTACGCACGAGCAAGCCCTCGACGCCGTAGGCCTCCGTGACGCTTTCGATGGTCGTCGTGTCGTTGATCTCGAATTGGCTCTCGAAGTAGTTGCCCCTCAATCGGAGGCTGATTTTCCACGCTTCCGTGACTCGGCTTATCGACAGCGACCCGTAGGCGTTCGCGAACTGCTGCTGCTGCTCCGCGCTGAAGCTGCCGCCCGCACCGACCCGGAACACCCAGTTGTTCCACGGATCGCTGACTTCACGCCCTGCGGCACTGGCGCCCGACGGCGCTGCCGCGCTGTCGGCACCAGCGGGGAGTGCTGGAGGGCTGTACAAGACGGCAAGGCGGGTGGCCTCCGGGGTTCTGGCCGCGTATCTGACCAAACCGAGCTGGAAGAGGTGAGTCAGGCCGTCCCGCTCCTCCGCCTCCGTGTCGGCAGGACTCGACCCGTAGGTCAGCTCATCGTCCAGACCTGCGAAATCGCCGCGGCCTATGTACTCAAGCGTGTAGAGGGTTCCATCGGCACCGGTGCCCTGGGTCGTGATGAGGACGTGCACGTCCGCATCGGCACGATCACGAACGTAGTCGACGAACCTGACTCCCCGCCGGAAATGATCGAGGTCGCAGCTCGGACAGTCGACAAAGACCCGGAGGGTCTCCTCCGGACTGAACTCTTGGCCGTCACTCTCCGCTGCGCCAAAGGTCAAGGCATGGAAGAGCAGTACCAGGCCGCTCAGGTTCGTCGAACGAGGCTGTCTCATTAGTCAATCCCCTAAGAATCAGAGCATCCAGTCGAACCCGGGAGCGCGGGTCACAATTGCACGAGGTGACAGAGCGCCTTGGCCCTGGGCCAAGATTAACCTAGCCGCAAGGGTCGGTTGCAGGTCATCGTAGGCAAGTCCCTTGCCGACTTGACGAATCGCCATGTCAGGAGCAGCGTGAAGAAGCATGCTGAACCTTAGGTCGAGACCCGAGAAGAGCGCCAATTGAAGAGAATCGTAGCTAATCTCGGACTTTTGGTCGCTTCGCTCGTGATGGCTCTCTTGGTCAGTGAAGCATTGATGCGAGTCTTCAGGAATCGGCATGCCGAATACTATCCTCGCCCCCCGAACCTCGAGACCATCTTCGATCCAATGCCTGGAATCATGCCCGGAGTCTCGGGGAGATCCCTTTTCTCGACGAATGCTCACGGGATACGTGGAGACGATTTCTCCGATGAAGATGACCTGCGGATCCTGGCAATCGGGGGAAGCACAACTGAGTGCCTCTACCTTGACCAGGGAGAAGCGTGGCCTGCTCTTTTGCAGAAGAGATTGAGTGGGCTGTCGCCGCAGAGAGTCTGGGTGGGAAATTTGGGCAAGAGCGGTCTGGATACGTATGACCACATCCTCTATATGAAGCATCTGCTGCCTCAATACCCCAGGATCGACGCCATCCTGCTGATGGTAGGCGTGAACGACATGATGCATGCGACCCACCACACCGAGATTGGCAGCATGGACGAGCGCCAGCGAGAGCAAGTTGCTTTCTCGGCTATCCCAAACGACCTGCAAAGCGAAGGCGACCTCTCCATCAAGGGGACCGAGCTCTGGCAAGCGTACGAGAAGCTGAGGCAGCGAGTCTCTTCGAAGGGCAAAATTGTCCAAGACAGGGCAGGCTTGGGCTATGTGGATCTCCGGAATCTGAGAAGGCAGGCCGCGGAGCGCGTGACGACGATGCCCGACTTGTCGGAGCACCTTCACGAGTTCCGAAAACGACTAGAGACGATGGTCGAACTCGCGAAGGCGGAATCGCTCCGTCTGATCCTCTTGACGCAACCGAGCATGTGGAGGCCGAATCTGAGCATCGAAGAGGAAGGCCTACTCTGGTTCGGCTGGGCGGATGAGCTTTGGCAGAGCTACTACTCGACAGAGGTCCTGGACCAAATGCTCGAGCAGTTCAATGACGTAGTCCTCGACGTGTGCCAGGTTGGAGGTGTCGAATGCATCGATGTGGCCAGCCAATTGCCCAGAGATACGACCATCTTCTACGACGACATTCACTTTAACGAGAACGGATCGGAACGAGTCGCAGCGATAGTCTTCAAATACTGGCGTCGAGGTCGAGAGCCAAGAGGCGAGAATCGCTGAACCAGCGCAGGGTAAACTGATTTGAGCGATAAGGACACGGCTGGCATCGCCTAGCGGCTGACACCGGATTCCACGAGCGGGTCGTCCAGCTCGCATGTCGCGAATGTCTCGTCTGGAAAGCGTTCCGTCATGAACGGACAGAGGCTCTCGTAGAGAATCTCGGCGACCCTTCCAGCACCCTCGTTGGTGAAGTGCAGTGTGTCGTAGAAATAGTGCGAGCTCTTGGGAAGTAACCTGGCGAGATCGATTAGATGCACCCCCTGAGTCTGGGCCACGGCCCGGGTCACATCATTGTAAGTCTCCAGCAGCATCCAGGCCGTGTTACCATCGACCCCGCCCACCCCGATACGTCCAAGATCCAGGCCGGTTCTGTCGTCCGTGCCTGGCCCGTAAAGGGCAGGTTGCGTAACCAGGACCACCTCAGCGCCCAGGTATCGCGACGCGCGCACCAGCCCTGTGAGCCGAGTATGAAACTCGTTCTTGCCCTCCTCGACGTAGGAGATTTGGGCCGCGATCGTCTCCGCATCGATATCCCAGTTGACGAGCCAACTCTCCCTGAGTCCTTCAGTGTTGTGCCAGATCCCACGTTTACGTGCTTTAAAGGACCGGTATAGGCTCACGGCGACATTTAGGGCCTCGCTGCGGTTCGAAAGAAACGCCAACATCTGCCGTTCTGAGACGTTCAGATTGTTGACGCCCATGTCGTTGATGCCGACCAAGAAGATCAAAAGGTGCGGCCGATACTCAGAGATGTGATCATTCAGCAAGATGCGGTTGCCAAACGTCGAGTGGCCGTCGAAGCCGGCGTTGTTGAGCCAGAATCGTGGGAAACTGGGCTGGAGCTTCGCCCTCAGTCGATCGGGCCACGTCTTCCCGTCGGTCAGGAAGGAGCATTCCGTAGTGCTGCCTCCGAGGGCAAAGGCCCGCAGCGCGTCTTTCGAAGCGTCGTAATCCTCCCCCCTGAAGCCGATGTTGTTCTTGCGATGGACGATCTCCGCATCTAGCTGCGATTCAGGCGGTGTAGAGTACGTCCATTCCACATTCGTGTGAAGCACGATGCGATTACCGCTAACACGCAACTCAAACGGATTGAATAGCCTGAAGGCAATCTCGACAACCAGCAGGGAGAGGAGAATCCCAAAAGCGAACGCGGCGCCGTTCTTCGCGAGCTTGCTCACCGCGTTGCCGCGAGACCTGGTAGTGTCAGGTTTAGCGCTGCCTGGACTCAAGTTGGATCAGCACAGCGAATATTCGACGTCAATCTGACCCCAAGAATGCTGCCCGAATGGTCATGTTACGAGTAGGTTGCGGGAGAAGGCTGCGGCCGCGGCCGAGAGTACGCAACGCACGGACCGGCGGCAGGAGTCCCTCTAGCGAGGTGGTGGGGCTTGACTGAAGCCCAACTCATCGCATCGTCCATGTCCTATTACCGTTAATAGGAAAGCAGTACAGCGAATGCTCAAGAACCTACTCCTAGCCTTGCTCTCCACCCTGGTGGCCCTTATCGGCATTGAAGTCGCATACCGCGGCTACCTCTACTGGAAGCACCCGTATTACTTCGGTGCAGATAGTGGCTTTTGGTACCTACAAACGAGTCCTGTGACCTATAGCGAAGCCTTTGGCTTCGAGTACGTTCCTGGCACTTACCGAGGCGGCTTCATCTACGACGGACAGGTCATCGACTGCTGGGATCCCTTGACCTGGTGGGCAATAAACGAGCGCGGAAACAGTGGTCGAATAAAGGGATCCTACGAGGATGCGACCCTGAAGGTCCTGGTCTTCGGCGACTCCTTTACTCAGAGACCGATGAGGACGCCGAAGGGTGAATGGATGACGTGGCCCAACTTCCTGCAAGACGCACTCGAACGAGAGCTCGGCACATCGGTTCACATCGTGAACTTCGGCCGCGATGCGTACGGGCTTCTGCAAATGTTCGATCTCGCGGCGGCCAAGATCGCGGAGTGGAAGCCGGACCTGGCGATACTCGCGTTCATCACCGACGACTTGGATCGTGGCCGGTTCTGGCGAACGAACACCGTTCTCGATGGATATGAGCGCGTCCTCATAGCGACAATAGCGGAACCCAATCCTGGATGGGAAACCGCCACGGACGCTTTTCTCATCCATTCTGGTGCAACCGGCGAATGGTGTCAGGAGATGCTGGAAACCGGCAAGAAAGACGACCCGATCGCCAGGGAACTGGAAGAGCGCCTTGTGGCCGGAAGGCGAAGGTCAAGCATGCTGGCGAATCCCATGAGCCTTACGCAATCCTTCGTGATCGACTTGCTTGTGCACGGTGAACCTCTGCACTCGACTTACACCAGGGTTGGCCCCTCGCAGATGCCGCGGCATGGGCTGCGCCATTTCGCTGAAGACTCCTTGATGGCAGCCCGAACACAGGAAATCCGCGAAACGGGGGTGCCATACCTGCTAATACATTTTGCGTCGCGCACGGAACTGCGACAGCGAGAAGAGTTCGGAGGAGCAGGCAGAACGTCCAGGCAGCGCATGGAGCTTCTGAGAAGTCTGGAAGAACTCACGGATCACAAGGTGCACGGCACACTCGATTACGTACATCTGACCGACGAGGATCTGGAGACCTTGTCGGCCAACTTCACTGGAGACGGGCATCCGTCCCTCCTCGGGCACGAATTCTATGCGCAGGTCGTTGCCAAGATATTGCTTTCCAACGAAATCGTCCGGCGGTAGGGAAACTCCCGCACCGCGCCGCCTATCTGTACTTCGCGCGGGACAGCGCGCTACTTGGCCGACCGAATCGCCGCCAGGTCTCCATAACTGTTGAGCTGGATCCCCAGCTGGTCTATTGCGGCCGCCACCCGCGGGTCAGTTAACGTTCGTACCTCCACTTCCCTCTCCTCATCGTAGACCGATTGAAAGTCAGGAGATCTGAAGCCAGGATGGCACGAGAACTCCGTCCAGCCCGGTCCCACCTCGGTCTCAAGAAGATGGAGTAGGAAAGGCACGCCGATGTATCGAAGCTCCGTCTTCGTCCATTCCCACTGCGCGTAGAATCCACCCACGTAGCCTACGAGCCCGTCGCCCCTCGTAGGAATGCCCATTGGCGCAAGGACCTCAGCAAAGATCTGCATGACGTTCTGTGTTCGGTGCGCATGCCGATGCGAGTCCACGTGGGTCGGCGCCCTTCCAACCAGCTCCTGGAATAGGTCGAGCTGTCTTAGCAGCTCCCGCCGGACAGCGGAGAGGTCCCGGAGATCGAACTCGCGCTCGTCCTCTCCCCATACATCCCAGTGTAAGCCCACGGACAGCGCTGGATTGTCATGGCAAAGTGCCACCGCTTCCCGTGCAGCCCGGCCTGTGACCATGAGGCTGGTGCTCGTCACAACGCCCGCCTGATGGCACCGGACGATCCCGCGATTGATGCCGGCAGAAGCGCCGAAGTCGTCGGCGTTGAATATCACCCGGCGGACCACGATTCACCCGCCTTGGAGCCCAACTGATCTGGCGAGCTCACGCACGACCTTCTCCGCGGAAAAGTATTCTTCTGCAATCTCCCGGGCAGCGCGGCAGTGATCGTGGTAATCGCCATTAATCGCATCGATGGCGGCCACCGCCTCCTCCTTGCTCGTGAACCCGAAGAGTCCTTTCCCCGTAGGCAGGATCTCGCTGAAACCCGTGTCTTGAGTGACCACCGGCCTGCCCGCGGCAAGGTAGCAGGCGCTGCGATCGCTGAACCAGCCACTGCGTAGCCGCACGTTCTGATCCTTGGCCACCGTGAACTCACCTCGCGAGCCGCAGATAAACTGCCGGTATGTCGAGAGATCCGAGCTGAGACTAAGGGCGTCGGCCACACTCCAACCGCTCGATTCGAGCAGGTCCCTTTCATCATCGTCGATCGCTGAGAGAGCAAGTTCAAAGCTGCTCCCTGATCGACGCGGCAAATCGAGAACCTTGAGGAACTCGTGGTGCTTACTCCAAGTGTAGGTGTGACCTTGCCACTGGATGTCCTTGCCGGTCTGGCGCCAGGCGGCGACCGTGGTAAACGGCTGCTGGGCGTCCGGAACGCCGTTCGCATCGCTCCACCAGTCAACCACGACGGGCTGCCTGGTTGGGTGGTACTGGAAGTCGACGGCCGGTATCTCGCAGGCGGCAGTCCCGATCAGCTCACCGTATGTGAAATGGTGGGTGTGCGCGCGAAGCAGGTCGATTGTGAACTCCCGACCCTGGTCGATCTCGATCTGCGGGAGGACGGGGTCCGTCTCGAGGTAGATGCGGATGGGCACGCCAAGATGCTCGTCACGCAGGATGGTGGCACCCGTGAGGTTGACCAGGGCAGCCGCACGTCCATAAAGCTGTCGCAGATCGCCTGCTGAGAGTCCGTAGACTCGGTTGTTCTTGGAGGCCGCCTGATAGGCCCAACGGTCCTCCATACCGCAGCGTTCCATGATTTGGGCGATGTATCCCACAATGAAGCTGCAGTCATCGGTTACGACGTTCCGCTCGCGGTCGTACGGCCAAGTCCCTGTGTCCTCGACGTAGTACGTGTCGAAGCCGGCACGCCGAAAACCCTCCACGAAGTGCATCACCTGCCAGGCGATGCCGGCGAAGGGCGTTCTCCCGAGAATGCCCAGAATGACGACGGTTGGCTTGCTCAACCCTCGACGGGCTCCGAAAGATCAAAAACTGTGAAGCTGTCGTTCTCGGCCAAGCACGCGAAGTTCGATCGAAGATAGCCGGCGAAACCCTCGTAGTGATCGAGCCACCAGTAGGCGGGCCACCCAAAGGCGACATAGCCGGCGCCTTGCTGCCGCTGTCGCTCGAGCTCGCTTATGGCTTCGGCATCGTCCGCTGGGGCGCCCCACGCGAGACCATCTCGCTCAGGAAAAGGAACCACGCTAAGTCCTTCCACGATGGGCGTTCCACTCCACTGTTGATCATCGATGAGGATGAGCGATGCTTCCGGTGAAACCAAATGCCGGAGTTCTTCGCCAATCTGATGCATCCTTCCGATCCTGTTCCGCTCTCGAATGAATGCCATATCGCCGGGGACGCGAACCAGGTTCCACCTTTCGCGCAGACGCTCGAAGCTCTCGGCACCGCGCTCGAGATCCCATTTGAAAAAGAAGTACTCGGTCTCATCTACTTCCGGCGGATACGGCACCAGGTAGTGCACTTCACAACTCGGCTCCAGCACGATGGGGACATCGGCCTGATAGAGGGCGAGACTGATGTCGATCTCGTCGCGCGTGTTGAGTTCCTCGTCGAAAAGGCCGATGCGGTCGAACACGCTCCGGCGAAACAAGAAACAGTGCTGCTCTACGAACTCCACCTTCCGCCGCTCGCTGCCACGGTCATGGTGCCGCGATAGCTCTCTCGGCACTATCTCCCATTTTGCACCTTCCGGAGTATTAACGACCTTCACCTGTCCCAGTTTGTCGTCGAAGTGGGCTTCCGCGGATCCGAGCGGCCCTTCCATTATCAGGGGTACGGCCACGTCCGCCGGATGCTGTTCACAAGCCTCGATCAGCGTTTCGAGCCAGCCGTCTTGGACGATCACATCGTTCTCGATCAGGCAGAGATACTCCGTGCCGCACTCTTGAATGACCAGGTTGCGGGACGCGTTGGGCAACAGGTAGTGGTCGCGGCGGATGACTTTCACGTTGTCCCTGCCCCCTATGACGCGCTCCACCTCATCCCGGTACTTCCGGGGCATGTTGCAGTCGACGATGATCAGCTCGAATGGCACACGGGTGCAGTCGAAAATGCTCTCTAGGGATTCTGCCGCCAGCGAGAAGCGTTCCCGTGGCGTGAACCCGATCGTGACACTGTGCATGGCTCGACACTCCTCTCTTCTCATGATTGCTCAAGCGTCAGTTCATTGCAGATTCCAGCATCGAGGAAAGGACGCGGCTGGCGGAAAAGTGCTCTTCGGCAAGCCGCCGCGCGGCCGCGCAATGCCGGTGATAATCGGCATTGATGGAGCGTATTCCGTCCACCGCTTCATCGATGTCTTGGAAGGTGAGCAGCCCCTCTCCCACGGGGAGCCGATCCGCCTGGCCGGTGTCTTGAACGAGCGCCGGTCGGCCAGCGGCCAAGTAACAGCCGGTTCGGTCGCTAACCCAACCCCCACGCGTGACGACGTAGCCGTGCTTGGCCACGCCGAACTCCGCTCTTGATTCGTTGACGAAGTCCCTGTACTGCTCGGGGCTCCATACCGCTTTCCATCCGGTAACCACGTCCCACCCATGCTCGGAGAGCTCGTTTGGTGGCACGCCCGTTACCGCCATGCGAAGCGGTTGCGAGGTGCGTTTGGGCAGGTCTATGAACTTCGGAAACTCCAGGTTCTTGTTGCCATAAATCGTACCTTCATAGGTCACCTCGTCGTAGCTACGCCACTGCATAATCGAGGTAAAGTAGGCGGGGTCGCCGGCCGGTGCGGCTGGCCACTCCGAGAGGCAGACGGGTGGGAGTATCGCTATCCACTCTCTGCCAAGCGTGGGAATCGGGCAGTCTCCGGACCCAACACAACCGCCGACTGTGAAAAGCCTCGCGCAGCGATCGACGGTCGCGCGCAGGGTGGAATGACCGCGCTCCAACTTGAACTGTGTAAAGCCGGGATCTGAGTCGATGAAGATTCGCCGGCGCGGCCACGAATACTCGTTCCGCCAAAGCTCGATAGGGCAACCGCGAATGATCAGTAGGTCGGCCGATCGGCAAATGTCGCGAAGCTTCTCTACTTCCATACCGACCGAGATGTCCCCCGCGCGGTATATCCATCTTCCTTCGAAGCCAGCGGGCGTGAGGCACGATTGCAGGTACGAGGTCGGATACGCGAGGTCGGTGGTCAGCTCCTCCTCTTCCCAGTTGTAGACCCACGAGCCTTCCCCGCACTCCTCCACGTAGTACACGTCACAGCCGAGCTCGCGCAGGCCGAGCAAGTACTGAAGGTCCACCCAGGCGTGACCACCAACCGGAAAGCGACCGATGCTTCCAGCAAACACGACAATCACGCTGGCGACCCCGGGGACGTCGCACCTCCAAGCGATCTCTGTGTCCGCAGTGCGGCTTCGAGAAGTCGCGGAAGCACGACATCGTGAGCGAAGAACTGCCGAGCGATCTCAGAGGCAGCGCGTCGGTGAGCCCCGTAGTCCGACAACACCTCCTCGATACAGCAGACTGCCTCCTGCATCGTCGAAAACGAGAAAAGCCCCCTTCCTGTCGGAAGCCGGTCGCAGAATCCGGTGTCTTGGAGAATCACCGGACGTCCGGCAGCCAGATAGCAGACGCTCCGGTCGCTGAACCAGCCGCTCCGCGTCTTCACATAGGCGTTCTTCGCCACGCTGAGTTCGCCGAGCGATCCAGTGATGTACGCGCTGTATGCTTCCGGCTCCGTGCTGACTTCAGCCGCTTCCCGAATACTCCAGCCACCTGCCAGAAGCTGCTGGCTGTCTCGAGAGTCGATCCCTGAAACCGCTATTTCCAGGGTTTCCGAAGTGCGGTTCGGTAGGTCAGAAATGCGCAGAAACTCTTCGTTCTTCTGCCCATAGTGCTCCCCGTCGTACGTGACCGCGCCGTAGGCACTCCAGTGAGCGACCGTTGTAAACCGGTCGGCTGGCCGGCTGGAGGCGGTTGCCGATGACCAGAGGTCGGTGACGACCGGCGGCAGGGTAGGTAGCCAGTCGATCCCTCCACCGGGTATCGAACAATCGGGTGCGCCGATGTTGGCGCCGTAGGTGAAGTGGACGTCGTGGTGATGCAAGCTGTCTCCGGCAAACCGGCCGATCTGCGTAAAGAACGGATCCATGTCGATCAGTGCTCGACGGCGACACCAACTGAACTCCGGCAGCCAGCAAACGCCGCCGACGTTCAATAAAAGATCGGCCCGCCGAAGCATCGACTTCACGCCCTCCCACGTCGCACCGTCGACTGCGCCTGATTCGCGGTCTACGTAGCAAACCGAGGCGCGAGCTCCGTACCGTTCAACAAGGTCGCGGACGATCCGAAGCCCGGTCCTTGGATCGTCACCATGCCGACCAGCCATAGGGTCCCAACATGACTCCGGCCACCCGCTCTCCTCGAGGTAAACGACATCGTGACCCAGGCGCTCCAGACCCAGCACGTAGTGGAGGTAGGCAAGCGCCAAACCAACGACCGGGTAACGCACCATGTACCCGCACACCACGATCCGGGCCATTACGGACACCGTAAAGCGAACCGCGTCGAACTGTTCCGCACCAGCTTCACCCGAGCGCCCGATCCAGCACCGATTTCACGACCTTCCGCCCATCGAAGAACTCCTCAGCCAGCGCCCGCGCGTTGCGACACTCCTCGTCGTATTCCGCTTCGACACGGTCGAGAGCCGCCACGGCCTCATCCGGCGTCCGAAAGCGGAACAAGCCTCTCGCATCTGGCAAGAACGCGCTTGGCCCCGTGTGCTCGACGATCGCCGGCTTGCCGCTCGCCAGGTAACAGAGCGTGCGGTCGCTGACCCACGCGTTCTCCAGGTGGACACACGACGGCTTCGCGCAGCTGAACTCGCCGCGGGAGCTCCGCAGGTAGCTCTGGTAGTCCGAGGGAGTACCGGCCACATCATGCGCGTGTCGAATGATCCAGCCGTTCCGCTCCAACAGCGCGCGCTCCTCCTGGTCCCGCTCACCTAAGCACACAGCCAGCTCAAGCGGTCTGCCCGCACGGCGCGGTAGATCCACAAAGGGGAGGAATCCGTCCCGCTTCCCGTTGTAATAGCTCTCGCCCCCATACACCATCAGGGAACCCCACCAGTGGGTGACTGTGGTGTACGACGCGCCGTTGGGCGCGGTCGTCGGTGGCCAGGCGTCGAGGAACACCGGCGGGGGCGTATGATACCAGGATACGCCACAGTCAGGAAAACGCGCGCTCCGCCGGCCAACGGTCTCGCCGATCGTGAAGTAGATGTCATGCGGGGCGAGCTTCATCTGGCCCGTGCTGATCCACACCTGGTTCAGCCCCGGGTCAATGTCGATGTAAGCGGACCGGCGAAATCGGGAGATCAGATCCTCTCGGTCGACGTGGCCCACATTGAGCACGAGATCGGCCTGGCTCGCCACGTCCTCATCGAGACACCCCGCGGTCAGTGCCCGAGGCAACCGTCCGGGATGACGCGAGCAAAGCGCGAGTGTGCCGTCCAGGCCATGTCGAGCCAGTCGTTCCTGGAGTGCGACAATCCAGGAATGCACCTTCTCCGGACGCTTGTCCGGTGGGATCGCCTCGAGCCAGATTACCCGGTGGCCCAGCGCACGAAGGGTGAGCGCCCAGTTCAGATAGACCCACAGGTGGCCACCCCCCTTCGGGTAGCCGATCGTATTGGCCGTGACGCAGACAGTCAGGCTCACGTTCAGCCGCCCGTTCCCGTTCTCGGGATCCCGCTGCTCGCGTCGGACATTTGGCGGTAGAGGCCGCGAGCGGCCAGCAGCTCAGCGTGCGTTCCCTCCTCCACCACCCGTCCGTCCTCGATCACCACGATCCGGTCCGCCCGGCGCACCGTCGACAACC